>PLLH01000059.1 GCA_003140895.1 Elusimicrobiota bacterium
GAGAACAAGTATAAAATGATTTATGCCCATAGCGCCGGCGGCTATGTCTATCATAACCAGGAAGGAAATTTGCATTCTGAAAACACAACTTTGATTGGGGCGGAAGGAACTTACTTGCATCGATACAATGATCTAAAAACGAACAATATTGTGAAGATTGCCTTTGAGCACGATCCTGTTACGCGCACGGCCCCCGCTGAAAATGGGAGGGGAATTGGAATTTCAATTGGTTTCGGGCGAAGTGGAACATCGGTTCGAGAGGTCCCCGCCCCCGGAAATCCAAAAATTTATGACATCCGCGGTAATCACCAATGCGAAAAGTATATTCTGGATGATATGTCGCGGTTAATAAAAATCATGGAGAACATAAATGAATAGGCACACCAGGTTTTTCTTTTTCTTGTTCACTCTGTCATCCAATTTAGTTTTCGTTTGGGCTAAGCCGCTGCCTATTAAGGGAAAGTTGGTTGTTTTATCAACAGTTGTCGATTTGGAAGAGGGCAGCGAAAGACTTGTGAGGAAACCTCCCACTGATGGGCATATATTATCCAGTTCTTTATCACCCGATGGCCAATTGTTAGCTTTCAATTTTGAACATAAACCAGATGACCAAGGGAAAAAGAAAAATGAGCTTCGAGTACTTAATTTAAATACTCAAGATGAAATGCGGTTATTTTCAGATCCGAAGGGCTTCGACTATGGTTGGAGTCCGGATAGCAAGTTTCTTATTTATAAAAGAGCCATTGCTCTCTTTGATGTGAAAATTATCCAGCTTGATACGTTCATTAATTGGGATCTGAATATTTCAACAGTTGGATTCAAAGGGACGGGTCAACTTATCTGGGATAAAGACGGTGAAACCATAACTTTTCCTAGCGGAACCGCCGGAACGGAGGACGAAAGCGGTTACTATAAGATTAAGTTGGGGGAACAACGCCCGGTCTTGATAACAATATTACCTCCCAAAAGCAGCTTTGAAGAAATTTCCCCTGATCGAACAAAGGTGGCATTCACGTATTTATTGAATGGGAACCCATTTATTTGGGATGTCAAAACGCAGACAATACATCAACTTGCAAAAGTTTCAAGAGATGCGGGACTCTTTTTTTGGTCGCCTGATAGTCAATGGGTGGGCGCTGTACTTAGCTCTAACTGGGGCAAGCCAGAGGATATTGTAGCTTGGGATGTTCAAAGAGGGAAAAGGGAAACACTCCCAGTAAAAGGTCATGGGATCTATCAATGGTGGCATCCTCAAGTGGAGCCGCCGGTGGATTGCGAAAAGATTATTAACGCCCGGCTTGGCCCCGGAAAAAAGCTAACCGAAATTGAGATGTTCAAGTAGTCCTGCCTAATGTCCTTCCGATTGGTCACCTGAAAGGGGGAGTCACTATTAATTTATGAACGCATTCGGAATTGCGGGCTTGATGATCGCCATTTTGTCGATCGGGTTGGGGATTTTTGTTCTTTTCCGAAGTTCAGATCGACGTGTCGGACGAATGTTTTGTCTGTTTGCCTTTTCCGTTGGTATGTGGGGGGTTGGAATCGTTTGGATTTCCATCGCGCAAACGATCTCGATGGCGCTTTCAGCTTGGAGAACCACGTATGCGCTCGGGGTCATCTGGATAGCGCCACTTTTGTTCCAGTTTGTCTGCGCGTTTTTAGATCTCAAGAAGTCTCGAGCCGTCCTCGTTAACCACGTCGTCGGGCTTTTCTTTCTTAGCCTTCTTTTTACTCCCCTCTTTTTCCGGCGGGCCGATTTTCTCTTTGGCCAATTTTTTTACATTCGCGGCGGGCCACTTTACAATATCTTTCTTCTGTGGTGGATCGGGGTCGTCTCAGTAGCCCATGTGTACTTGATACGTTCATTAAAAACGGTCGACCCCGCCAAGCGAACCCAAATCCAATACTTTCTTTTAGCCACGGTCGTGGGGTTTATTTCCGGGTTCCACACCTATCTGCCGAAAATCGGCATCGACGTGTATCCATGGGGGGCCTATGGGGTGGCGCTCTATCCGATTATCATGGCTTACGCTATTTTGCGTTTTCATTTGTTGGACATCCGGATCTTTATCCGTCGCATCGCCCTCTTTCTCGGTTTGTATGTCGCTTTGCTTTTGATCGGCGGAGTCATCGTCTCCTTGCTTCACGTCCACCGCCTGGGGTCCACTTCTCAGATGACGGGGACCGTTACGGTCGAAGCATTGAATCTGGTTCTCACTCTCTCCGTCGGCCCTTTTCTTTATGCCTATTTGGTTCGTCGAGGGTCCTATTTTCACGAACATGAAATGGCGGGGCTCACGCACGAGCTGAAAAGTCCATTGGCCAATATCCAAAGCGCGATGGATTTTCTTCAAGACATTAAAGAAGGAGACCGGTTTCGACCGGCGCACGCCGATTACATGGACATGATTAACCGGAATACCGCGCGCCTGGAGAGGGCGGTTAATGAACTGATCAAGGTTTTTCGCCTTCCCGCGGGATCTGAACCGTTTAAGTTTGAAGTCGTGGATCTTAGGAAAATTCTCTCGGGTGCGGTGTCCGCCAATGAAGAGCGGGCCCAAGAGAAAGGGCTGGAGATTCACTTGAGCGTGCCGGATCAGGAGATTCCAATAAAGATCGATTCGGAAAAGATCCAACAGGCCGTTTCCAATCTTCTGTCGAATGCCATTAAATACACCCCTTCTGGTTCCATTACCCTCAAAGTTGAAGAGCAAAAAGATTCAATCGAAGTTTCCGTCACGGATACGGGCGCCGGTATTCTGTCGGACGAATTGCCGCTTGTGTTTGACCGGTTCTTTCAGGGGAAAGCAGGGAAAGGGGCCAAAGGGTCGGGGATTGGCCTTACGATCGCGAAAACTTGGGTGGAAGCTCACGGCGGCGAGATTCACGCCGAATCCGCCGGCCTAGGCCGTGGCAGCCGGTTTTGGTTTACGCTCCCGAGAAATTAAATTTTGCACCTTGTTTAGGATTTAGAACTTAGAGTTTAGGGTTTGAAGCACTAATGACTAATTTCTAAACACTAAATCCTAAACCATGGAGGGGAAATTAATTTTATGGTTTATTCAAACGCGTGGGAATTGGCATTTGGGCTGGCCTCACTTGGCACGGGGATTCTGAGCCTTCTCCTAGCCATCGCGGTTCTCCTCGGGAATCCTCACCTTAAAGAGAATCGAACCTGGGCGCTGGCGAGTCTCAGCGTGGCGCTCTGGGGCGGGGGCCTCGGCATCGCGATTCTTTCCCCTGACAAAGCGACGTCGCTCATGTGGAATCAGATTTTCTACACGGGCGCCGTTTGGATTCCCACCACCTACCTTTGGTTTTCATCGACATTCACGAAAAAACCGCTCCCCGCGACTTTTCTCGGCGTTTGTTCGGCGCTCAGCACCGGTCTCATGTTGATCCTCTGGTTTCGAATTCATTGGTTTATCGTGGATCTGGCACCGCACGGGCCCTTCCGATATTGGGACATCCTGGGCCCGGCCTATCATGTATTTACCGTCTTTTTTTTCATCGGGATGGGGATGTCGTGCTTTCGCTTGTACCGTTCACTGGCCACCGATTCATCGATTGAAAAACGAAAGCTCACCTGGGTTGCCATTGGAATGACCTGTGGGATGCTGGGAGGAGCCACGAACTTTTTCTACAAATATCACATTGAGATCTATCCTTTCGGGCAATTCCTGGTTTTCCTTTATCCTCTCATGATTTCATGGGCGATTGTGAAGCATCAGGCGCTGGATATCGGCGTTCTCCTTCGGAAAGCGGGGCTTTTCATTGTTGTTTACGTGCTCCTGATCGCCTTGGTTATTCCAATTCCCGTCTACATTCATCGGGAATTGCGGCACGTGTTGGGACCCATGACTTATATGCTGTTTCTGGAAGTCCTTCTCTTGTCCGCGGTTCTCTCCATCGGTCCCTTTATCTATGCTCTCATCGTGAGGCGTGGTTCCTTTTTTCGTGAAGACACGCTGGCAGGGCTCACGCATGAGCTTAAAAGCCCGTTGGCCGCCATTGAAAGCGCCATTGAAATGGTGCAGGGGTTTAAGTTGGATCCCCAGCGCTCAGGGAAAGATGTGGACGGTTATCTGGAGATGATCGACCGGAATACGGTTCGGCTTCGGCAATACGTAGAGGACCTTCTTTTTGTTTTTAAAGCGGGCGACAAGGTGCCGGAACTGAACACTGAAATCGCGGACGTGAAAGGGATTGTTCAGAAGGTCATCGCGAATACGAAACCCCTCGCTGACACAAAAGGCCTTGTCTTGAAATTATCGGATGCGGGCGGCGATTTTTCACTTCGTTGCGACGCGGCGCGAATTGAGCAAGTCATATCGAACCTCTTATCAAACGCGATGAAATTTACCAAACAGGGGGAAATCTCTGTCCGGCTGAAACAAAACGATGAGGGGGTTCACGTGGCTGTCGCTGACACCGGAATGGGAATCGCCCCGGAAGATTTGTCTTACGTGTTTGAACGGTTTTACCAAGGAGAGGCAGGAAGAAAATCAAAGGGAACAGGTCTTGGCCTGGCCATCGCTAAACTCTGGGTGGAAGCGCACGGCGGGGAGATTCACGCGGAATCCGCCGGCCTAGGCCGTGGCAGCCGGTTTTGGTTTACGCTGCCGAAAGGATAGAGTTCGAGTTTTGGACCTTGTTTAGGATTTAGATCCTTGGTTAGGATTTAGAACTTAGAATTTAGGATTTCAAAACTCTAATGACTAAACTCTAAACCCTAAACCATTATAAAAAAGAAGGGGGTCCAGTCACGTCCCCTCCAACGTGGTGAACCCCCATCGCCCGAAATAAATCGAGCACGACTAATATAGAAAAAGGTCGTCGGAAAGCGTGTCAATGGATTGTAAAGTTATCGTAAAAATTTTGGGGGTGGATTCAGACTTTCTTAAGTCGAACAGGGTCTGGTTCGTCTGGACGAATGACTTGCCCGACATGTCTTTTTGGCGGGCTCGGAATGAGGCCGGATGAACCAGGCCCTGCTTTTTGGGATTAGTTACTCGTCGTAGTGGCCGGCACGCCAGTTAAGCCGGATCTTGAAGAGGTCCCAGAACATTCGGAGGGAATCTTTAAAAAGTTTGACCTTCGTCGGGCGTGAATCCACCCACACGACCGGCGCTTCCTTGATTTTGAACCCGAATTTCTTCTTGGCTAGCATCAACACTTCCACGTCAAAGCCGAATCCGGGGATGGTTTGTTTGGAGAAAATCTTTTGGGCGGCCTCCGCCGTAAAGAGTTTAAAGCCGCATTGCGTGTCGATGAACCCGCGAAGGGCGCACAAACGAACCAGAAGGCTGAAGATCCGCCCCGAGACCTCCCGATAAATGGGTTGCCGCTGCAGAATGTGAGCGCCCGGCACGCGCCGGCTCCCAATCACCACGTCTGCCTTGTCTGAGCCCTCCATGAGAGGCCAAAATTTCTCCACTTCCTCAATGGGGGTTGAGAGATCGGCGTCCGAGAACAGGCGAAACGCCCCGGTGGCCAGCAGCATCCCGCGTTTAATGGCGGCGCCTTTCCCGACGTTGGTTTCCAACTGAATGAGTTTGAACGACGGTTTCCCTTGCATGAAACGGTTCACCACGTGAACCGTTTTGTCCGTTGATCCGTCATCCACAATAATAACGTCGATGTCGTAGCGTCGAGTTTGAATAAAGGCGTCGATCTTTTGAAGAGTGGGCAGAATACGCTGCGCTTCGTTGTGGGCCGGGATGATGATGGAAAGCCGGGGAGAGGCGGCCACAGGCTATTTCTCCTCGGAAAAAAGGGCGCTGATGAGGGGGGCTTCTTCTTTTTGGTTCGGCGTTTCCCACGTGAGTTTCAAAACGGCTTCTCCGCCGGCGTCAAAATATTTGAGCTCGAATTTATGGAATCCCGCCGAGAGGGTCGCGGGAGCGGATTTGTAGAGAAGCGGGTGGATCTCCCCGTTGTCGATGACCAACGTATCGTCGATCAAGAGCCAGGCGCCGTCGTCGGAGCCCAGAATGAAGGTGTAGATTCCGTTGGAGGGAACCTTGAGGAGGCCTCTCCACCGAAGCGAGAAGGGACTTGTGCCGGGCTTGTTCGGCGCTTCCCGGTCGTAGGAGAAATTAATTTTGTCCACGTGGGTCGTGGCCGGGGTTCCCGTGAATTGGGATCCCGCAAAAAGGTCCTGCCAAAGCCCCGGCCGGAGTTGTTTGGACGGCGTCAAGGAACGCGTCAGAGGAATCGCTTGTCGCGCGTCCGGGGCCTGGCGTTTGACATAGCGATTGTTGATATACAGGCGCAGGGCGATGCCCGGCCGGAGTGAGTAATCTTTCGTTGAATAGGTGTTCTTTAAGAGTTTTTCAAGTTCTTCCGATTGGTTTGGTTGGGCGATGATGAGAGGCGCGTCCACGTGCGGGATATTGTCGTAGCGTTCCCAAAATTCAGCCCGCGGATAATTCCGCAAATAATAGGGGAGCGGCCAATTGGAGGAGAAAACAATCGAAATCTGAATGTCCTGTTTTTCCGGCGACTCCTGAGCGACCTTGTCGATATCATTGATCAGCCGGTAAATATCCCTCACGGTGTGTTGGTACACCTGCTCATACGAGTTATTGTCATAGTCGGTGTACACCATTTTCAACGTGACCGGGAGTTGGAGCAGGATCGGCAAAGCGAAAAAGACGGCCAGGGTGAAGAGGGCCGTCTTTTTGTTGGTTACGGCGGCCTCCGTCTGAATGAGCGTCACCAGAGACTGAATCCCATATCCCGACAATAAATACATCGGGAGCAGCAGGTTGATCACCACCCACGGGGTTTTATAGGGGATGAGCGAATGGGCCAAAATGATCCCGAACGTCCAGTAGGCGAGGAAAAGCCCTCTCCGGTCATTCTTGATGGATGCGATCGCCGCGCCGACGAGCGAGAAGAGAACGGCGGCCAATTCGTATTTAATCAGAAGCAGATTGATGAAATAGGGGAAGGGTTTGTTGTGCCCGGATTCGATTCCGGTCTTGCTCCAGATGAAAAAGGTTTTGAACGAGTCCTGTAGTCCCTGGAGATTTTTAAAGAAGGAGGAAAAGAGGATCAGCCAGATGAGTATGCCGATGCACGCCCCGTAAAAAAAAGCGCGCCATGTTTTTTCATTCACGGTCGCCATCTTTTCCGAGACGATCCGGACGGGCGAGGGGAGCCGGCCCGTTAAAATGAGTTCGTGCGTGCTTTCAGCGCAAAGAACCGCGAGGAGCATGACCGTGAAAATAATAAGGGAGGTCTCTTTGGTGCAAAAGAGAAGAACAGCCGAGATGAGGCCGGAAATCAGATAGACAGGCCTTCTCTTGTCGGTGTAATGGGTGAGGCCCAAATAGATCCCCAGCGTGAAAAGAACGACGAAGATTTCATGAATAAAATAGCGCGAGAAAAAAAGGAGGTTGCACGAGAGCCCCGCCAGGATGAGCGCCGCGAGGGAGCCCACCGGGCCGATCCGGTTTGAGGCGAGAAGAAGCCCCACGAGGACGAGAACTCCCGCGGCCGCCACTGAGACGCGAACGGAGGTGTCTGTGATGCCCTCCAAGCCGTGAGAGTTGAAATGGGTGAATCCTGTTTTAATAAGTCCGGTCACCCACGTCGGAATCAGTTGAATGTAGTAAAGAGAGGGGCCGTGGTAATTGCCCGGGTCGTATTTATAGTTGTTGTCTTTGACGAGGTTCGTGAGAAACCAGCCGTTCACGCCTTCGTCGTGATGCATGGGCCGATCGCTCACATGGGTGAACCTCATCCACGCGAAGAGGCAGAGCAATCCCAGAAGAGTCGCGAGGAACAGGCGTCTTGAGGTGTTGAGCTGTTTGAACGGTGTCATTGTGTGGGTCAAGTATAAAATTTATGGGGATGGGGTTCATGGGTTTATTTTCTCGCCCGCTGAAATTTCGTCTTATCTCATGTAAACTAAGCATACCGTGACACCCGAACCCAATTCATCAAAAAAAATAATGGTGGTGGACGACGACGAATCCGTTCAGTCGTTCCTTCTGTTTTCTTTGAGCGGGGAGGGATTCCAGGTGACCATCGCCCGGGGCGCCGATCAGGCGTTGGCGGCCATCGAAAAGGAGGTCCCGGACCTTTTTCTTCTCGACATTATGATGCCGGGCATGGACGGGTTCTCTCTCTGCAAACATCTTCGGGAAAATCCCCGGACGGCCCACGTCCCCATTCTTTTCATTACCGCCTACGCCGACGTGTTCAGCCTGGCCCGCGCCAAGGAGGTGGGGGCCCAGGGGTTCCTTGAAAAACCGATCATGTTCAGCGAGCTTTTAACTCAGATTTACGATGCTTTTGCCGGTCATTTTTCGCTGCCCACCCGCCTGAAATACTCCAAGTAAGCCGGGATGTATTAAAATCTCTTCATGCTCGATCAACGCCATTCCTATGTCTTCCGCGTCGGCTCCGACAATCAAATCCATCTCCGGTGGGATGGCCGGGCGTGGGTCTATGAGTTTTTGGCCGGGGGGGTTCTTTTTGATTCGCGGCGTTTCCCATCGGAGGAATCGGTGGCGGAGGCGTTGGCGGAACAGGGGCTTTCGATACGTCACTTTACCGTTGATACGGCGAATGAAGGCGTTCTGTATAGCGCCGCGGTTCAGGAAAAAATGAAACGCCTCACGGCGTTGGGGGTGGAGCCTTGCCCCAAACACGGCCTTCTCTCGAAAAACGAGGACAACACCTGCGAGGCGTGCCTCCATGCGGATTATCCCGACGATTTCAAAGGAACCGAGGGATAGCGAGGTCGGGGCGGGGGGCATTTGAGCACCGTTCCAACCCCGCCCGCCTACGGCGGACGGGCTAAGTCACTCGCTCAAATGCCCCCCGCCCCTACTATCCTTTGGAATCACATTATTCTAATGTTGCATCCTCAGTTTCACTCTGATTATTCCAGGAGTTTCCGTTGAAGAAAATTCTGTTGGCCGTATTGGTTTTGACGTCTTTCCATCCTCTCCTTCACGCGCGTCCTTTATTGACAGAAGAAGCGCAGACGCTCGGACAGTATTATTTTGACGCCGCCTTCTCGGTTGCCGACAGAGGGGACAATTTTGGTTCTCCCAAGGTCAAATACACCACCTTCACGGTTCCTGTTCGCGCTCGTTTGGGCGTTTTGTCTTGGGCGGACGTCGGGGTGACCTTTCGTTATGTTTCCCAACATCTGGAACGGGGAAGCGACAAACTGACCGGCAGCAGCGTCGGCCAAGTCTCTCCCGAATTCAAATTGGCTCTTTCGGATCGAATCGGTTTTTTGGGGATTTGGCATTTGCGTTCGGGCGGAAATGAGGACGATCTGCCCATCGCCCGCGGTCCCGATCTCGAGGCGGTTCTCCTTTATCAGGTGCCGACCGCGTGGCCATTTCATTTGAACGCCGGGTACGTCTTCCGGGAACACTATGGAAGCAACCTGGGGATTCATGACGGGACCGGGGTTCAAGTCAAACCCGGGAATATTTTCGAGTCTCGCGCGGCCTTGGAAATTCCTCTCTCAGACACCTTTGGTTTATCAACGGAGCTCGCGTATTACCACGTCAACGAGGAGAAGATCGCGGGGGAAGCCGTTCTCGGCAGCGCTGGAGAAGCCATGGACGCCCTTGTCGGCCTTGTTTGGCATCGCGGCGGATGGAACATGGGGCTTGGCGCCGGGTTTGGACTCCTCAAGGAGAGCCACACCAGCTTTGACTTGGAACGCGGCGCGGGTGACACCCTGATCAAATGGACGGTGGCTTATAAGCTGAAGCCAATGAAACCCGATCTATGAAAATGAAAATGATTTTTTTTCTTGGCATTTTGGTTATGGGCGCCGGGTGCCGGCGTGAAAACGAGAGCTCCAAGGTTATTGACGGCCTTCCTGTGAACACCGTTCAAACGGCTGTTCCGGCCGAGGCCGCCCAACAATTTCACCTGTTAAATCGGGACGCTCTCAGCTCGTTGATTCCCATTGTGCACGGGCTTTATTTGTCCGGGCAAGCCCATCCGGGAGTATTTGGACCCGACAGCCAGTCTCGATATAACTTCAACCTCATCGAAAAGCATTACGGGACCGCGACCCTCACCTTCCAATTTCGAGACATCTCCAACGCTGTCATTGATCCCATTGCGGTGTTCGCGTCCACGGCGTTGGTCAAGTCGGTCGCCATCACCTGCCAGGGGACGTCACCTCAGTTTACGTATGTGGAAAATTTGGTTCTCACGATCGATACGGCCGGCTCTGTGGATACCACAAAACTGCTGACCGGGACGGCCTTGTTCTCCGGCTCCGGCATCAGCATGACGTTTACGTTCAATGGGGCTGGATCCATGGCGGTCGTTGGAGGGCTCAACAATGGCTCCGTTTCAGCGGTTTCAAACGTGGTGGGCCAACCCGTCAGCCTGACCCTGAATTTCAACACGGATCACGACGCCAATGGCACACTGGCGTGGGACGATTTGACCGGGAGCCTTCATATCGGCAGCAACGGATCGTGCGACGTGGTGACCCGTCAGTTCCGCATCATCCTCGATTAAGACTCGCCGCCCCTCCTCCCTCACGCCTTTTTCACGGATTTTCCTGTTTTTTTGATTTTTTTTGTGGATTGTGTGGATAACTTGGTGGATAAAGCTCTTTTTTACATTTTTGAGGGAAAGGGGACTCTCGCTTCATTTGTGGACTTTGTTGATAACATTGTGGATAATAACCGTCCGTTGAATCTTTTCTTATATCTCTGATCAAGGTTGGACGCAAGCGAGCCTAGTTTTCCGATCGTTTTTTAATTTGGCGTATTGAATTTTTTGCATGTTCGGTGCATCCTATGGCAAGGATAAAATTCGCACATGAACCAACCCACGTCATTGCGCAACGCGTTTTTCTTATTAATATTGTTTTCAGCCCTCGTTAATCTGATTGTCGGGGGGCTGGTTCTTACGGACAGTCCTCGCAGAAAAATCAACCGCCTCTTCACCCTTCTTTGTTTCACGCTGACCGCCTGGGGATTTTCTTTCATCGGTCTTAACCTCGCGACGAATTCAGATGTTTCTCTCTTTTGGTTCAGGTTGTACGCCGCCTGCTTGTTGATCGTTCCTCCTCTTTTCTATCACCTGGTGTTGGGGAGCATTGGGAACCCTCTGAAAGGGGTGGGTTCGGTGATTCCCGAATTTTTCGAGAAAGCCCGGCAATTGGCGTATGTGTTCGGCATTGGGTGGTTCGCGCTGATGCTCAAGGGCGTGTTCCCGTATGAGTTGGCGCGCGGCGCCTTGTTCCTTTACCCGGATATCGGGGAACAGTTCTGGGTGGCCGCTCTCGTTTATACCGTTCTCACGGGGATCGGCCTCTTTCTTTTGGCGCGTCACGCCAATTTAGCGCAGGACCCCAGCCAGAAAAACCGCCTCGTGTATTTGTTGATTGTGGGGGCGAGTTCCGCCATCGTGGGGATGATGTTCACGGCGTTTCTCACGCACAGCGCCACGTTCGCTTCCGGGTGGGTGGTGACGGGAAGTCATCTGTTGTCGACGGTGTGTCTTATGTTGATCGCCTACGCCTTGACCACGAACCAGATTTATCAATTCGCCGAACTTTTCCGGAAAATCATCGCGCTCCTGTCGATGACGCTCATTTTGCTCTTCGTGTTCGGCGCGACGCATATCTTGGCCCGCCAGTTGCTGGTGCCCTATATCCCCCGAAGCGATTTTTTCGCGTTGGGAATGGCTTCGATTATTATGTCGCTCCTGTTTCATCCTCTGCGCTTTCGCGTTCAAAATATCGTGGATCGGATTTTCTTTACGCAGCGCTACGATCAAATGCAGCGTTTGCGGGGGCTGTCGCGGCGCGTGTTGTCGTCGGCCGATCGGGATGAGCTGTTGAATGTTCTCTATTCAAGCCTGAAAGGGATCGGGTTTAATTCCGTTTGCCTGTTGCTCAAAGATCCTCTGAAGCCCGCGTTCTACATCAAAAAGGCGATGGGGCTGGAGTCTCAGTCGGAAGGGCTTTTTCTTCGGTCTGATTCGCTGCTCATCCAGTACGTGCGGGAGGAGAAGAAAGAATTGATCCGTGATGAGGTCACGCGGCGAGTCCTCACCGATTGGGAACGCCAATCCTTGACCGACGAAATGGATCTCCTTCAGGCGGAAGTGAGTTTTCCGCTCTTCTCCACTCGCCGCCGGGCGCTTTTCGGGGTTTTGACGCTGGGCAATTCCAAATTGGGATATTCGTCCTATCTGGGCCGGAATATTTTCTGGCTTAAATCCGTGATCGAAAACGCCGGCATCATGCTCGACAATTTCTACCACCATGAGTTCGCCAACGCGCTCATTCCCTATGTCGGGCGGACCTGGGCGGAGGAGATGCGCCGGAACAAAGAGGGATTTCGGGAGCGGTTGTCCGGGCATCGGACTTGGGTGGCCATTCTCATGGTGGATATCCGTCATTTCACGAATATGTCGACGCGGTTGGACCCGCAGGAAGTGGTGAGCCTTCTGAAAGATTTCCGTTTGCGCGTGGCCCCGATGGTCTACCGTTATCAGGGCACCATCGATAAATTTATCGGAGACGCCGTCATGATCGTTTTCGGCCTGCCCATCCTTCCGCATCTGGCGAATCCCGATTTGAATGCCGTCGAATGCGCGGCGGCGATCATGCAGGAAATAAGTCTCCTCAGCAAAAGCCGCGTTGAGGCGGGGAAAGAGGGGATTTCCATCGGCATCGGCGTGTCCTCCGGCGAGGTGATCGCCGGCAATGTGGACTCCGGCGACCGCTTGGAATACACCGTCATCGGAGACGCCCCCAATATGGTGGCCCGCCTGGAAGACCTCGCCGGAGACAATCAAATCCTCATGTCTCCAGCCACGTACGGCAAAGTCCAAAACCATGTTGATGTAAACGCCTGGGAACCAAGACATTTGACGGGCTTTAACGAGCCGGTGTCCATATTTGAGCTGAACAAGGTTCTTCCCGCCGAACAGCCCAATGAATTGAACCCTCTGAGCCAGGCCGCCAACGAATAACTCTTCCATTCCTGCACGGAAATTTCATACTCTTGACGGTATTAAGTGATTGTTTGAGTTGTTTCTAACGTTCTTATTCAATGATGAATAATTTCATGCGGCACGAACGAACCAGTGACTATCCTCTGCGCTGAACTGATACGTAGAACGCTGATTGTATTTGTTAAAGCGCCCATTGCGGGTGACGTAAAGACCCGTCTTATTCCGTATTTAAACAGCATTGAAGCCGCCGACCTCTATAAATGTTTTGTTTCCGATGTGATCCGATGCGCCAGCCAATTCGCCCACCTCAGTAAAATTCAAGTCGCTTATCAGCCGCATCCCAAGGCTTCTGATCTCTCGTGGCTCTGCCTCCGTCAGCCGCCGGATCTTTTCCGGCAAGAAGGGCGCAGCCTCGGGGAACGCCTCACGCACGCCTTCGGCGTGGCGTTTGGCCGCGGGGCCAAACAAGTCATGATTATCGGAAGCGATTCGCCGACCTTGCCCCGGAGCTATATCGAGAAGGCCTTTCTTGAGTTGAATGAGGCCGACGTGGTTTTGGGGCCGTCAAAAGACGGAGGGTATTATTTGGTGGGGCTCTCCCGGCCCTGCATGAAATTATTTGAAGACGTGAGTTGGTCAACCGATCAGATCTTTGAGCGCACCACGCACAACGCGCTGGAAAACGGATACAGCCTTCGAATTTTACCGTCTCATTATTATGTCGATACGATCTCGGATCTTAACGCGTTGCAGGAAGAGCTGGCCGGAAACGGCCATGAGGCGCCTTCGACGAAACGATTTCTCTCCCAGTTGAACAAGACCCGCCCTCTCCTGGACCCTGTTCCTTCCTGAAAATAGTCGTTCTCTGACGAACCAACTCCAACGTTTTGTGTTATAAGAAGCATGAAGCTGGGCTCAGACCTTTCTATGGATCTAAACAAATCATCCGAAAATAGACATCCCCATGGTTCGCCCGGGCGCCTTCCCAAGCGGTTGGCGCTTGTGGGGCAACCCAACGTGGGGAAATCCGTTCTATTTCACGCCCTGACGGGGACCTACGTCACCGTCTCGAATTTCCCGGGCACCACCGTTGATATTTCACATGGGGAAGGCGTGATTGAAGGCCAACGCTGGACGGTGTTTGATACGCCGGGCGTCTTTAGCCTGATTCCGCGTTCCGAGGACGAACGAGTGGCTCGCGACTTTCTATTGGAAGGAGAACTGGACGCCGTCATTCAAGTGGCGGACGCGAAAAACCTGGCCAAATCGCTTCATTTGACGCTGGAATTGGCTGAATTTAAAATCCCGATGATCCTGGCTCTCAATATGTCGGATGAGCGCCGAGACCGGGGCCTTGTCATTGATACGAAGCGATTGTCGGATCTTTTGGGGGTTCCGGTGGTCGATGTGGTGGCCACGACGGGAGAGGGGATCCCTCCGCTTCGCCGCCTTGTCCCGTTAGCCCGGATTCCCACCGCCGCTCCCCGATACGACGCGCAAGTGGGGCAATCGCTGTCGAAAATCGCCTCAACCGTTCTTCCAGCAGCGTGTTCACGAACGGCCCTGGCCGTGGCCCTTTTTGCCAAAGACGAATCCGCGTGGCGGCACGTGCCGGCGGGGAGTCCCGCGCCCTCGTTGGCGTCGCTTCAGGAGGAAGTGCGGCAGATCCGAAACCGTTTTGTTCGCAAGCCCGAAATGCTTATCTTTGAAGCTCGCCAGCACGTGATTCAGGAAATCATCGGCGAGGTTCAGTCGCGTCGTGGCGCTGGCAGCAGCTCGTGGCTGGCTCATCTTGGGAATTTGGCCATGCGTCCTTTCCCCGGATATCTTCTGGCCGGCTTGGCGCTCTTTTTGATGTATGCGTTTGTGGGTGTCTTCGGCGCCAAAGTGCTGGTTGATTTTTTTGAGCGGATTGTATTCGGTCAGTGGATCAATCCGTTGGCGACCGCCTTTGTTCAAACGGTTCTCCCGATCCCTTTTCTTCAGGACCTTTTGGTGGGGCCCTATGGCACGATCACGATGGCGCTGACCTACGCGTTCGCGCTCATTCTTCCCATCGTCACGACGTTTTTCTTGTTCTTTAGTTTCATGGAAGATTCGGGATACCTGCCGCGTTTGGCCGTCATGATGGATCGTCTTTTTAGGCTTATCGGATTAAACGGCCGGGCGGTGTTGCCCATGGTCCTTGGACTCGGATGCGATACCATGGCGACCGTGACGACTCGGATTCTTGATACGAAGAAAGAGAAGGTTATTGTGTCGCTTCTATTAACGTTGTCGGTTCCCTGTTCGGCCCAGCTGGGAGCCATCCTGGGGATGGCCGCCGGGCTCTCCTGGAAGGTGTTGGCGGTGTGGATGTTCGTCTTGGCCAGCACGATGATGCTCGTCGGG
Organism: Elusimicrobiota bacterium; assembly: GCA_003140895.1. GTDB lineage: Bacteria > Elusimicrobiota > Elusimicrobia > F11 > F11 > PLLH01. Next base: position 15,361 of record PLLH01000059.1, read on the forward strand.
TGGGTGGCGGCTCGGGTTCTTCCCGGCGGCCGGTCTCCTTTTCTTGTCGAACTCCCGCCTCTCCGATGGCCCCAGCCGTCCAATATTTATAAAAAGGTCAAGGCGCGGCTCAAATGGTACACGAAAGAAGTGATTCCGCTGTTCGTTTACGCCACGCTGGTTCTGTTCTTCCTGGACCGGTTTCATCTTCTTGCGATGATTGAGAAGGTGTTTTCTCCCGTTGTCGTTTCCTTCCTAGGTCTTCCGGCCAAAGCCACGGAGGCCTTCTTGATCGGCTTTTTCCGACGGGATTACGGCGCCGCCGGGTTTTTTAACATGACCAAGCAAGGCTTGCTTCTTCCGAGGCAAGTCGTTGTGAGCATGGTTGTGATCACGCTTTTTATGCCGTGTGTCGCGCACTTGCTCGTCACGTTAAAAGAACGAGGGTTGAAGGCCACCGCTCTCATATCGGCGTTTGTGTTTTCTTTCGCGTTGGGGGTTGGGGGGGCGGTGAATTGGATTCTTCTTCACACGTCTTTTTTATAAAAGGAATGAGATATGTCTAAAAAACCGATGACGCCGCTTCCGTCCGAACAGGAAGAAGTTCGTGAAGAAGGGTTGGCTGATATTTACGAGTGTCTGGAAGAAGGGCTCACGTCGCGGGACCAAATTGAACCGCTCGTGAATGAAAAAGTGCGAAGCGGCGTCTTCGCTGACTTGGCGTCCGCCGGGCTCATTCTGCTGGAGGGAGGGGCGGTTTCGTTTTCTCCCGAGGCCACACGAGTGGTCACGAGCGTGATCCGCCGAAAGCGGCTGGCGGAGCGCCTTTTGAAGGACATCTTAAACGTGGCGGATGAGTTCATTGATCCGGAAGCGTGCCAGTGGGAACACACGCTGTCTCCGGAGGTGACCAGTTCCATCTGCACGTTGTTGGGTCATCCCAGTCAGTCTCCCTTTGATAAGCTCATTCCGCCGGGAGAGTGTTGCCATAACGGGACTCAAACCACGGCGCCCATCCTGAGTTCGTTGGATAAAATGGACCGTGGAGAAGAGGCGAAGATTGTCTACCTTTTATCCGCCAAAAATCCAGAACTCAACCGCCTTCTGGCCATGGGGCTCACGCCGGGATCGACCATCAAAGTGATTCAGCGTTTCCCGACGTTTGTGGTTCAAGTCGGCCAGTCGCAGCTCGCGTTTGACGAATTGATCGCCGGTTCCATTTTTGTCCATCCGCTGTGACCTCCGCGCCCTTTTTTGACCATGCCTTGAAATCCCGTCAGGCGGGGGCTAGACTGAAACCGCCTGAAAACACAAGGGGATTTTAAGAGGGAGTTGCTAACCGATGGACAAAAAATGGATGTTAACGGTAATGGCCCTGATCGTTTTGAGCCCGGTTTGGGCCAAGCCGAAGGGGGATGATATCCTTGCCGGGATTCGGGACATTCCCGCCAGTCTTAAAAAATTGCAGGAGACGACGCTGGAGGATGAGCGCGTTCAGTTCAATAAGACGATTCATGACGCCGTCGTTTCCGCTGATTTGTCTAATAAGAAAGTCGTTCGAGAGTTGGATCCGATGATTGTGAAGATCCGTGGAGCGATGGACGCCGGGTTAGACCGAACCAACATCGCCGGGCAGGATACGTGGCTCGGATCTGCTGTTCGATATTTTTATAGAGAGAAATTGAGAAAATTCGTGGAGATAGCGCCTTCGTGTTGGATGAAAAACCAGACGGAGTCGCTGTCAGGCCTTCGGCTTTCCATCTATCCCGACAAAATTCTTTTGCATAAAGGGCCGGAGACGACAGTTTTGTTTCAGGGCGAACGGATCCACGAAGCCGTGATGTCGCCCAACGGGCGAACGGTGGCCGTTTTTAGAGAGAGCGCGCCCGATTCTCATCAGGCCGAGATCTGGATTGTTCGGGTTAAAAATAAAAAAAAGAAAAAAATCCTTTCCTGGCCGTCTTGCCAAACGTTGTTGTTGTCTGAAAAAGGGGATCGACTTTTCTTCCAGGAGCTTCCTTCGACGCCGACAGGAGAATCCGCCTATTATTCGGTTTCCGTGAGAGGCGGACGGCCTCGGAAGGTGGGAGAGGGAAGGCTTTTGGAAACACTCGTGGTCAAGGGGCCTCACCGCGGCGCGCTTGTGGTCACTAAAAACGTGGCGCACCCTCTTGGGATTGCCGATGTGGAATGTCAGGAAGCGGTGATGCCGTCCGGACACGAGGTGGGGCGGATTCGCGGGGAGCTGTGCCGTTAAGGCTTTTGTTCCATTAAATCTTTGTGGATTTGGCGCTGCTTAAGGTAAGAATCCAGTTTGCTTTGTTCCTCTTTGTCCAGTTCGCTCAACCGTTTCGCCTTCGTTTCATTTAATCGTTCGAGAGATTTATCCAGCCGGTCCCCCGCGGGGATCTTTTTAGACAGATTTTCACGCTGTTTCAGGAAATCCTTCTCAATTTCTTTTCTTCTGTTGGCGAAGTCCGTTCGGATGGGTTTCATGGCCGCCTCCAATTGAGGCAGATTCAAGAGTTTTCCAGTGGCCAGTTTGTAATACGTCTCTTGCAGGATGGTCAGCCCGTCAATCATCTGTCTTTTTTCCGTTGAAAGGGTGGCCTTCGCTTCCTGAAGTTGTTTTTGGGCGTCGTTGGCCACCGTCCAGAAATGGTAAGAGGCGCCGGCGCCCAACGCGAGCCCGACACAAAACATGATAAAGGTGCTGACGCCACTGCCGCCGCCTCCGCTGGCGAATTGCTGCCTGGGAGCCGACTTCGTTTGCGGAGCCGCCTTTTTCTGGGATCCTCTGGAGAGAGTGTCGATTTTGATCAAGTAGGCTTTTTTGAGGTCGGCGGCGAACTTGTTGAGTTTTTCCAATTCAACTTTGACGTTGCCGCCGGTTGATATTTTTTCGGCCTGGAGGAGGCGCTCGCGCTCCATGGATTCCAATTCCAGGTCGATCAGGGATTCCATCTCATCTCGGACGGTTCGAAGGCTTGCGGTGGGATCGGCCGGCTGGTTGTCTTTCCAGGATTGTTTTTCGATGTCCCACCATTTCTGGATGACATCTTCCAAGCTCTCTTTCGATATGTCGAAAAATTCATCAAGCGAAAGAGGGCCGTCTTTTTGCTGGATTTTTAGATCAACCGTTTTTTGCCGGATGCGCCGGAGCTCATCCAGCGTGTCCGACCAGGTTTCAAACGCTTTATCGTCCATGGATCCCTCTTAGAATTTCACTCCGGCTCCGGCATGATACATGGCCTGGCCGTTCGCGAGGCCGGCGCCGAGATTGAGATACGTGAAGGGGATCAGGTGCAAATTGACGCCCGCTTCGACCCGGGATCCGTTGGCTTTCCCGTCCAAGCTTCGAGACACGGCCGCGGGGACTCCTTCAAAGGCGGGGTCTTTGAGATCCAGGGTGGAGGAATCAAACCCGCCTCCGATGTAGGGGTCGATCAGAGGGAAATCAATGGAGAGCACCGCGTTCGCCGACCAGGTGGTGACTTTAAAGTAATCGTGATCCAGCCGGTCATAGAGGCCGGTGATCGATAGCGCGGGCAGGCCCGGGAGCGATGGGCTCAAGATTCCAAAGCGAAGGCCGCCTCCCACGAGTTTTGCGGTGTCCACTTTCCCGCCCCGTCCGATGATATTGATCTTCATGGGGAGTCCGATTTCCACTTGTCCAAGGCCGGCCATGGCTCTCGAGGAGTCGTCTTTAAGAATGAGGTCGTCTTTGTTCACTTTGATGGCGGTGCCGTGGACCCCGACGTCGAAGCCGATCGGGAAACCCAGGGCTTTCCCCGTGTGAAAGCTTCCGCTGCCGTTTAAGGCGCCCAGATCTTTTGTCAACGCGTCGAGGGTCTTCTCGTCGAGATTGGCTTTGAAATTGTTTTTAAAGTTGTCCGCGTAGAGGCGATAGGGTGAAAAAAGAATCACAGCGGCGCAGATCAATGTCAGTCGTCTCAGGTTCATACGAAAGGCCTCCTTGTCGATGGAAATATCAGTTATGAATTTCGTTTGCTGGCAAGATCATGCCATAAAAAAAACAATCCCATAAGGGTTAGGTGGGGAATATTTTTTTGGTCCAGCGCGGTCCCCTTGAGGATCCAACGGGCCTGTCCTCCCGTCGTAAACACGCGCGTGCGATTCCCAAGTTTTTCTAGAAGGCGGGCCACAATTTCCTTCACGAGTCCCCGATATCCGTGATAGAGGCCGGATTGAATGCATTCCACGGTGTTTCTTCCCAGGATTCGAGCGGGTTTGTTGAGCGTCACCGGCGGTAATTTCGCCGTTCGTTGGGTGAGCGCTTGCGCGGAGATGACGATCCCCGGCGCGATCACGCCTCCCAGAAATTCATGCCGGGACGAAAGACAGTCAAACGTGGTGGCCGTTCCGAAATCAATGACGATGGCCGCCCCTGAATGGAGCTCGGCGGCGGCGCGGGCGTTCACAATCCGGTCCGCTCCCACTTCAGAGGGGATTTTGTAGCGGACGCTGACGGTCGAAGGGGATCTGGCCGAGACAAACGTGATCGGAGCGTTTAGAAAAAGGAGGCTTTGTTTGAGGTTCGTCTCGATGTGGGGGACGACGCTGGAAATCATGATCGCGCGCAGGCGTGAATAGTGGCTGGGGGAGAGAGAAAGGGTGTTCTTAAAAAAAGAGGATAAATTTCGTTTCTTTCGGAACTGATCCGTGCCGAGGATGCCCGTTGAAATCGGAGAGGGGGTTTTGGAGCGAGAGGGAAGCCGAAAGAGGCCCACGTTTGTCGCGGTGTTGCCGACGTCGATGGCTAACAGGAGCGAGCCGGATTTGTTTCTCAAAGCATTTTCGCCTTGGCCGCGGGCCCCGCTGCGGGTTGCAATTTTGAGAAGTCCGCCAGAGAGTCGAACAATTGTTTAACTTCCCGGAGTAGCGCCAGCCGTTGAGACCGGATGGATTCGTCTTCAACCATGATCATGACGCCTTCAAAGAACTGGTCAACCGGATCTTTGAGGGGAGCCAAGGCCAAAAAAGCCTTCGGAAAATCGCGGGACCGAAGGGCTTCATCCAAATGGGGNNCCAAATGGGGTCTGATGTGGTCGATGGATTGATGGAGGATTTTCTCCATGTCGCCAAGCCCGTTGTTGAGAACGTCTTGCGAGGCCGGCATGACACCCCGTTCTTCCGCTTGTTTAATAATGTTGGTGGCCCGTTTGATGGCGGTTGAGAGGGAATCGAACTCCGGTTTTTCCCGGATGGATTTAAGGCCGTTCAGCTTTTCATAGACGGTCGTGAGCGGTTCATTCCGGTTTGAGAGAACGGCTTCCATTTCATCCGTCCGATATCCTTGATTCCCGAACCAATTCAGAAAGCGTTGAACGAAGAAGTCTTCCAGCGCGGTTTTCTGCTGTTGCGATTTGTCGTGGGAGGGAAGTCCGTCAAAGGCGCTCGTGATCAGGTGAGCCAAGGAAAGCGACCATTTTTTCTCAATGAGAATTCGGATAATACCGACAGCCAAACGCCGTTGCCCGTACGGGTCCGCTGATCCGGAGGGGACCAGTCCCACCGAAAAATTTCCGGCCAACGTGTCCATCTTGTCGAGGAGGGCGACCAAGGCGGCTTCATCGGTTTTGGGCAGCGCTCCGTCGGTTGTGAGCGGCCAATAATGTTGTTCAATGGCCTCCGCCACCTGGGCCGGTTCCTGCTTCTCGGCGTAGAAACGGCCGGCCACGCCTTGTAATTCCGGCAATTCTCCCACCATGTGGGTCAATAAATCTGTTTTGGCCAAGGTCGCCGCGCGTTTGGCATGGGAGAGGATCAAAGGATCCAGTCCCAGCGAAGGGCCGATTTTCTCAATGAGGTGGACGACCCGGTTCGTTTTGTCCAATAAAGACCCTAGTTTCTGATGGAAGCCCACTTCGGCCAGACGCGGCACCAGTTGTTCCAAGGGGGTCTGAGAATCTTTTTCAAAAAAGAATTGGGCGTCGGCCAAACGGGCGTTCGTGACCCGTTCATATCCTTCCCGGACGATGTCTTGATGTTCGGAGAGGCCGTTGCGAACCCCGATGAACGCGTTGGTCAATTTTCCTTTCTGTATTTCGATCGGGAAAAATTTCTGATGTTTACGGAGAACGACCGCGAGCACTTCCTTCGGCAGTTTCAAGTAGGATTCCGGGAAAGATCCGAGAACGCTGACCGGATATTCAGTGAGTTGCACCACTTCTTCAATATGGTCCTCGGTGGTCACGGCCGTTCCTTTAACCCGTTTGGCCGTCGATTCAAGTTGAGCTTCAATTTTTTTTCGGCGCTCCGCCGGATCAACCAGGATACATCGGGTCTGAAGAATGGATTTGTAGCGATCCGGTTTTTGAATGGGAATTTTTTTGCCGCCCAACGCCAGGAGGCCCATGGTGGCCCGGTCGGATTGGACGTGGGCGATGGTAAAACGAATGATTTTCGTGTGATAGAGCGCCACGATCCAGCGAAGCGGCCGAGCGAATCGAAATTGATCTTCCTCCCAGATCATCGATTTCGGGAAGACCAGTTTCCTGATGACCGAGGGGAACAGCTCCTTTAAAATGAGTTCCGTTTTTTGGCCGGGGATATGGCGCACCGCGACCAGGCGTTCTCCTTTCGCCGTGGATTGAATTTCAAGTTTATCCACGGAGACTTTTTGCGCCTTGGCGAATCCAAGGGCGGTTTGTGTCCAGGCGCCGCTCGCGTCTTTGGCGGCCGCCGGAGGCGGGCCGATGGCGATGTCCGTTCGGTCGGCTCCCTTGGGGGCCACGTCTCTAATGAAGGCGACCAGCCGGCGAGGCGTTCCCCAGACCTCCACCTCCGCGTACGGAAGATTGTTGGAGGTGAGCCCCGAGGCGATTTCTTTTTTTAGTTGAACGAGCGCGGGCGAGATAAAACGCGCGGGCAGCTCTTCAACGCCGATTTCCAAAAGGGCGTTTCGTCCGATGAGGGTCGGTTTCATGAGGCGCCTCGCGGATCGGCCGGAAGAGATTGAACGTGGGCTTCGGCCACTTGTTTGGCCAACGATCGGATCCGGCCGATGAAACCGGTTCGTTCTGAAACGGAGATGGCGCCTCGCGCGTCGAGAAGATTGAAGAGATGCGAACATTTCATGGTGGCGTCATAGGCCGGGCGCGGAAGATTTTTTTTGAGCAGCTTTTCTCCCAGCGCTTCGTAATCGCTGAAATGCCGGCGAAGAACATCCGGCTCGGTGAGGGAGAAGTTGAATTCAGAAAATTGTTTTTCATCTTCTTTATGGACGTCCCCGTAGGTGACGCCTTTGGTCCATTCGACGTCGTAGACGTTGTTTTTTTTCTGTGAAAACATGGCCAGGCGCTCAAGCCCGTAGGTGATCTCAACGGAGATGGGATTTAAATCTTGTCCGCCCATCTGCTGGAAATAGGTGAACTGAGTGATTTCCATTCCGTCCAGCCATACTTCCCATCCCAGGCCCCAGGCGCCGAGCGTTGGCGATTCCCAGTCGTCTTCCACAAAGCGAATGTCGTGACGTTTGGCGTTGATGCCGATGTGAGCCAGCGATTCCAAATAAAGATTTTGAATCGTGGCCGGCGCCGGTTTCATGATGACCTGAAATTGATAATAGCGTTGGAGGCGGTTGGGGTTGTCTCCGTAGCGGCCGTCGGTGGGCCGGCGGGAGGGTTCCACATAGGCGGCGGCCCAGGGGTGGGGTCCCAGGCACTTTAAAAAGGTCGCGGGGCTAAACGTCCCGGCGCCTTTTTCCAAGTCATATGGTTGGAAAATGAGGCATCCGCGTTTGGCCCAGAATTTCTCCAGAGAAAAAATAATTTCCTGGAAGCTTAAGGATCGAAGAGAGGAGTCCGCTTTAGACATGGAGGGCGGGGATCCTTTCCGCTTTAAGTTTAGCGGGGAGAATCAGGCTGAGGCGATCTTCCAAAAAGGTGAGGCATCGGTTGAGCGACGCGTCCGATAGAGACTCGGGCCCGGAAGGGAGGGCTTTTGCGCGGATTCCCAACATCGAGGTGAACGGGGACACGGAGGGGGCGCTTCCCGCTAATTTCAAAATGTTCATTGAGTGATCACCATGCCCTAATTTTTTCAACATGTTCAATAAAAAAACCATCCATTCGATTCGTGGTTCAGTTGTGTTTTGCAGATTTTGGAGAGAGATCCGGAGGATATCATAAACGTCAGCGGATGGGGCGCGGTAGGGGAGGAGCGCATCGACCACTTCGCAGCAGCGGGAGGCGGTTTCAAACGCGGGATACGACGCGCGCAGATGTTGATGGGAATCGATGAGGCGGCCGCCGATGAGCCGGGCAAAGGTTCCGTGAGGAGGGAGAAAGAGGTGAAAGTCCGCTTCGGTAAACGGTTCCGCCACCGCCCTCAATTTGGAGCCCATTTTTTGCCCGCCTTTGAGCGTGGCGATGACTTTCCCTTGATCCTTGAGAAAAAGGGTGAGCCGCGTGTCGGCCTCCAGATGGCGCGTTCGTTTTAAAACGATGCCGATGCCATTTTGAATCATCATAGTTCATCCTTAATTTCGCCGACGATCGCTTCCAGGGCGTCTTGAAGCGTCACAAGGCCGATGACGTGAAAAGGAGTGGCGTCGTCCTTGACAAGGGCCATGTGATGCCGGCCGCTTTTGAAAACCCGGATTAAATCCGCCAGAGGCAGATCCGGGTGAACGAAATGAACCGGTCGCAGTAAGTCGGACAACACGACAAGCGAATCATTTCTCCAGGCCAAAAGAAGATCTTTGGAGTAGAGAAGCCCCGCGATTTTATCAATTGAGGAGGAGTAAACGGGAATTCGCGATAGTCCCGAGGCGATCGCTTTTTCGATAATTTTATTCATGGGTTCCAGCATTGAAACGCCAAAGATTTCAGATCGCGGGATCATGACCGCGCGCACGGACAATTTTGCAAAGTCCAAAACATTATCCATAATTTTTTTTGAGTTGGAGGAAAGAACCGAATGGGTGAAGATTCTCCGCAATTCCGTTTCATGGAGAGTGAGAGGGTTCTTGCGCTGGCCTTGAACGCCATGGATGAGGAGGTTCGTTATCCATACCGAGGCCCGCGCGATGGGAGCCATGAGCCGGTTCCAGGCGTTCATCCAGGGCGTGATGCGAAGAGACCAGGAAATCGTGTGGTGTTTGGCCCAGACTTTGGGGAGAATTTCGCCGAAGAGAAGAATGAGGGACGCGGAGATCAGGCCGATGCCCAACGTGACGACAGATTGGCTCAACGGGATTTTTTTGGATAGGCCCAGGGCGGTGTCCGCCGCGATCACACCCACGGCGGCGTTGACGGCGTTGCCGGAAATGAGCAGAGTCGCCAGAACCAGGTCTGAATTTTTTTCCCATAACGCGAGAGACAGAGGTTTGGTTCGCTTCACTCGTTTAATTTGGGAGACGGTCAGTCCCGTGTAGGCCACCTCCGTCGCCGAAAAGAACGCCGCCAGAAGGACCAGGAGGCAAAAAGAAAAAAGTTGAAGGGTCAGCCAGTTCATTTGGGTTGGAGGGCGACGTCGTATTCATCCAGGATTTCGCCCGTTATTTCCTCCAATACGTCTTCGAGGGTCACGAGGCCCACGATGTGGTTGTCCTGGTCATGAACAAAACCAGCGTGGACTTCGCTTGTTTTAAAATCTTGAAGGAGGTCGTTCACGGAGCGGTCGGCTCGCACGTTCATGGCTTTTCGAATGAGCGTGAGAAGGTCTCTTCCGTCGTCTGTGGCGATCAAGGGAAGAACGTCGGCCGTGTGAATAAATCCGATGATGGTTCCGTTGAATTTGATCGGGGTCCGGGTGTGGCCGTTTTCGACGATCAGGTCCAGAACGGTGTCTCGGTCCCGCCCCGGTTTTCCAGGGGGGTCCAGCTCGACAACGTCCACGGCCGAAAGTTTCGTCATGATGCTCTCGGCTTTCCGGTCATTGATTTCAAGAACGCGTTGCATCATGCCGAGGGAGTCGGGCGAAACGCTGGCATTCCCCTGCCCTTCATCGAGGAGTCCTTTCAATTCGTTTATGCTGAAAGTGAGCCCCGGCGCGGCGCGCGGCGTTTTCCAGCGTTCGGAGAAGAAGTCCATGAATCCGTTGATGGCCGGGAGAAGCGGCGCCATCGGTTTTTTTATAACGAACAAGAGAGGGAGAACGAACAGGCTGGCTTTTTCCGGGCTGGAACGGGCGATGAGTTTCGGCACCATCTCGCCGAAGATGACGATCAAGAAAGTGATGGCAAGCCAGACGAGGAGTTCGATCTGAGAGAAAATCTGGGTGCCGACGAACTTCACCGTCCATGAGGTGACAAGGGAAGCGAAGAGAATGTTGATGATCGTGTTGCCGATGAGGATGGTGGTCAATAGCTCGTGCGGTTTGTCCAGCCACCTTAGGAGGACAGCGGACAGTTTGGGGTTATGGAGGGCGAGCCGTTTCACTTTTTGGACGGAAAGAGAAACAAGAGCTGTTTCCGATAGGGAAAAAAAGGCGCTTCCCAAAAGAAGCGTCATCGCCAGGGCGATTTCAATGGATAGGATCGTCATGTGTTAGGAAACAGGATTGAAAAGACGCGCTCTTGAATTTTCCACAGCGCTTTTTTTTCTTTCGGCGTTTTGTCGGAATACCCCAGGATGTGAAGCGTTCCGTGAATAACAAGCCGGGCGCACTCCTCGGCCGGCGATTGGTTATACCGCGCGGCGTTCTTTTTGGCTTGCGGGAGAGAAATGAAGATATCTCCATTAAGCCGCGTTCTCTTTTTCCCTTGTTTTTCAAGGTAGGGGAACGCAATAACGTCCGTATCATTTCTCTTTTTAAGGAAGGCCCGGTTGAGCGCGCGGATTGTTTTCGATTCCAGAAAGACAATGTTCAGTTCGTTAAGAGGGCCGCGGCGGGCGGCGCGGAGAGCTTCTCGAACGGTTCTTTTGATATGCAGGGGAGAGAGCGGGACCCGGCCGAGTCGCCCCCGTTTGTGGACCTGAACGTTCACTGTGGAGATAGTTCGTCTTCCCGGCCTTTGGGGAGAGAAGAGCCCGCGTCCGGATAGGCCACCCGCGCGTGATGGAGCGTCGTGAGCGTTTGAGTGAATCGTTCCGCCACCGTGTGGAGGTCTTTGAGGGTGAGCGAAGTTTCGTCCAATTGGCCATCAAAGAGTTTCTTGTTGATAATTTTATAGGCCAAGTCCTGAAACCGTTGGTGGTTCGGTTCCTCAAGGCTCCGGCTCGCGGCTTCGACAGAGTCGGCCATCATGACGATTCCGCTCTCTTTGGTCTGAGGTTTCGGGCCTGGGTACCGGTATGTTTCTTCGTTCACCTCAAGTTGGTCTTGTTCAGCTTCTTCTTTGAGCTCCAACGCTTTCCGATAGAAATATTCGATTTGGGATGTTCCGTGATGCTGGGGAATAAAATCAACAACCTGTTGGTCCAATTTGTGTTGTTGGGCTAAGGCCACCCCCTCTTTGATATGCGACGTGATGACCAATTTTGAGAGAGACGGGCTCACCTGGTCGTGCGGGTTGGGAAACGTCCCTTGATTTTCAATGAAATATTCTGATTTCACGATTTTCCCAATGTCGTGAAAATAAGCGCCCACGCGGCAGAGAAGTCCGTTGGCCCCGATGGCGTTCGCGGCGTCCTCCGCCATGGAGGCGACGATCAGGGAATGGTGGTACGTCCCCGGCGCTTCCAGGCTCATTTTTTTAAGAAGGGGATGGTTCACGTCCGCCAGGCCCAACAAGCGTAAGTTGGATGTTCGAGAAAAGAAACTTTCGAGAAAAGGAAGCGCTCCCAAGCAAAAGAACGCGGCCAGGAAACCACTGCCGAAGGCCGAAAGGGCGGCAACGAGCGTGGTGGGCTTGTCCCATTTCAGGCTGACAGCCAGAAAAACAACCGTGGCCATTTGAATCACCCCCACGTAAAAGCCGGTGCGGGAAACGTCATGGGAGGTGCGGGAACGGCTCCCGGCGGCCACGGCCATGACGCCGCCGATGGTTCCGAAAAGAGCCAAGGGGAGAGAAAAGCCGTTGCTGATGCCGCAGATGATCGCCGTGACAACCGCCACCACGACGGCCATGCGCTGATGAAGAAGGAGAGCGGTGAGAAGCGGCGCGATGCAGACCGGCGTGAGATAAGGAGAGACCCATTTGAACTGATGAGAGAGAAACGTGATGCCGACGATCCAGAAAAGGGTTGTGATGATGGAAACCGAGAGGAGGGCCATGGCGTCGTCATTTTTGGCCAGATCGGCGTGGTCTTTGATGAGGTAGAAAATAAACAGCCCCATTAAAATGAGGATGAACAAAGACATGGCCAGGATTTGAGTGAAAGACAAATCGAGGCTGAATGAAATGGCGGTGGTGATAATGACGGCGGAAACAACGCCGACGATCACCGGGGGAATGTGGATTTCGGTTCGATACCAGGGGCGTTTTTGGAGCCGCGGCGTTTGCTTTTCGATGGCGTCGAGCCAAAGAAGCGTGTGAGCGAGACATTTTTTACAGAGGTCGATCACGGTTTGCGTCATCATGGGTTAACTCAATCCTTTCCCGTTTTCGTGGGTTTCGTACGCTTCGATGATTTTTTGAACGAGTTTATGCCGGACCACGTCATCTCCATTAAACCACGTGAAGTGGATTCCGTCGACATTTTTCAATATCGCTTCAAGCGTTGAAAGCCCTGACTTCTTTTTGTTGTCCAAATCGATTTGGGTCAAATCGCCGTTGATGATCATTTTGGAATTGTTGCCCATCCGAGTGAGGAACATTTTCATTTGTTCCGGGGTCGTGTTTTGCGCTTCATCCAGGATGATCACCGACCCATCCAACGTGCGCCCCCGCATGTAGGCCAAGGGGACGATTTCGACGATATCATCTTCCCGCATGAGCCTGAGCCGTTCCGGCCCCACGATCGTGAAAAAAGCGTCATAAAGCGGACGAAGATACGGATGGACTTTTTCGTACAGGTCGCCCGGTAAAAAACCCAATTTTTCTCCCGCTTCAACGACGGGGCGGGACAACACGATTTTGCTGAACCGTCCCGAATCGAGCTCCGCCAGGGCGTAGGCCACGGCCAAAAATGTTTTCCCGGTCCCCGCCGGCCCGATACCGATCACCAGATCGTGCCCGCTCATGGCGTTCACATAATCTTTTTGATTTTGAGTGCGGGGAGAAATATGGGCGCCGGTGATCGCTCGGATAATGACGTCTTTTCGCCGATCCTCTCCTTTGTCTTCGAAATCACTGAAGAGCGGATTCGCCGGGAATTGGCGTTTCGTTTCAAGGGCGGAGACGGCCTTGTCGATTTGCGGAGGGCGTCCCCGGATGGCCAGCGTCAGACCTTCGCCCGATGGAAGCGACGAGGGCCGGACGAAAAATTGCACATGGTGGCGTCGTTCGAGTTCTCTGAGATTTTGATCGTTTTGTCCAAACAGGGACAGCGCTTCTTCCTGGCTGTTTAGATGAATCCGTTTGGTCGTCATTGAGGCGGAGATTCCTTTGTCGGGAGGGGAACGTTTTTGGGGACCGGCGCCGTCGGGCGAGGTTGAGCGATTCCCAGTTCTCTCAATTGTTTTTGTTCCGCGAGTCCTGGCGCCCCGCTCACGAGGCACGTTCCCTTGGCTGTTTTCGGGAACGCGATGACGTCCCGAATCGACGGTTCGCCCACCAAGAGGGCGATCAACCGGTCCAGTCCGAGCGCGATCCCGGCGTGAGGCGGCGCTCCCGCTTCAAGCGCTTCCATGAGAAACCCGAATTTCTCGTCGGCGCTCGTTTTGTCGTGGCCGATGAGTTCCAAAATGGTTCGCTGAACGTCCGCCTGATGGATACGAACGCTGCCTCCGCCCAGTTCGGTGCCGTTGAGAACGAGGTCATAGGCGCGCGCGCGGAATTGCCCCAGCGGGGACGCGGGGTTGGTGACTTCGGTTTTGGCGTTCAGTGTTTTGAGCGTGGAGAGATCGTCCGGATGCGGGGACGTGAACGGATGATGGACGCTCACCCATTTTTTCTCCTCATCGCTCCACTCAAAGAGCGGGAAATCCGTTATCCAAAGCATGTGCGCTTCATCTTTGAGCGCCGGCGGATTGTTTTTGACGACAAAGGTGTTCCAGAGATGAAGACGAAGCGCTCCCAGAACATTTTCCGCCAGGATTTTTTTGTCGGCCACGATGAAAATGATATCTCCCGGCTCCACTTTAAAGGCGGCTTTGAGCTGATCCATTTCTTCCGGCGAGAGGAATTTGGCGATCGGCGATTCAACCTGCCCCTTCGGATCCATCTTCAGCCAGGCCAAGCCTTGAGCGCCGACCGACTGCGCGAACTTGGTGAGGTCGTCCACTTCTTTGCGTGAGAAGGACGCGCCCCCTTTATGGAGAAGGCCCTTGACCACGCCGCCGTCGGACAAGTTCTTCTTGATCCGTTCAAAGCGGGTGTTGGCGAAGATGGCGCTCACGTCTTGAATTTCCGTTTTGATGCGCAGGTCCGGCTTGTCGGAGCCGTACTTCGTCCGGGCTTCATTATAAGAGAGTCGAGGAAGCGGGAGTTTGATGTCCATCCCAATGGCTTTTTTGAATACGTGAGCCACGAGCTTTTCAATCAGCGCCATCACATCGGCTTCTTCAACGAACGACATTTCAAGATCGATTTGGGTGAATTCCGGTTGCCGGTCGGCTCTTAAATCTTCATCCCGAAAACAGCGCGCTATTTGGAAATACCGGTCAAACCCGCCCACCATGAGAACTTGTTTAAAGAGTTGAGGCGATTGAGGGAGCGCGTAGAAATGGCCGGGAGAGAGCCGGGATGGGACGAGAAAGTCTCTGGCTCCTTCGGGGGTTGATTTCGTGAGCATGGGCGTTTCGATTTCCAGGAATCCTTCGTCGCTCAACGTTTGCCGGACAGCTTGACTCACGTCGTGCCGGAGGCGCATGTTCCGTTGAAGCTGAGGCCGGCGGAGATCGAAATAGCGGTATCTCAGCCGGACCTCTTCGGACGCCTGCGTGTATTCGGATATTTCAAAGGGAGGCGTTTTGGCTTCGTTTAAGAGAACCAGCGTCTCGGCCACGACTTCGATGAGGCCGGTCGATAAATGCGCGTTTTGGGTTCCTTCCGGCCGAAGGCGGACTGTGCCTGAAACGTGAATGACAAATTCGCTTCGGAGTTGCTCGGCGCGTTTAAAAAGATCCGCCGGTTCCGGGTTAAACACGAGTTGAACCAAGCCTGTCCGGTCCCGGAGGTCGATAAAAAGAACGCCCCCGTGGTCCCGACGGGCGTGCACCCACCCGGCCAGGGTGACCTGTTGGCCGACCCGGTTTTTGTCGATATGGCCGCAATACGATGTTCTCATCATGTTCGTTTAAGGTGTGTTCAGCGAGTTACGAGAATATTGTCAATGAGTCGCGTCGTTCCCAGTCTAATGGCCGCCGCCAACAACGCGGGAGCTCTGGGCGATTCGCATTTATGGAGCGTTTTGGGATCCACCAACTCAATGTAATCGATCTTAACGTTTGGAATGGTTAATAGAGTGGATTTGATCTGGTGGCGAAACTCACGGAGGCTCATTTTGCGGGGTGATCTTAAGAGTTTTCGCCCCCGTTGTAAAGCCGCATAAAGCAGAGGGGCCACCTTCCTTTCCTGCGGGGATAAGAGGGTGTTCCGGCTTGAACGGGCGAGGCCGTCGGAATCTCTCACGGTGGGACACCGGATGATGGTAATCCCCATGTTTAAATCCTCGTTCATTTGCTCGATGATGCGGACTTGCTGATAGTCTTTGAGTCCGAAATAGGCTTGGGTAGGCCGGACCAGATTAAAAAGCTTGGCGACCACGGTGGCGACGCCGGAAAAGTGCGCGGGACCCCGGGACGAGGGAGCCCCGCAGAGCGTGTCCGTGAGATCCTTGACGATGACGCTGGTGAGAACGTCGTTGGGATACATGGCCTTGGTGTTGGGGGCGAACAAGACATCCACGCCGGTCTTTTTCAATAGAGCCGTGTCTTTCCTGCGGGGGCGGGGGTAACGCGCAAAGTCTTCTTTGGGGCCGAATTGAATGGGATTGACGAATAGGGAGACGACGGTGAGGGCGTTTTCCTTTTTAGCTCTCTTGATCAAAGACAAATGTCCGTCGTGCAAAGCGCCCATCGTGGGAACAAAGCCGATGGACCCGCGAGCCGGAAGGCGTTTTCGCCAGGATTGGATTTGATGGGGGGTTGTTAACGTGATCATGGGATCCGGCCGGCGATGATTAATGATAGGAGTGGTCCGGCGTTGGGAAACGGCGGGTCAGAACGTCGGAGCGGTAACGGGACACGGCCCCTTTCATCAGAATTCTCAGATCGGCGTATTTTTTGACAAATTTCGGCGGCTGCTGAGAAATTCCCAGGAGGTCGTCTAAAACAAGGATTTGTCCATCGCAGCCGGCGCCGGCGCCGATGCCGATGGTGGGGATGCGGAGGCGTTTCGTGATGGTTTTCCCCAGCGCGGCCGGAATTCCTTCAAGAACGAGAGCAAAGACGCCCATGTTTTGAAGGGCGAGCGCGTCTTCCAAAATGGTTTTGGCGTCCGCGGAGGATTTGCCTTGAACGCGGAACCCGCCGAATTTGTTCACCGATTGGGGCGTCAGTCCCAAATGTCCCATGACAGGGATGTTGGCGTTCAAAATCGCTTTGATGGAGGCGCCGACCCGTTTTCCTCCTTCCAGTTTGACGGCGTTCGCCCCGCCTTCTTTAATGAAGCGTCCCGCGATGGTGGCGGCTTCCCAGGGGGCGGCCTCATAGGACATGAACGGCATGTCGGCGACCAGAAGCGCTCGTTTCGTGCCGCGGGAGGAGGCTTTGACGTGATGAAGCATTTCAACGACGGTCACCGGCAGCGTGTTGGCATATCCCAAACGCGTATTGGCGAGCGAATCTCCAACCAACGCGATATCGATTCCACTTTCATCAATCAACTGGGCGGTGGAGGCGTCGTAGCAGGTCAGCGCGGTGATGGGGATTTTTTCCTGTTTGTGTTTTTGAAGCGATAAAACGGTAACTTTTTCCACGGTATGGAAATCGTAACTCTTTGGCCCTCAGGCGTCAATCGACGAAGAAGCGTTCTGTTTTGACGGCGGAGAACGGGGTGGATGAAGCGGGGGGCGATTTCAGAAAAGGGGGCCAGCACAAACTGTCTCCTATGATAATAAGGATGGGGGGTGGACAAGCGCCGGTCTTTTATTCGGCGGCGGCCATAGGTCAGAATATCCAAATCAATGGTCCGCGGGCCCCATTTGATGCCCCGTGTCCGGCCCAAACTGATTTCGATTTTTTGGAGCGCTTTGAGGAGTTCGGCTGGCCGGAGACGTGTTTCTATCTTGACGACGCCGTTAAGAAAATTCGGTTGCGTCGGTCCTCCAACGGGATCCGTGTTATACAGCGAGGATATCTGTTTGATGGACAGGCGTGGGTCCGCGGCCATGTGTTGGAGAGCGTTGAGCAACATTTTTTTGGGATTCCCTTTGTTGGAACCCAACGCGATGAAGCAAATATGCTTTTTTATGTTTGTCATGGTCGCTTCGTTTCTGTGCGCATCGCGTTATTATATTTTTTCTTGAGGCATCATGTTTCCCGTCGATAAATTAAAGGTGCGCGAGAGGCGAAACGCGAAGTCCGTCGAGTCGACGGAAGTCCTGTTTTTTACCGTCGAAGAAAAATGATTTTTTTCTTGACAGGAAATTTCCCCTTAGTGTACTCTGCTTATGATGTTTGATTGTGTCCGTGTGTTGAACATGTGACACGCGGTGGCCGAGAGGGCAATTTGTCCTAACCCGTCATCGGAGAAATGGAGTAGAAGCAAGTTGTATTAAGACCTTAAGGAGGTCAAACCATATGGCTCAGAAAGTTGCGAAAGCTGGCATCAAAAGAGAAGAAGGGTTCCTGTACTTCATCGACAAACAAGGTGACATAGCGAAAGCGAAAATGGCTCGCGGAGGAAAGAAAGGAGGCAAGCCGCAGAAAGTGTCCAAACTCGGAATTAAAAAAGAGAAGGGCTTCCTTTATTTCATTGACAAGCAGGGTGATGTCTCCCGGGCGAAAATGGTCCGCAGATAAAATCAGTGCAGTCTGGTTGTTTAAAAAAGCTCTCATCTAGAAATGGATGAGAGCTTTTTTTATGCCTCGCGTTCCGTGGGGCGTTTTTGTGAGATTTAAATGACATTTCGTTTGTTGGTCAACGGCTTTTTGATTTTGTATTGAAAACAAGTCCTGTTTATTGATGACCAAAGTCATTGCTGGATAATAAAGAAGTCGATGGACTTCCGGGAGTCCGGGATTTACACTATATTTCTTCTGAAATTCAGTATGATTTGCCCCAGTCTTTCGCTTGAGATGGCTGAGTCATCAAATAGGATAAAACGAATGATCGTCAAGCACTTGCATCGGAATAAACGACAAGCCAGACGGAATGGCTCGATGATTTATATGGTGGTCATCTTTTTAGCCATGTTGGCGGCTATTCCGGTCACCATGCAGTTTCTCATGGTTTCCAATCAAAGCACCGCCATGCAAGCCCATCAAGTGACACAGGCTCAAAACGTGGCGCGCGCCGGTTTAACCGAAGCCGTTTCCTGGTTCCGTCGACAAACGACTCAGCCGGTTCGCAGTTTTTCCGATCCCATCAAATATCCCTATCCCGATGCCGCTTTTTATCCTCGCGTCAGTACGAATGCCGCCACCAGCGATACCCAGGATGAAACGATTGGATTGGTTAAAGAGTTCCAACTCTCCGAGGTCAATAGCCTGTGGGCCCGATATGAAGTGAAGAGGCAGAAAACCGCTGGAAACCCGGATCCCAGCGCCGTTCACGATGTGACGGCCAAGCGGATTGAGACCGCTCAGGCGGGGGAAGGTTTGGCGTGGTATTTGGAAAGCGCCGGCTATGTCTATCAAAAGAAGAGCGGGGCGGCGTATAACGTTCTGCCCAATGTCGTTGTCGGCAAGGCGCGCGTGGCCACGGAAATTCGCCGGTTGGCTTTGACGTTGCCGATCAACGCGGCGGCGATCGTGAATGCCCGAAACACGGTGAATGTTTTGGCTAACGGGAAACTCATCGGCGGGGCCAATATCGGACTCGGATATTATACGGGGTCCTCCGGTCCGACGATATCGGGAAGCGGCGCCCAGGTGACGGGAACCACCGCCGCCAAATATGATATTGACGGCTCCTCAGCCGGGACGCTGAGCACCATCACCATTTTTGGCGTGACTCAAAATGAACTGAAGCTCATGGCCGATATCACCGTACAGAACTTATCTGATTTGCAATCGGATTATCCATCTTTGGCGGTGGTCTACATCAATTCAGATGCGATATTTAATAATTCACGGGAACTTCGGGGCGGAGGAATCCTGTTCGTCAATGGGAATTTGACGGTGGGTGCCGGTTCAAACGCATTGTTTAGCGGTTTTATTTATGTGACGGGGAACGCCACGATCAACGGAGACTGCTTGATTTCAGGGGGCATCGCCGTTCAGGGGAATTTGACCCTACAGGGATCGGGCGGAGTGGCTGAAGTCGACTTCGATGACAGTATTTTGAATTCCGTTCGCCAGCAAGTGGCTCAGTATCGTGAAAACAAGGCCATGTATTACGTGTTCTCGGCGTTAAAATGATGATAAAAAAAATGCATTTCCTTCATCAGAAAGGCATCAGTTTGGTTGAGATCATTATCGCCATGACGATTATGGCGATGGTGATGCTCTCTGTCGCTCGGGGATTTATGTTCATGAACCGCGCGACGGTGCAATCCAAGGAAAAATCGTTTGCCTCGCAGAAAGCCATCCAAATGATGGAGGAGTTGAGAGGTTTGATCGCCAACAAGAGCGACACCTCCATCGGCGTTCTCGACGATTACGATGACGGGGCCGTTTATAACACGATTCTGACGACGAAACGGGAAGTGACCAGTGCCGGCGATGTTCTGAGCGGCAATAACAAAGGAAAGTTCGTTCGCCGCGTGAACGTGATCATGCTTCCGAACGAGCCTTTGGCGCGCCAGGTGTTTGTCCGTGTTTACCGAGCCAGCAACAAACAGGTGTTGGCGGAAACGGTCAGCGTGGTTCGAACGATCAGCAACCAGTTTGTTAATACGCAGGTGTTCGACGTGTATATTCTGTCTCTCGAAAACGTGCCGGGGTGGTGGGTCTTGCTCTCTAGTATGAAGCCGATGTTCGACAACGTTATTCAGGATCTTCAAACGCGAAACCCCGGACTCGAATGGCGTCCCCATTGGGTGACGCGTTTGGCTTACGGCCGCGACCCGTTCTATACGCCTTACGTCAATGAAGATAAAAGAACCAATGAGGAAGTCATGCCGTGGATTTATTTTTATCCGGGGCTGACAGTACCGGATAGCACGGTGCCCTGTTTTTATTATGTTCCGAGCAGCATCGCCGGGCGCGTTAATATTGATGGCACGGTTCAAAATTCGTGGAGTTATTCGATCGCCGATCAGTACAATCACGCGGTTCGCTATCCCGATGAAGAAGCCATGTATACCGCCGCTGTGACGGCGGCGGAGGCGGCGGGAACGACGCCCCCGGAAATGAGCCTGCGGATGCTCCTTGAAAAAATGAATTCTCCAACGGGCGGCATGAACAACGCCATGATTGTTAATCTCCATGGCGAATTGATTCCTCTTCCTCCCATGCGCAATTACTCGGACCCGGCCAAAGATCCGGTTGGGCATGCCAATGTCCGCATTGTGACTCACCCGGAAAAGCTCCAATACGCGTCAGGTTCCGCAGTGAAGCTTCGCGCGTATGGTTATGTGACAAACCCGGGCAGTTGGGCTCAGGATGCCACGCTTTCAACCATGACGGTTCTTTTTCCCAGTACATTCATCAATCCCGGTAGCATCACGATCCGCAAAGCCGTCGGTAACGGGACGCTGGCCTACTCATGGCAAGCCACGACCGCCGGGGTAGGAAATGATTACACGATCACGAATCCCGGCGGAACGCAGACCCTGATCACTCTTTTTAATACACCGCTTCGGACGGCGCTGAATGGAGGAAAAGGCTTGAACGCCACCAAGCGTCTTTATGGGTTGGAATATATCCCGTGTGATTTGAGCGCGGCGCCCGCATTCGTCGAAGGAACCCAGGATCTGACAACGACCGACGGCGGCACGGCCCGTCCCAAGAACACGGCGCGGTGGGGTATTCAAATCGCCGCTGGAGTCTTAAACGACGGGCAATACACCATTGAAACGCGGATGGATGATGATGTGACGACAGGGGTGTCCGGCAATGAGCCCACCAATTTATCCCGGACCTATGTGTGGGTGGGGCGAGCGCCGCCGGTCACGGAACAATTTCAATTCATGGGCGATCCGCGCCATATGCCTTATACGGATGTCAAAATAAACATGGGGTACAACGTTTATTTCTCCACGATCGATACCGCCGATTATCCGGGGTTCACTGGCACCAGTAATCTCTGGAACGGCGGCCCCAATGTGGACGTCCCGCGTTATTTTCAAATGTATCGGAGCGGCTTGCTCACGTCGTGGGGGCTCTGGACCAGTATTACCGGGTATTCGAATTATTATGTGGGGCTCGGCGGGGAGATGGGATACGACGCGTCGAATTCCTTCACGAACAGTCTTCCGATTATCCGAACGCCGTGGTTGCCGAGCAGCGCTGCTTCCGCGAACGTGAATGAAATTATTGATGGATTTACCGAGTCGTACCAGCGGGTTATTTCAAGCAATGACAATACCTGGTGGGGGCTCTTCTGGCTGGGAGAGTTGTATCCGGATTCCGCTTATGCGACGTGGAGCGTTAATGGGAATCTGCCGGTGGGAAGCGCTGCCACGAATTTTTATCGAGCTCGATATAATGCAAAAGGGTTTAGTTTTGATCCGATCAAAAGAACCAGTGACCGAGGGTGTTCTTCTTTCTTAAATGGGAATGCCACGGGGAATAATACAACCTATTTTAATCACGAATATTGGGATACGAACAACGGGACCATCACCACGCCTGGATTAACGTTGGCTCAAGACTTTAACTTCCCCTTGTATGATTCCATGTTGGCCCGGCGTCCATTCCGATTAAATGCCACCAATAACCAGCCTCCGGAATGGAACGTCGCGGCTTATTCCGGGACCCGCACGACTCTCACAACGCTTGAAACGTACTATGAAGCCCAGGGGAATGAAGCGACTCATGATTCCAGCGCGTTGCTTCGGATGAAACTGGGAACCAATGTGGCTACCATGGTTATGAATGGACTGTCCCCACAAGGGGTGGTGAGTAACGCGTTTATTTCAAAATTATGCGTTATTAACTTGACGCGGGGATTTTTGGCGGCGGGAGCGCCGGCCATCACGACGGCACGGATTCCTCAGCTTCCCACGGTCACTATCACAGGTCCCTCCACGACCGATGCGTTTAACAATCCGAGCACCATCAACGTGGTGTGGAGCACGGCGTGGACGCGGTGGGATTCTCTGCCTTACACAAGCGGGTATCCCGCGAGTTACTCGGAGTCAACGAGCCTTACCGGTAACGTCAAATATTCCAACGATAACGGCAAACATTGGTATTTTATCAATACGGATGGGGTGGCGAAGGTCGGTGTCAAAAGCGCCGCTCAGGCGACGTTAAGCCCTATTTCATGGAACGTGTCGGCCCTGCCTCGCGGAACCTACGTCCTTCGCATCGAAGTTTATCGGGATACGATTCCATTACATTACAGCTATGCCCAGCGCCAAGTTTATATTAAGCGTTAACCTATGAAACGCCATCGCATCCATACGGTTTCCAAGAAAGGAATTTCCCTGGTGGAAATGATGGTCGCGGTGGCGGTGATGTCGATCATCGTTCTGGCCGTGTCTCCCATGTTCACGTTGACGCAAAAAGGGTATTCCTCCATGGAAGCGCACAACGCGCTGAAAATGAGCGGCCAGGAGACCATCAATCGGATTGGAAACAAGCTAACGCAATGCAAACGGTTTTTTGACGGCTCGGCGGCGTCAACCCCGTTTCTGGCGCGCGTGTCGATTGCCTCGCCCACGTTGTTGGCCGGAAGCAAATTGCCGATTGTCGAAGAAACGGGAACGCTGTCCCCCAGTTCATCGACCTTCGTCGCCAGCAGCGTCGGGAACTCCGTTTTCTTTGCCAGTATTGAGGCCCCCTGCGATGTGTCGGTCGGCGCCGAATCGGTTCGGATCGACAGCTATCAGTTTAACTATTATTTTCTGGCCGAAGACGGGACGGCGTCTTTGGGGCCCCAGCGAAAAATTGTTATTTGGGAATGGCACAGTAAATTTTATGTAGATTATATCCAGATCATGTCCATCTCGAATGTGACGAAACGAAATTCGGTGGTGTCGATTTTGTTCTCAAGCGGGACCACGTACGCGTGGGATCCATCAGCGACAAACGTGAATTCGGCCTTCTACCTTCTCTCTGCCGGCGGGGGAATAACAGCCGAAGCCACTCATGTGATTCTTCAGGATTCGTTGAAGCCGATGATCAAGATGATTACCGGGGTCACGGCCGGAGGGTTTCGTTACGGGGTTTCTCCCAATACGGGGAGTGCGTTTAAGTCGTCTCAAAAAGTCCCCAATTTCGCGACGGCCAACGCGAAATTTCCATCAGGATTTGAGCTTGTCGTCATCGGCCCCAATAGCTCCCGGCAGGTTTTTTTGCGGTTTGTCAGCGTCGCCCAGGGATCCTTTTCAGGTTATATTGCGGATGAAGAAGTGTTGTTGGCCACAGTTCGTGACCTTTGGTAGGTTTTAAGGAGGGACTATGTTAGAAGAATCGAAAAATGTTTCAGGTGAAGTGAGCGTGAAACCGTCGGTAAGACCCCCGTTTAAACGGCGCATTATTCTGATTAAACGGTCGCTCCAGATGAAATACGCGGCGGTGATGTTTATCTTGTTCGCGCTGGCGGCCTTCACGGTGTGGTGGGAGGTGTACCAAAGCCTCTCGGGGCTCTCGGACAGCGGTTTGATCACGGATCCAAATCTTATGACGATGGTGACCAAGATCAGCACGGTCGTTTTCATGAAAGTGGGGGCGCTCCTGATTTTGGTGTGGATTTTGTCGATCGCTCTGTCTCATTTCGTGGCGGGGCCGATTTATCGGTTTGAGACGAGTTTAAAGACGTTACGAACCGGTGATTTAACCCATCGCGTTTTTCTTCGAAAACGGGATGAGCTGAAAAACCTCGCTCAAGAGTTTAACGACACGATCAATGTCCTGCAGACCAACGTGCTTAACGATCGCAAGAAAATTGAAGGGCTTGCGGCGCGGCTTCAGGGGTTGGCGGGGAAAGTGGATTCAGCGGAGTTGCAATCCATTATCGCTGAACTGAAATCCGTCACAGCCTCTTTTAAAGCGTAACGGAAACGGCTTTTATCTCTCCCTCTTCTGTCGCGGCGTTTCGCCGACAGCGTTTCGCTGACAGGGGAGGGAGTTTTTTTTATTTGATACCATGTGGGCCATGCCAACGAAACGTTTGTTTATCACATTGGAAGGGACCGACGGAGTCGGCAAATCAACCCACGCCCGCCTTCTCAAAAGATGGCTTCAGAAAAAAGGCGTCCGTGTCCTCCTGACGCGTGAGCCGGGGGGGGGCGCCTTGGCTGAAAAGATTCGCGGCTTGCTTCTTAACCCGGCGATCCGGATGGCCCCTCTCGTTGAATTATTCCTCTACGAAGCGGCGCGGGCCGATCATTTGAAAACGGTCATTCAGCCCGCTCTTAAGAAAAAACGGGTCGTGATTTGCGACCGCTTTACCGATGCCACTCTCGCTTATCAGGGGTTTGCCCGAGGCCTTTCTTTAACGGATATCGCGGCTCTTAACGAGGTGGCCTCCGAGGGGCTTAAGCCCGATTTAACTCTGCTTCTCGACCTCTCTCCCAAAGAAGGGCTGGCCAAGGCCCGGGCTCGAACGACGTCCGGATCGGGAGATCGCCTGGAGAACGAGGGGCTTGCCTTTCAACGCCGGGTTCGTCACGGATACCTGTCCGTCGCCAAGCGGGACAAGAAGCGTATCCGGGTTGTTCCCGTGCAATCCACCATTGAAGCGACGCAGGGCTTGATTCGGGATATCGTTGCCTCCGTTCTGAAACGATGAAGATCCTCGGCCAGAAACCGGCTCTCACCTATCTCATGCGCGGGTTAGCCCATGGCACCCTGTCTCCCAGTCTGATTTTTGTCGGTCCGGCAGGCGTGGGCAAAAAAACCGTCGCGGTTGAATTGGCCAAATCGTTTTCTTGTTTGAATCCGGTGCGGTTAAAAAAGAATGACGTCGACCTCCCTCGATGTCATCGGTGTTCATCGTGCGAGCGAATCGGCCGCAATAATCATACGGATGTGTTGCTCATCGATCGGGCCGCTCAGGCGGCCGTGTTGAGAGAGAAAGAGGAAACGCAAACCGCACTCAAGATTGAAACGATCCGGCAGGTGGATAAGTTTTTGCGGATTAAACCGTTGGAAAGTCCGCGGCGCGTGGCGATCATTGATGAGGCGGATCTCCTGACGATTGAGGCCGCCAACGCCATGCTCAAAGTGTTGGAAGAACCTCCCGCCAACGCCCAGATCATTCTGCTGGTTGAGCGCCTGCGGAATATTCCTCCGACGGTACAGTCCCGGTGCGCGGTCCTTCATTTTAAACCCGTGGCCTCCGGCGACCTGGCTCTCTGGCTTCATGAGGAACAGGGAGTGTCCATGGATCACGCGTTGGAAGTGGCGCAGCGTTCCGGCGGGTCTTTTTCCAAAGCGCTGGCCCTCAAAGATGACGATGCGCCGGAGGTGGATCTTTCTTCTTTCGACATGGACGAGTTTTTTAGTTGGTTGGGAGAAGCGTCGTGGAGAAAGGAAGGTCGCAAGCGGGCCGAGCGGGTTCTGACGGCGTTGATTGAGGAAGCGGAGCGCCAGCTGTCTTCTGGCGATTTAGAACAAGCCGGGCGGATCAAACTGTTGCTCTCGGCCCGTCGATGCCTGGATCATCACGTGAATCCTCGGTTGGTTCTGGAAGATCTTTTTGTCAAAATGAGAGTTCCGGTCGGATCATGAAAAAATTTTACATCACAACACCGATTTATTACGTGAACGATGTCCCTCATATCGGTCACGCTTACACCACCATCGCCGCCGATGTGTTGGCGCGGTGGAAACGCCTGTCCGGCCAGCCGACGTTCTTTCTCACCGGGACGGACGAACACGGGGCCAAAATCGCCCAGGTGGCTGAGGCCGCGAAGATCTCTCCTCAACAGTTGGTTGATCAAGTCTCCCGAAAATTCAGCGACCTGTGGACGACCCTCACGATATCCAACGATGATTTTATCCGGACCAGCGAAGAACGGCATGTGAAGGTGGTCCAGGCTATTTTTGAAACCCTGAAAAAGAAGGGGGATATCTACAAAGGGTTTTATGAGGACTGGTACTGCTTGTCGGATGAAACCTATTTCTCTGAAGCGGATCTGGTTGATAAGAAATGCCCCCAGTGCGGCCGGGACGTTAACAAGCTAAAAGAAGAGAGCTATTTTTTCAAACTGTCAAAATATGAGAAGCCGCTTTTGGATTTTTATGCCGCTCATCCCGCGTTTCTTTCGCCTAAAAACCGGGCCAATGAAATCATCAACTTCGTGAAATCCGGGCTCAGAGATTTGTCTGTTTCCCGTTCCCGCGTGAAATGGGGCGTTCCCGTCCCCTCTGATCCGGCTCACGTGGTTTATGTGTGGTTTGACGCTCTTATTAATTACGTCACGGCGGCCGGATTTAAGGCGGAGAGGGGATCCTCAAAGCCGGATTTCGCCGATCTTTGGCCGGCGGATGTGCATTTGGTGGGCAAGGAAATCTTCCGGTTTCACGCGGTTATCTGGCCCGCGATGCTCATGGCGTTGGAGTTGCCGCTCCCGCTCAAAGTGTTCGCGCATGGGTGGTGGACGGTGGAAGGAACCAAAATGTCCAAATCCCTTGGGAATGTCGTTGACCCCCATACAATGGTGGCGGAATACGGCGTGGATCCCTTCCGTTATTTTCTTTTCCGCGAAGTGCCGTTTGGTTCCGACGGCGACTTTTCTGAAAAATCTCTTCTGGGGCGGTATAATTCAGAACTGGCCAATAATTTGGGGAATCTCGTCCAGCGGTCCGTGACGATTTTGGTCAAAAATTTTGACGGGGTGATTCCGGTGACGTCTCACACCTCGGTTCTGATGGGGGACGGCAAAGCCTGGGTTGCCGGCATCCGCCGGGATTTCGAGGCGCTCGCTTTCGGGGACGTTTTGGAGAGCGCTTTCTCTTTGATGATCAAAACAAACAAATTTATCGACGAGAAAGCGCCATGGAAGCTGGGGATTGATCAAAAGAAAGAGTTGGCGCAGGTTCTTGTCGAATGCGTGGCCGTGTTGAAAGTGTTGTCCGTTGTCCTTTCTCCGTTTATGCCAACGAAGATGCAGGAGTTGTGGGTTGGCTTGGGCGAGAAGGGGCTTATTGAGCAGGAAGGCGGGGCCCTTCTGGCGGCCTTGGAACGAGAGCCCGCTTTTTCTATTTCCTTCGAAGCAGGTCAGACCGTCAAAAAAGGGGACCCTTTATTTATGCGAAAGGGTGGACGGTGGAAGTAAAGGCGTCAAAGGAGGCGGTTCATATGGCAGGTAAAAAAACTATTTTAGTTATTGATGATGAGCAGGCGATTTGCGACACGATGAGCGACATGCTCGATGAAAAAGGTTATGGGGTTCTCGTGGCCACGAACGGCGTGGATGGCCTTAAGATTGTGGCGGAACAGCCGGTGGACCTCATTATTCTGGATTTGAATATGCCACGAATGGATGGGTATATGTTCATGGAGCATCTCCAGGAACGATGGACAAAAGAATCGCGCCGGGAGCCCATTCCTCCGATCATTGTTCTTAGCGCCGTGGATATGAAAAAAGATTTCGGTCTCGCCAAGAATTTGGGGGCCACCCGGTATATGCAGAAGCCTTTTAAATCGTGGGAATTTTATGCCGCCGTTCAAGAGAGCCTCGGCGACACCGATACGCCGTAAAGAGCCCCCCTACTTTATTTTTTCTGAACCGCTTCGATATCCAGCTGCAAAGCGACCTCATCCCCGATCATAAGGCCGCCCCTGTCCAACGCTATGTTGTAGTTCATTCCAAAGTCTTTCCGGTTGATCATCCCCGTGATTGAAAATCCAGCTCGTGTCTCTCCTCCAGGGGCGTTCATAAGACCTCCCACCTCCACATCGAGCGTGATTGGTTTTGTGATTCCCAGCATGGTGAAGTCGGCGGTGATGCGAACCTTGTCTTTTTCGATCACTTGCGCGCCTGTGGTTTTAAACGAAATGGTCGGGAACTGGTCGCATTTGAAAAAATCCTTACTTCTCAGATGCGCATCCCGTTTCTCGTTGTCGGTGTTGATGCTGATGGTTTGAATGGTTCCTTCGGCTGTCGATTGTTTCGGATGGTCGGGGTCGAAATTGATGGTACCGACAAAGGTCCTGAATTCGCCGTTCACCTTGGAGGTGAAATGGCGGATCCGAAAGCCGACATGCGAATGGACGGGATCGACGTCATAGACAGCGGCCAGCGCCCGTCCCATCGATAGATTAAGGATGACTCCCGCTAGAAGTAAAATGGTTGTTCGTCTCATGAAACCTCCCTTTTCCCTTTATTTCACTTTTATATTAAAACAGTTTTGTTTATATTAAAACAGTTCCGTTCTTGAATTAATTCCCGTTTTGGGTTAATTAATCATTAAAACGTCAAAGGTTTGTCACAGCTTTGTCACAGGAAAAAGGTATCTAACGAGCAGCAGCCGGGTGGGTCACGCCAGGCTTTTAAAGGAGAGAACCGGGGCACATGACGATCGAGAGAAGAAAACACAAACGGTTTAGCGCCACGGCCTTTTTGAAGATGCCGGTACGACTCACTCCGTTGGCTCCCTATTTCGGCCGAGAGGTTAAGGGGGAATTGATTGATTTGTCGGCCGGCGGAATGGCGCTCTTGATCAGCGATATTATTCCGCAAGGGACCGCTCTTAAAATAACCCTTTTATTTCCGGATCATTCAAAGATCGATTCCATCGTTGACGTGAGGCGGGTGGTGCCTCATGGAAAGAAGTTCCTTATCGGAATTGAGTTCCTCGATTTGCCGGGGGCGATGGAGCAAAAGATCGAGAAAATGTCGTCCGACTATATCGATTGCGAGGGCCGGATTCAGAAGGCGGAGAAGGACGTGTGCCATACCGATTGCGCCTTTTTCTCCATGTGCACCAAAAAACAAAAATGCGATCCTGTCTTTAATCCAGACACGGCCCTTGAAATAAGCTTTTCGGAGTTGGAAAAATCCTCTCAGAGAACATCGCCACCTACCCCGTTTCGCTGAAAACGCGATCCTTCACTCTTCTCATTTATCCTCAAGGCGCTCGTTCACTGAAACCTTATTTTGGTATATATACGGCATCAGGTCATTGATTGGTTGAGTGTCTTATAATGAATTTAGGAGGACGTATGAGTAAGGCTAAACTTCTGTTGGGTTTTTCGCTTCTTTTGGTCAGCGGGATGGTTGT
Organism: Elusimicrobiota bacterium; assembly: GCA_003140895.1. Lineage (GTDB taxonomy): Bacteria > Elusimicrobiota > Elusimicrobia > F11 > F11 > PLLH01. Next base: position 44,857 of record PLLH01000059.1, read on the forward strand.
TGCGGCGAACACCGGTGATAAACCGTCCGCTCCCAAGGTGGAGGCGGCAAACAAGGCGACTCTCAAAATGGGGGCGTCGACTAAAAATAAAATGGAACAAAAAGGAGCCGTTGTGAAGACACCGTCAGGACTGAGTTACATTGATCTTAAAGTGGGGACAGGTCCGTCGCCCATTAAAGGGCAGCGCGTTACCGTTCATTATGTCGGGACGCTCAAAGATGGAACAAAATTTGACAGTTCAAAAGACCGCGGCCAGCCGTTCCAATTTATCATTGGCGTGGGCCAAGTCATTCGTGGTTGGGATGAGGGCGTTGGAACAATGAAGGTGGGCGGAATTCGCCAGTTGATTATTCCTCCCGCATTGGGGTACGGCGCCAGCGGGGCCGGAAATGTGATTCCACCCAATGCCGAGCTTCATTTCGACGTCGAACTTCTCTCCATTCAATAGGTTTTCGCTCACCCATGTCCGGTCACGCTTGGTTTGAAACGCACGCCCATGTGTGCGACGCCAAGTTTGACTCGGACCGGGCCGAGGTCTTGGAGCGCGCCTTCCAGAACGGCGTTAAAACTCTCGTCGAAATCGGCGAGGGTCCGGCCGAATGGGACAAGGCCCTTCAGTTGTCTGATGCGTATGCTCCCTCCGTCTTTTGGGCGTTAGGCCTCCATCCGTATTATGCCGATCAGTTGGATGAGAAGCTTTGGGCCCGCCTGAAACAGATGTCCACGCATCCACGCCTTGTCGCCGTCGGAGAAATCGGGTTGGATTACGCGAAGTGTTCCATCCCGCCGGAAACCCAAAAGAAATCTCTTCGTTCGATGATTGAATTCGCCTTGGAAATAAAAAAACCATTGATCATTCACTGCCGAGACGCTTACCCCGATCTGTTGCCTCTCCTTCGGACCTACTTTCAAGAGCATAAAATGGAGAAAGATCGTCCCGGGGTGATTCATTGTTTTTCCGGCGACAAAAACGAGGCCGAAGAATTGGTAAACATGGGTTTCTTCTTGGGGATCGATGGCCCGCTGACGTATCCGAATTCGAAGAAGCTACGCGAGGCGGTGGCCGACATCCCTCTCGATCATCTTGTTCTCGAAACGGATTGCCCCTATTTGCCTCCACAGGATTTTCGGGGGCAGCGCAATGAACCCGGTTATATTCCGTTGATTGGCCGGTTTTTGGCGAGTTTGAGAGGAATCTCCGAAGAGGAGTTGGCTTCCACGTTGACCCGCAATAGTTTTTCTCTTTTCCGTCTTAAACCCCTCTCAAATTAAGCGTGTTTTTTTATAACTAAAATCCTCTTGAAAAACCAGGTCCCATCCCATATATACGATTATGTAGGAATGGGGCTATTTATGCCTCGACAAAGCCAGCCTCGCTGGTCATCCGCGTAGGCGGATGGGCGAACCCTTCGAAATAAGGGGGCGCAAAACCACGGCACCGACTTCCTCTTCACGCTGGAGGAAAGGTGGGCCGGGTCACCGAAACAAAAAGAGGATTATTTGGACCACACGAGTTCAAGTTCCACAGGAATAAACCCGCGGATGTATTGCGTCCGTCGGCTTTTTTATGCCCTGACACTCTTTTTTGTTGGATTTCCACTCCTTCTTTCCGCTCAAGATGCTTCTCTTCGAGAAAAAGCGACCTCTTCCTCCACCGCGTCAACACGTCGGAAACGCCCCTTATCGCTTCAACGGCGGCAGGCTCGTGCTCAAAAGACGACCAGAAACGAATCCCGGGCTGTGTCGTCGGCAACGCCGGCAGAACCGTCTGCGACGGAACCGTCCGCGAAACTCGAGGGGGTTCGTCAAAAAGTTGACGTTCAGTCGGTCAACGCCACGTCGTGGGTTCGGGGCCGGGATAAAATGGCGTTGAGCGAGAAAGACAAGATCCGGACCGGTCTTCGCTCAACGGCGCGCGTGAGTCTGGAAGACGGCTCCAAAATCCTTTTGCTCCAAAATTCCCAGGCTGAACTCGAAAACCTGTCTTCTGTTCAGCGGGCCATTAAGCTTTTGAAGGGCCGCGTGCGCGCGGTCGTGAAGAAATTACGGGGGCCGGGTTCCTTTAAGATTAAGACGCCGGTGGGCGTGGCCAGCGTGCGCGGGACCGAATTTGAAGTGGAATTCTCCGAAGAAGGCCAGGAGATGGCCGTGGACGTCTTGAGCGGGAGCGTCGGGGTTTCCAAGTTGGGTGAGTTGGCGGATGAAGTGGTTCTGCAGCCGGGGGAGCGGATTAAGTTCGGCCTTGAAGGGGTTATGGGGGATCCGATTCGTTCGGGCGCGATTCCCTTGAACCGGCAAGATATCCGGCAAGAGATCCAGATCGCGAGCGTCAAAAACGGGATCATCGCCCAAGCGGCGGAAGAATCCCGAAACGCGGATTATCAGGTCGGGAAAACGATGATGGACGTGGACGGAAAAAGAGTCCGCATCGAAGAGTACATCATGAGGCCCGCGGCGGATCAATTTAAGTTGGTTGTCCTTAATCACCGGGATTCCCGTTTTGATTATTTCACGTACAAAGGGACGTTCAATAAAGATTTGCCGGCGGACCTCTCGGTGGCGCTCAAAGAAGTCGGAGGGAAGTTGGGGGCGACCGCTCCTGATTATTACCTCACGGGTTACGAGATGGTGATGTCCAACACAAAGGACAATATCACCGACACCGCGTCCGGCGGGCATTTGGTCCAAATCCGAATTGATGGAGACCAATATGTTCTCACGAACACGGATTCCAGCGGGGTGACGACGGAAAAACGCGTGGACATCGCGGCGGGACAGGCCGATGGGTCGTATCGCGTGTACGATCCTCTCTCTGATAATTTCAAGCTCGTCACGGCGGCCAACCTGACGGAGGCCAAAAAACTATCCATCCTGGATCCGGTGACCGATAGTTATCGTGATTTGGCCTCATCCGATTCCTATTGGAAAACACGGTTTAACGACTACTCCTATAGGATCAATCAGACGCTCAAACAGACGTTTTCAAAAAAGTCGACGATGTCGAATACGCTGGCCATCGATTTGGACGCCACCTGGACCAATTCTCCCGTGACGAGCATCTCGGAATATCCGTCCGGAACGGGGACGCTTTATAACCGGTTGAGCCTGTATTATCAGGACGGTTCCAAAACCGTTTTCGACAACTACATCATCAATGACAACGGAGACGTGGCGCCAGCCAGCCGTTTCGACGGGCTTTCCACCAGCACGGCGTATAAAAATGAGCTTCTGAAATGGAATTATCAGCAGAAAGTGAAATCGACGGAGATGAGCGATGAAATTAATCTGGTGGTGGATCCGCGGATCGGCACCATGTCGGGGTTGATGAAATGAGAACGTTGAACCTCTCCTCCCGATGGGCGGCGTCTTTGGCCTTGATCCCGGCTCTCGCGGCCGTCATCTCGGCGGGGCCGACCTATATTCCCGTCGCCAGCGGGCAATTTTATACCGGTCAATATTATTTCGACGGGAAGAAGAGCGCCCTGGCCGGAAACGCCGGGCTCACCTTTGTCCCCGCCCTTCGATATTCAAGCCGTTTTAGCCTTATCCCAACGATCGAGAGCCGGTACCGGGGAACCCGTTCCGCCGAAGAGTTGGCCGGAGGAACGACGTTGTTCCAGGATACATGGGAGAACGGGCTCAGCATCAAAGCCGTTCACGGGTTGGACCGCCACTGGAAAATCCGTGAAAACCTTGGCGTTCGAACGAAATGGTTCCGGGAAACAACGAACGAAACGTGGCGCAAAGGACTTTATGACTACCGGACGTTTGACGCCGGCGGCGAAGTGGAGCATAAATGGAGCCCGTCACTTTCGGTGGCGGGCGGGTATGATTATTCGTTCCTGATGTTTCCCAATTATGAGTCGTTGGAATCCAATCAAAACAGCGATTTGGCTCGGGAGTATGCCGGGAAAGATGTGTTGAACGAGCATATCCATCTTTTCTCCCTTCGTTCCGAGACCCCGTTTTTCTTCGGACTTCATACGCAGACTCAACTCTACTATTCCCCGCGAAATTACACGGATCAACACGTTGTGGTATTGACCGGGCTTCTGACGGCGGAAAAACGGACCGACAGCGTGGTGGGAGGATCTTTGTCATTTGGACGGCCTTTCAAACTCAGCCAGCGCGCTTCTTTGGTCACCAATCTTGAATACGGCTATACGGGACTTAACTCCAATCAAAATCATTACGACGCGCGGCTCACCACCTTCATCGGCGATTTTTACGACTACGTTCAAAACCAGGGGAGCCTTCAGTTGACGTGGGGTTTAAATGTGGGCGAGTCCGGACCTTTGACGTTTGAGACCGGAGTGTCTTATTCGAAGCGGAACTATTCTCATCGGCCCATTCAATCGGCGGACGGAAATTATCTCAGTGAAAAGCTCAACGTGACGGAGACGGACATCAACATCGGCTTTGGATACCCGCTGTCAAAGAGTCTTCGTTTAAGGGTGATCTCGAATTTTGGACGAAGCCGCTCCAATAACCACTACGAGGCGCTGTACCGGTACAATTACTCGAACGCCAATTACCTTTTCGGATTTACGTATGAATATTAACGTTGGATTAAAAAAGAGTGTTGGACTTCTTGGGGCGGTGGCCCTGGGGTTCCTCTTCGTTTCTTCGGCGAAGGCGTCTTCGTTTGACGGGGAAGGCTCGGCGGCGTTCGCCTCGAGTGATTCGATTCGCTCAGGCGCTGTGACGTTGACAACCATGACGTTCACCGTGGGGGCTCATGGGATTTTGACCGGAGGAGAAATTTCCCTTCGCGTGCCCGATTCGTGGGGGTGGCCCACTATCAGCCAGGGGAACATCGGGACTGTTTATTCTGGTTATGTGGATATCTCAACGGCCAATATCTCCGCGGGGCTCACTCTCTACACAACGGGGCCGGCCCTGGTGATTCAAGTGTTCAGCGGCAATTTGCCCAGTGGGGCCACATTCCAATTTCATTATGCCGTCATGACGTGTGATGCGGGAACCACGGCCCCTTTCCGACTGTTTACAAAACAGAATTCCACGGGAACGTTGACGGCGATAGCGACGTTTCCGACGTTGACAACGGCCATCGGCCCCGCCAACAATCTTTCGTTTGACTCCGTGGGAGAATTGGTTGTTCCCATTGGAAGCACGGTTCCCGTCACGATCACGGTCCGGGATACCTGTTGGCATCTCGCGAGTTTTAATACGAATACCGATGTGTCGATCAGCGCCAGTCGGTACGATCAAGTTCTCTATAAGGATGTTGTCGATGAAGATGCCGAATTGTCATTATTCAGCAGCTTTTCTCCGACAATTCCTTTGTCATCTGGGACCATTTCAATTTCTACTGGAGTTTCCTTTAAGCGCGTGTTTTATCGCATTAACTCGGCTGGACTACCGGCGGGCAATTCCTCGCATCAAATTAAGATGACGTATTCCATTCCGAATGAACCCTGGTTGCATCAGAGCATGGTTATGGTTCGTCCGATCACCGGCGGCATCACCAACGCGTCGGTCGATACAGGCGTTATCATGCCGGGTCAGACGCAGGTTGAATTCACGCCGGACAACGATGGGGTGAGCGACAGCGTCTTTGTGAATTTCACCACCCCTGAAAACATGGGATGGAAAGTACAGTTCTCGTCTAATAACTTTTCAACCATCGTGAAAACAATTTGGGGATATGGAACGTTGGGCCGTGTATCGTGGGATGGATACAGCGATGATTTGCGCGCGACGGCCCCTCCGGGGATCTATCGGATACGAATTGCGTTGTCCGGCGACACGATTGTGGATACGTCGCTCACCGCCACGTTGGCTTCGAATGGGGTTGTCGGTCGCGTGATTGAAGCCGTGGGCGGAAGCGGTGTCGAAGGCGCCGAAGTCAATGTCTTTGGTCCATCCGGACGAATGGTTCGAAGCGATGCGAACGGATATTTCTCCATCTACGGACTTCAACGGGGGTCCTACAGCGTTCAGGTCCGCAAGGTCGGTTATGACACGGCCCAGACGTCCAACATCGCCGTTAATGGAGTCACAACCATCCCCGATATCCAAATGTTGTCCGGGTCCGTCCTGAAAATTTACGCCACCCGCCTCGCGGTCGGCCAGGAAATTTGGGGGAACATCAACGCTCATTCCAGCGATTGGGTGAAACAGGCATGGGGATCAATCCACTTCGCTTCTTCCAGCGCGACGTCCGATTCCGGAAATAATTATGATGGCCTGGCATCCACTTTTACGGCGTTGACGTTGGCTCCCGGCGTGAGCTACGTCGTTCATTTCGACGTTCCGGGACTCGGCATCTCCGATTTTAATGTCACCTTGGCCACCGGAGAGACGAGAAGTATGTCGGTTGAGCTTAGTCGGCGGGCCGATATTTATGGAACGGTTTGGTTGCCGTCGACGGCGTCCAATCCCAACGGACTGTCCATCTCGGTGGAAGCGGGGATCGACAATAACAACGACGGCATTTATGACAATTCCGACACCTCTCAACGGTTCTGGGGCGGTCTTTATATAAATCCCAACCAATCCTCCGGCACGTATCGGATCTATGGCGTCGTTAACGGGAAGTACCATTTGGAAGCGCGGGCCCCTGGATACTCCAGGTCGGTGGCTCAGGCCGAGGTTACGGGTCCGGATGTCAGGGTTGATTTTTCTACGTTTACTGTCGGCGGAACATTGTCCGGGACGATTACAGTTGAAGGAGATTCGTCGAGTTTGGATTCGAACGATGGGACGCTGGATGGGAAATTTTCGATTCCGATTAACGCGTGGTCTGCTGCCACCAATAATGGCGCCTGGATGCAGATTCAGATGGCGACGAACAGCGTGTCGGTCAGCAGCGCGTACACGTTGACGGGGTTGGATGACGGCGTTTATGACGTGTGGGTTTACCTCCCGGGATTCGAGACGCTTCCACCGGGCTCTAAGCGGGGTGTCGTCAGAAATAAAACAGGGACCCTCGATATTACCTTTAAGCAATATTCCGGAACGTTAAGCGGGAGCATCACCCTTCCCGGGACGAGCAGCGACTACAGCAACGTCAGAATTGAGGTGCTTTCCTACGACTATTCAAACCAAAGTTATTCCACTGTCCCGACGGGCAATACCTACGTGTTTCACGGATTGGGCACCAATTTCTACACGGTGCGCGCTTATTACGCGACCACGGGGATGGTGGTGGAGAGAAGTATTCAGGTGGTCAATGGGCGGCCTTCCGTCCTCAATCTGAATTTGAGCGGGGGGACCTATGCTATATCCGGCCGCGTCACCTCCTCCGCCGGCTCGCCCTTTGATTCGCTCTCCTATATTATTAACAACAGCACTCCGACCAGTCTTTACAATCTCGCGAATTCAACACAGATTCCGGCCAATCGCATCGTGGCGACGAAACTTCAGAATCGCAACTTCAGCGGCAATATGGACACATCCGCGGCGGCGACTATGTCGTATGACCCCTTAACGACCTTCTTTGGATTTTATGACGCCAACGGCAATTACACCATTGATCGGCTGACCCCGGGGACCTATCTCCTTAAGAACAACGCCGAGATGAACAACGATAGCTCCGGCAAGGAAATCGCCGAGGTGTCGCGGGTGGTGAGCATCGTGAGTTCCAATCTGACCAATGAGGACATCGCGTTGACGGACGGTTATGATGTCACGGGAACGCTTCAGGTGGCCAGCGGGGAAGCGGAAGCCGGACGCGGATTGATGGTGAGTTTAAAAGATAAGAGCGGCGAGAAAGTGGCGAAAGATTACGAGTACCTCTCGGGCACGTCCGTCGGTTTCACGTTGAAACGCATTCCTCCCGGGTCTTATGTTTTATCCGCCGAAGACAATCAAATACCGAAGAAATATTCGGCCAAGGACGTGAGCGTTGAAGTCGCCGCCTCGAGCGTGACGAACAAAGAGATTCTCCTTCTCCAGGCGGCCAAAATTCAAGGACAGCTCCGGCTGAAAGCGTCTGGCGTTTTGCTGACCAATAACAACTATTCCCAGTATCTGCCCAGTAATTTTTATATCCAAGCCAACGCCAACCCGTGGTTCCAGGGAGGCTACGCGCAGGCCAACCAATCTCCGTCTCTGATTGATTCCACCGGGCGGTTTGTGATCCAACCGAATCCGGGAACCTATGATGTGATGTTTCAGTCATCAGGATTTATCGGCGATGAAAATATCGCGAAGGGACAAATACAATTCGCGCCGGTCACGATGAGCGGTATTCAGGTGGAAGCCGGCCAGACGTACGATATGGGCGTTGTCGACTTGATCGAAGGGGCGGATGTCACGGGAACGATCACCAATAAAAAGAGAGAGCCTCTGCCGAATATTTTGGTTTATTCGTATCCAACGGAAGAGGGCAACGCGAAGAATCAAAGCTCGCTGGAGGGGTTGACCGATCAATCGGGGCATTATGTCCTGCACGGCGTCGATCAAATGGGGAAGCGGTATTACGATATCAAGGCGGCTCCTCGGCCCGATAGCGGCGATCAGCGGTTTTCATTTGGATTCAACGGGGTTCGTTACGGGGAGGTGTTGAAGACGCAAGTCGACACGCAGAAAATTAATTCCTCCACGACCACGATCGACTTTGTTTTGGAAGCGGCCGCCGGGAGCGTGAGCGGAACCGTGGTCACGCCCGACGGCGGAAAGCTGGAGCTGCCGTTCGACGATAAGGCAGATTATACGTTGGGAGCCTTTGTCATTATGAACAAGCGGGGAAATGTGCCGCAGGGCAATCCCCTCGGGAATATTGAGCAGAACACCTCGCCCAACGGGGATTTTCAGGTGGCGGGGCTCACTCCCGGCCTTTACGATCTCTGGATTTTGGCCAAAGGATATCGGAGCGGCGTCCGTCGGAATATCACCGTTGGAGAAGGCAATACCGATTTGCAGGCCATCACGCTTTCGACGGGAGCGACGCTCTCGGGAAAACTGTCCAAAGCGGACGGGAGCGCGCCGAACACCAGCGAGATTGATGTGATTTTGGCCGTCCGAAATGGGTTTGAAGAACTGATCATCGGGAACGTCTCGGCGGACGCGGCGGGAACCATTTCGGGTTATTCCATCACCGGCTTCCAGCCCGACAAGGCGTATTCCATTCTCCTGTTCACGACGAGTGATGATGTCTTTTCGTTGGCGTCCAACGTGGTTGTCGGCAATAACACGGAGCGTAACTTCACGATTGAGGAAAAGCAGCCGGAGATCTTCACGCAGGCGGCCAAAGGCCGGGATGGAAAAATGACCGTTCAGTTTGAATTCACGAAGCCTCTTCGAAATTCCAGGGTGGATATTGATGGAAACGGAGAGGCGGACGATTCCGAGATGGTCAAAATCATTAAGGTTAAAACCGGGAAAGGGGATTTGGCCAAGCCGGCGTCGGGTGTTTGGCTGTCGTCGGATCGAAAACACGCCAGCATGGTTTATACGCCGGCCTCCCGGGAATCTTCTTTTGAGCTCACGGTGAACGCCGTCTTTAATTCCATCGACGCGGCGACGGNNTAACACGAAAACGTTTTCTTATTTCGCCGGCATCGGGCGCCGGCGGTCCAAACGGCTTGTGAACGCCAACGGCGGCGATCTGCAATTTGAGGACGATCCAACGAAGTTTGCCTCTCAATCCGGGACGTTCGTGAGTTCGGGGACGAGCGACAATTCCGATCTTCAGGTGGAAGTGACGCTCATGGCGGCTGACAATGTTGACGATCTGACGGATTCGGTGGCGGGGATGAAGGGCTCGCGCGTCATGGCGGTGGCGGAGCGGCTTGGGATGCAGGCATATCCGGCGGAGATGGCGGCGGCGTTAAATAGAATGAAGGCGCTGGCTGTCACCCCGTTTAGTTCCTTCTACGATATTTTCCTTCCGGCGGGGGTGAGCCATTCCTTTCCGTCGGGCAAAGAAGCGCAGCTTTGTTTGCAGTACGATTCGACGGTGACGGACCCTTACGCGCTCAACGTCTATTATTTCAATTCGCAGACGAACGAATATCTGCTTGAGAGCAAAGATAAAGTCGTGGACACGACCAACAGCCGCTTGTGCGTGAGCATCGCGCACGCCTCCGTCTTCACGGTTCTGGCGTCCAGCGATTCCGTCATTACGGGGGCCGGCTACACCGGCGCCTTGAACGTTATCAATTTCCCGAATCCCTTCGATTTGAAACAAAAAACCGTGACGCTCCAAAACCCGGGAACCGCCTCAGCCACGCAAAACATTCAGGGAACCATGATTAAGTTCAGCGTTCCGCCGTCCATGAGCGGAGCCGTGGAAATTCAGATCTTCAATGTGGCGGGGGAGAAGGTTCGAACGCTGAATTCGTTTGTCGCGACGGGCGGAGCCCATTTCTATCTGGAGTGGGACGGGACCAACGATCACGGGGCCCAGGTGGCTTCCGGCGTCTATATCGCCAGGTTTACCATCGGCGGGAGCAACGAGAAATTCTTCAAGATGGCGGTGATCAAGTGATCCGGCGAAACGGTCGGTTCATCGGATGGAGGGGACTTCTCCTCGCGGGAGCCTTCTTGACGCTGGGGGCTCAATCCTCTTTTGCCTCTGACAAGAAAGCCGGGACCAGTGGCGCTCCTTTCCTCAAGATCGGCGCCGGAGCGAGACCCACGGCGATGGGAGACGCGTTCGTCGGCGTGGCCGATGACGTGAACGCCGTTTATTTCAACGCGGCCGGCCTGGCGTTTTCCAAGCGGCCTGAGATGCCCGCGATGCACACCCAATACATTCAGGACATGAACTACGATTTCGGCGCTTTCGCGTTTCCCACCGCGGTGGGATCGTTCGGGATTTCGGCGATGACGCTCAAGGTGGTGGATCTCCAAAAACGAAATGCCGATGAGTCGTATCAGGGAACCTTCGACTCGATCGACGCCGCTTACACGCTCTGTTACGCCAAGGAAATCGTTCCGCTCCTTTCGGTCGGCGTGACGGGCCGGTATTTGAAACAGGAAATCGATACGGCCTCCGCCGGGGCTTGGGGGGGAGACGTGAGCGTCATGAAAAAGATGGAGAGGCTGCCGCTCTCCTTGGGCTTGGCGTTACGGAATATGGGGCCAGGAATTAAATTTCGAGAGGAATCGGATCCGCAGCCCTTCATCGTGGACGCGGGCGCCGGGATGCGTTTCTTCCGGGAGAGATTGTGCTTGGGCGTTGACGTGAGTAAACCGAGAGACAACGGAATTCAATTCGGCGCCGGAGGAGAATGGACGCAGCCTCTCATGCGAGATTTTCGGACCTCTGTTCGATCGGGGTATAAAACCGCCGGAACGGATGCCGATGGAGCCTCGGGATTGTCCTTGGGAGCGGGTCTCGGGTATCGCCAGTTGAGTATTGATTTCGCGTGGGTTCCCTTCGGTGATTTGGGGAATACCTTCCGTTACGCGGCCACATTCCGTTTTTAATTTTAAAGGAGGCCTTTTTTAACATGATCAATCGCCGTCGTTATAAACGAATCAAAATCGATCGGGAAGTGAAAGTCCCGGTCAATATTTTCCCGGTCATGCCGTTCATTGGAGAGACGATCGAGGTCCAGATCATTAACCTGTCCGCCGGCGGGATGGCGCTCGCTATTGAGAAGGACCATTTCGAGGTCAAGATCGACAGAGGGAGCAAACTTCGCATCCATTTCCGCCTCCCCGGGCGGCCCATCCAAGAGTGTCAGGGCGTTGTCTCACATTGTTTTGAGAATGGGGAGCACGTCGCCGTTCTTGGCGTTCGTTTTGTGGAGATCCCGATTGGAATCAAAAACGATTTGGAACAGATGGCGGCGTACGATGAGTTTTGCGATCACCGCATCGAGGAGTCCAGCTCGTGGTGTCTGCCCAATTGTCCGTTCCATAGCCTCTGTCGAAAACCGATTCGGTTTCCCCCTGAGAATGATTCGCCGGCCGATCAGTTCGAGATCGCCATCGAATCCACGGATGAAATGATGTTGTTGAAATAGATTCCGTAGGGGCAGGGTTCCACCCCTGCCCTGTCACAAGGGCGGACACGGAGGTCCGCCCCTACAGATTTTCCCGGCCGATAAAAAGGCCCGGTTTCCGCCCAGAAATATGATATCCTCCACTTCCATACTCCCCCAAAGGCAGCTCAATCCAACGACCTGATGAAGACATTGATTGGTGGGTTTCTTTTATGACTACAACGGGAGAATTGATTTTTTAAATAAAGGATCTATCGTGGAGAACATGGTTATGACAGAAGAATTCGGAATGGAAGAAATGCTGGCTCAAAGCGTCGAGGCGGAAACCGGTTCCATTATTGAGGGGACCGTGGTCAGCCAAAATGAGTCCTATTTATTGGTGAACGTGGGCTTGAAGCAAGAAGCGGCTCTTCCATTGAAAGAATTTAGCGCGGGCGTTCCAAAGACCGGAGAGAAAATTCCCGTCCTCATCCTGCGTATGAGCGGCCCGGAAGGGCGACCTCTCGCGTCGTGGCGCCAGGCTCGAGAACGGAAAAACTGGACGTTGATCGCCGACGCCAAAGAAAAAAATGTCCCTATCGAAGGCCGGATCGTTAAACGGATCAAAGGCGGAGTGACCATTGATATCGGGCTTGACGCTTTTATGCCGGCCTCGCAAATCGACGAGAGACCCGTCTCGGATTTTGACAAGTGGATCGGACAAACGGTTCAAGTGCTGATTCTTGAAATGGACCGGTCCAAAGGCAATGTTCTTGTTTCTCGTCGCCGTTTCCTGGACCAGGAAAAAACCCTTAAACGGGCGATCACGCTCGAAACGCTTAAAGAAGGGGATGTGGTGAAAGGAAAAGTGACGGGTCTGACCAATTTCGGGGCTTTCATTGATATCGGCGGCATCGAAGGCCTTCTTCATGTGTCCGATATGGACTGGGTTCGTGTGGACAATCCCAAGAAACTCATGGACGTGGGGCAGGATGTGGACGTTAAAGTTTTAAAGCACGACGTCGCCACCCATCGCATTTCGTTGGGGAGAAAACAGCTGTTGACTCATCCCTGGGAGGGCATTGAAGCGCGTTATCCCGTCGGGACAGAGGTGAAAGGCAAAGTGACCGGTTTGGCGCCGTTCGGCGCCTTTGTTGAAATCGAGCGCGGGATTGAAGGGCTCATCCATCTTTCGGAATTGTCATGGACCGTCCGGGTTAAGCATCCTCAAGAGGTGTTGAAGGCCGGGCAGGACGTTGAAGCCAGAGTGATCGCTCTGGATCGGGCCAAGGAGAAATTGTCGCTGAGTTTAAAACGAATCGGGGCCAATCCGTGGGAAGACGTCGCGAAAAAGCACCCCGTGGGTTCTACCGTGGAAGGCGAGGTGTCTCACGTGGCGGCTTTCGGCGTGTTCGTGAAAGTAGCGGACGGCGTTGAAGCGCTTTTGAAGAATCAGGACCTCGCGTGGGCCGAGACGGCGGCTCCTCAAAGCCTTAAGGTCGGCGATAAAATTAAAGCGAAAGTGTTGGAGATGGACGTTCCGGCGGAGAAAATGGCGCTGGGCCTTAAACAGTTGTCAGCGGACCCCCTCGGGACGCTTCACGTTGGGGATGCCGTGACCGGCTTGGTCACCAATGTGGCGGAGTTCGGCATTTTCGTCAAACTGAAATCCGGGTTGGACGGCTTGGTCCGCAACGTGGAACTGAACCAATTTAAATCCAAATTTTTTGATGGCGATGCGTCGCGCTCCAAAGAGTCGTCGGGGCATGAGTATAAACAAGGCGATGAAGTGACGGCTTCTGTTATCAACATCAACAAAAAAGAGCGTAAGGTTGAGCTGTCCATCCGCCGGTACGAACGCGATCAGGAAAAAGTACTCCTCAAGAAATACTGCGGCAAACAAAGCAACCCCACGTTGGGCGAAGCCACCGGATGGGGAAACGACGACTCGGATCAATAATAATTAAGACGCCGTCGTCACTTTTGTTGGCGTGCCGTAACTGGTAGATTTGGCGCCCTATGTTTTTACCCTCGCGCGGGCGCTTCCTTTTTCTCCTCCTTCTTCCCCTTCTCTCTCCTTTCTATTCCTTCGCCACGAGCGACAACAATGTCCGGGTCGACCGGTTTCATTGGATGAAACAGGAAACGGCCCATTTTGACGTCTATTACGATTCTTCCACGGAACGCCTGGCCCCATCGATGGCGCACTTACTGGAGAAAGCCTGGACGGAGGTGGGGCGCAAGCTGAATTACCAGGTTCCCGGGCGCACCCCCTTTTTTTTCTTTTCCAACCACAACGAATTCGAGCAGAACAATATCGTTCCCGTCGGCGAGGGGACGGGAGGCGTCACCGAAGCCTATAAGAACCGGTTTCTCATCTTTAATGACGGATCTCAACGGTGGTTGAGTCACGTCATCCCGCATGAGTTTACCCACGTCATTCAATTCAACATTCTCTTCGGAGGGTGGTGGAAATCCGTGCGGCTCCTCAAATCGCCGTTTTATCCGTTGTGGATGATGGAGGGAATGGCCGAATACGGCGGCGGAGAACCGGATGAGCCGACGGGCGATATGGTCGTTCGGGATTCGGTGGCCTATAACAAAATTCTTCCGCTCGCGGAGCTCCAGGGCTTCGGTCATCTAAAGCCCAACCAAGTCACGCCGGCGTATAAAACGGGCGAGGCCGCCATGCATTTTCTCGTCGATGAATATGGGGTCGACAAGATTCAAAAATTCCTGTGGGTCATGAAAGATTATTTTGACGTGTCCTCGGCTCTTCAGGAATTGATCAACCTTGATTTGGATCGGTTCGATTTCCGATTTCAAGAATGGCTTCACGACAAATACGCCGTGTTCCTTCGGACGGCAAAACCCCCCGCCGTTTATGGGAAGCAGCGCACGGTTTCAGACGGCCTCCCTCAATCCAATCAGGCGCCCGTGGTCTCCCCCGATGGACGGACCCTGTATTATCTCAGCGATAAGACGGGGATGGATCAGATCTATTCGACAGATCTCATCACCAACGAAACAACCGTTCTCGTCGATCTTAAATGGTTTAAATTGGAGAATATTCACGCGAGCGGCCGGGCGTTGTCTGTGTCACATGACGGAACGTGGCTTGCGTTTGCCGGTGAAAAGAGACAGCGGGATTATCTCTATCTGTTTAATTTAAAAAAGAAACAACTCAAAAAAATTAAAGTGCCGTTCGATGAAATCCGCTCGCCTGTTTTTTCTCCCGTGAAAGACGAGCTTGTGTGCGTCGGGATGAAACGAGGCTTGAACGACCTCTATCTCCTGTCCCGAAAAGGAGCCGTGCTGGCCCGCCTGACCGATTCACCTCAGGATGAGCGTGATCCGGTTTTTTCTCCCGATGGAGCTCGAGTCGTTTTCTCCGCCGAGGTTCAGTCGGAAACGGAGCCGTTCCCTTCCTCCGATTTATTTGAAGTGAGTCTCGCCAGCCCGTCACTCCGCCATCTCACTCATTTGGAAGGGGCAGAGACCGAGCCGTGGATATTGCCGGACGGGTCGGTTGTTTTCGTGCGTGATCAAAATGACAAAGGCGACTTGGGATTTAATCTATATCAATTGACTTCCTCAACGAATCCCGTTCAGATGACGGAACTAATCGGCGGCGCCTTCTCGCCGTTTTATTCGGCGGCCAACGACGCTCTTTATTTTGTCGCTTACAACGACGGCGAAAAGCATATTTATGAAAGTCCCGATTTCATGCGGAAAAAGGCAGCCGGCCCGATGGCTTTGAGCTCAACCGGTTTTTCCGGGGCTGTGGTTGTTTCGTCGACGGAATCCGTTCCGGCGTCCTCTGGGACATTCTCGTCGAACCGGTCTCGTGATTTCGGGTGGGGAGACCCGCCTCTCAACCCCAAAAACGAAGCGATGGCGCAAATGCGCCTGCAGTGGCCCGAGGTCAACGGGTCTTCGCTTTTCCAGGGAGTGGCCCGCCCGTACCGGTTTACGTCGTCCACCGATCTTTTCCTCCCGTTCTTTTATTATTCCACGCTGGACGGCTTTGTCGTGGCGGATATCTGGCAATATTCGGAGCTTCTGGGAAATCATCAATTCCAACAGCAAATGCAATACGCGTCCGGAAACGATTATATCGACCTGGCGATGTTTTATACCTACGCCCGGTTTTGGCCGCAGTTCACCGTCGGGTTCCAGACCTCTCGGTATTATCGCGACTTCGACCGGAACGAACAAAGGCGGGAGGTGGACGCCATCGGACTCATGACGCTACCGCTCGATCGAATCAACGCCGTCCAGGTCGGGGTCGGCGGGACGCAGCGGCGCGATTCCTTTTTAGATGATTCACAGCCCGACAACCATTTCTTTGACCGGTATTGGACGGCCGGTTTTTCGCACGACACGGTGACCGGCCGCTATTTGGTGGCGACGCGAGGCCGGCGGCTCAGTTTCACGGTTCAGGAAGGGAATGACCGCTGGGGGGGAGATCAGAAATACAACACGCGTTTGTTGGAAGGCGTTCAGTATTTACCGCTTCCTCGAGAAAGTACGATTGCGTCTCGCTTCTTATTTGGGCAGAGTTCCGGTCGTAACCCGCAAGTGTTTCGTTTGGGCGGCGTCGACCGGATCCGGGGGCTCTCCGGCGACTCCGACGCGAATAAAAAAGAGAACGTGGCCCTGGGCAGCGCCGAAGCCCGGATACGGTTGCGGTATTTGAATACGCGGACGAAATATTTGTTCCCGGATTTCTTTTTCAAGGCGGCCTATCTCGTTCTCTTTGACGATTACGGATATGGATGGGATTCCTCGGCGGAAAGAAAGCAGTATACCGTGTCTCGCGGAGATAATGCCGTCGGAGCGGGGCTCTCCTGGCCCACCTTTATCCTTCAAACCTACGAAATCAACTTCACCGTTCATTGGGCCAAACGCACCACCGACGGAGTTGAGATTTGGTACATCACCTTGGGGCCCACGTTCTAACCCTCCCCGTTTACCATCAGAAACCTTCGTTTCCATTTGCAATTCCTGAACGATAGAGCCAAACTGAGTGCTGTGATAAGATGCGGTAGGAGATATATTATATCGGCATAGGAAAGATGATGACCTTTGAAGAAATTTTCTCGCTAGTGTTTTGTGGCATTGTGCTGTTCTTTATGTTTTCTTCAGTGCCCAAGAAATGGGGTATGTGGTTACACGAAATAACTGAGCGGGGATCTCATGAAATGGAGAAACACACAGTTGTGCTAAGCAATTTCTTTCTTGTAGTTCTAAAGTTGGCCGTTTTGATCGTTGGAATTTATTTTTATTCCAAGTTGCTGAAAACTCATGGTTTCTTTCATACTACCGTTGTGATCATACGTCTGTTAATTCTTTATCAACTCGAAAAGATTAGTAATCAGTTAGCGGAACTCAAACATTCTAATTCAGGTGAAATCGAAAACGAAGATTGACCGATCTACTAAATCACTTGGAAATAGTACCGGTTCTTTAAGTGCCAGGTCTTGAAGAAAATATTTTGAGAGGAGTCCCTTTGAGAACTGGTATTGAATTTTGCAATTGAGCTCCCATTCTCCTGTTGCGTTGGAAAGTTTATTCCCATAAAATCTTGCTATGTGGTTTAAAATCATTGGGGAGACATCTGATATCAGCGCTATCGCGGTGGGTGGGGCAATCAGAGAAATTCCTCGGTTGAGAAAGATTTATGGGCAAGGACGTTGGAGAAAGTTGAAAGGATTTGCCGTCGTTGAGCTTCCAAATGGGGAATTGTGTAGAGCTGAAATCCATTGGTACGAGGCTCATGGAATCGGAAAGAAAGAATTTAAGATCAAGCGTATTTTGGAGAAATAATTTATGAAACGTTCAAGCTCAAATAAGCATTATGCGGTGTGTGTTAACAATGAAGGATATGAGGTCTCGCTTGAGAAACGGAAAATCTATGCAGTCGTAACTGATCAGGCAGCAGAGGGTCGTGGCTTGATTCGGATAAAAGACGAATCCCAGCAATCTTATCTCTATCCTTCCAACCGTTTCATTGCCATTCAGTTGCCTCAACCAGTCTTGAGAGCATTGGCCGCGTAACCAGCGACTGCAATCTCCCCATGCTTCAACTATGGTTGTGTGGGACGGCTCAGTCTTATAAAACCAGTCTCAGTGGTTTTAGTTATTTCACGATGCTTGAACCAGGAGAATAATGTCATTTGCTCGAGTCCCGCCCGAATCTAAATCACAAATCAATAAAGCCGGTAAGCTTTTGGTTGATGTCAATTCGAATCCCGCTCTGGTGGAGTCAGCAAGAGATCTTGTAGAACGCTGGCGCGCTTGCCACGCCTATCCGATTAATACTTTTCAGGCAACACTGCGGAGTAAGATTAGGGGGTTTCGCGGTGACATCCTAGTCGCGCAGCGTCTTAAACGCATGCCAACCATTATCGATAAACTTAAACGTTACCCAGCGATGCAACTGACTACAATGCAGGATATTGGAGGCGTTCGAGTTGTTCTTAATACGATCGCGGAAGTTAACCAACTTGCCGAAGAGTATAAACGCAATAGCAGGTTCCTGCACGAATGCGTCGATGAGCATGACTATATTGCATCTCCGAGGAACGAAGATGGGTATAGGAGTCGGCATCTGATTTACAAATATCGAAATGAACGAGCCTCTTCCTATAACGGTTTACGATTAGAATTGCAGATCCGCACGAGACTCCAGCATGTATGGGCGACCGCAGTCGAAACCATGGGAACATCTCTAGGACAAGCGCTTAAATCGCGACAAGGCGACCAGGATTGGTTGGATTTCTTCGCAATTATTTCTTCTGCTTTTTCTCACAAAGAAAAGACAACGCCTATTCCACGATTTGCNNTTTGCAGCTCTTTCATACAAAGAAACAATATCTGCGGTTGTTGCAGCAGAGAAGCATCTAAGGGCGCTCGATCGAATGAGCGGAATCTCATTGGCGTTCGATATGATTGGTAAATCCCCAGAACTAAAAAAGAAATGGGCTTATCATTTGATTGTTTTAAATTCATTGGAAAAGACTGTTATGGTCACGCCATATGACCGTGATAGCCAGAAGCAAGCTAGTGATGAATATTCAAGAATAGAACGTGAAGTGGCTTCAGGAGTTCCTCTTGAGCCTGTTTTAGTTTCGGCGGGGCCAATTGATAAGTTGCGGAGAGCGTACCCCAACTTCTTTCTGGATATTACTGACTTTATGAACGAGGTCAGAAAGTTGATCCCTGTTTAGAAGAGGGGGGGTAACAAGAGGCGAGGTGCCAAGTCGCTCCATGCTATATCTGAAATACAAGTATCATGGCGAATGTACCGACTTGATCCCTGCCCACGTTCATCCTTCAATCGTACGAGATCAATTTCACTGTCCAATGGGCCAAACGCACCTCCGACGGCGTCCAGGTTTGGTACATCACCTTGGGGCCC
>PLLH01000097.1 GCA_003140895.1 Elusimicrobiota bacterium
TAAAAATTATTGAGGAAGTACGGTCCTACGCGGTTCTCAGCGGTGGGCCGACATCGGACTGTTATATTCTCAACCACTCATGAAATCTCTCAATCTTTCTCTCACAAATAAAATTATTCTTGCTTTGGGCGCCACGACAGCCCTTGTCGCGCTCTTCCCCTGGTTTTTTGAACGCCGCGGTTCGATTCTTGGGATTTCCTACTCGCTGCGCTCAATGGGAAATATCTTTTCGGTTCTTCTCGTTCTCCTCGGCCTTAGCCTGCTGTGGCCCAACCGACTGCGGGACCACCTTCAATCACTCAAAACCCATGTGGATTCATTGAAAAACGGCGAGTTGTTGTGGTTGATCTCGGCATGCGCCTTCTTTTACGCGGTGGGCGTCATCAGCCATAAACTGAGAGCCCACGTCAACCTGGACACCCACGCGCATGACCTGGGGTTCTTCTCCAATATCTGCTGGAACACGAGCCGGGGCGACTGGTTTTATAGCTCCCTATTGGAGCGAAACTTTATGGCCGTTCACGTGAACTGGATTTTGTGGCCTCTGTCGATTTTCTACACATGGGGAGGGGACGCCACCGTCCTTCTCGTGGCTCAAGCTGTTTGCGTCGCGGCGGCGGTTCCCTTTCTTTGGCTCACCGTGAAGAGAATAACCGGTTCCGCCGCCATCGGCCTCTTGGGGTCCATCATGTTCGTCTGTTCTCCTATCGTCGGGCAATTCGTTTCAAATGATTTTCATCCCGATATCTGGCAAATCCCGTGCCTCATGGCCGCCCTGTGGGCGCTGGAACGGGAGGCTCCTTGGGAAATGCTGCTCTACACGACTCTCGCCTTTTTGGCCAAAGAGGACGTCTCCTTTATTGTGGCCGGTTTCGCTTTGTTCCTGATGATTCGCCCGGGGAAACGGCTTTGGGGCGCGGGCCTTCTCCTGCTGGCAGGCGCCGCGTTTATCTTTCACACTCAATTCTTCACCCCTCATTTCATTGACGGAAATCGAGGGTCTCTTCTCTTTGAACGCTACACCATCCTTGGGAATAATTATAAAGACATGGCGTACAATCTGTTCTTTAAGCCCATCGTCTATTTACAAGCGCTGACCCATGAACCATCCAAATACTGGAGATGGGCGTGCTACTTCTTCCCGGCGGCCGGGCTCACCTTTCTGGCGCCCGTGTTTCTCATTCCCCCCGTGTTGAGCGTTCTCCCCCACCTTCTCTCGCAAGCCACGAATCAACTTTCCCTCGCCGATATTTATTCCATGCCGTCGCAACCGTTTATTTTCGTCGGGGCGGCGGTGGGCCTCAAGCGCCTGCTCCAACACCCAAAAGCGGCGCGCGCTCACCGGCTTCTGGCCGCGGGGGGCCTCATCATCGCCGGCATCGGCGTGTTCCAGTCGCCCCGGTATTACCACGCCACAACAGAGAACCGGATGAACGCGTTCAGGGAACTGAAAAAAACGATTCCGCCAAACGCCTCGGTCGCCGCCCAGCAATCTCTGGTCCCTCATTTCGACACGCGCCGCGCCATCCAACTCTTCCCCATGAGCCTAACCATGGGAACGCTTCAAAGCCGTTATTTGGCGAATCCGGCTTATATCGTGTGCGACCAATTCGGAAATTCGATTCCTTTTGATTCAGACGGGCTGCGAAACGCGATTGGAACCGTCCGGCAAGAGAAAAAGTATAAAGAAATTTTCAACAAAGAAGGGTTCTTGGTTTTCCAGCGGATCGCCGACGAACCGCCCGTTTGGAAATCATAAATCGAGCCTTTTTAGCTTCTCCACTTGCTATGATCAATTCCTTCATTAAGACCCTGGCGATCAAGCAGTGATTATTCAAATAAATCATCATGAACCAGGGCCGCTCATGCGAATAAGACCATTGAACGCCAAAACAGGCATGGCCGCGGCAATGAGCGCGACGGGAGAGGGAGGACACGATGGCTGATTCATACATGACCCGCGCAGGGTACGAAAAATTGGTTAAAGAATTGGAAATGCTCTCACAACGGAAGGCGGATCTTTCGAAAGAAATCGGAGAGACTCGCGAACAGGGAGATTTGCGTGAAAATGGCGGGTATCAATATGCTCGAGAAAGACAAAGCGAGACGTTACGCCGAATTTCCGAAATTCAAGATCGCTTGAGCGGCGCCAAAATTGTCGACGATATGAACCTGCCGAAAGGAGAGGTGACGATCGGCATGAAGGTTCTCATCCGGGAATCGGGGACCAAGGACGATTATGAATACACCCTTGTGGGCGCCGAAGAATCCGACCCGGCCACCGGGAAGATTTCCGTTCACGCGCCGATCGCTCAAGGACTTCTGGGGCACAAAGTGAACGAAGAGGTTTCTATTACGGCGCCCGGTGGGACGACCAAATTTAAAATATTGAAAATTGAACTGGCGATCTAAGCCCCTCTTGATCGACGACCACACTCCAACCCGCTAACGGAACCTTAAACTATATGAAGCGTCATTTGTCCTTGTCTTTTCGAACCCTCACATTCCTCTTTATTGTTTCCCTGTCCTTCGTCCCCGCGGGCTGCTCCCAGCAGCATGAAACGCCTTCGGAAAAATCAAAAACACCGGCGCCGCTCTGGGGCGATGCTGCGAACGAGCGGCCCAGTTGCGTTAAAGGAATCCATCTC
>PLLH01000088.1 GCA_003140895.1 Elusimicrobiota bacterium
CCGAAAATGATTTGTTCACAGGGTTCCATCCCGATCACTTTCCTGATGCACCAAGGAGAAACCCCGCCCAACAACACAGCGCCCCCGAAGATCCAAACCCCAACGTTTAATAATTTCCGCTGGGGTTGATCAAAGAGCTCCCAAAGAAACACGAGAAATGAACAGGGAATAAGAATGCCGATCCAAGTAAGTCGTACGGCCATTTCCGTTTGAACAATGAGCGCGAAGACCCAGGACAACGAATATAGCGCTGAAAATAGGCAGACGAGAGAGACGTCCCGATAAGTGCGGTTGGTTTTCCGGAGGGGGTGAGTCCAAACAAGAAGAAGGATGTTCCAGACGGCGGCGAGAATATGAAGGGAGATTCTATAGGCCATAAGCCATGGGGTTAATCATTCCAAGAATTCTAAACGTTCAAATGAAAATTACGGCGCGACTTCTTCGACGAGCTCGGGTTTGAATTTGGGTATATCAGCACGATCCGTAAGAAATGACGGGTTGACTTCTTTATTTATGAACTTTTTGTTCTCTATTGAAACAAGATCGGCGTAAAAATAAATAAAAGCAGCATCCGAATTTCCTTCGAGCTTAACTCGTTTGATCTTAAATACACTGCCGGCAGGAGCGATACCCTCGACTATCACCGAATAATAACTAAAGGGAAATTTTTCTTTCATCTGTTCTTTATTTGGCAATTGACCTACTCCATACTGATCGAGGAGAAGGTCCTTTGTCCCCTGATATCGATAAATCAACAGATCGTTTTTAGTTTTATATTCCTTACCAATCATCGCTGAATAGCTCGGATGCTGGCTTAAATCTCGATCAATGGACCTAGCCATTCCACTCAACACCACTGGGCACAGCCCTATCAGTATCCCTGTGGCAAATTTCTTGAATTCCATTCTTGCCTCCTCTGCTCCAGCCAACTTTTTATGACAGCTTCATATTTATCAAATCCGTGAGCATCAAGCCCCCATTTTGCTCCCACATTTTGGCTCTTCACATCATCTTTCGAGAGCCGGCCCCAATTCCCGGGCAATAGGAGGTTGATCAATAAATTCAAACGATTCCCAAAAGCAGGAACGGGGTCCCCTTCATTCCACACGTTTGTCGCATCTGCCAACCCCTCTGTTTTAGCATCAATTATCCATTCGGGACCCACGCCGAGATAATGAATTTTTGACTTCTCTTCTTTTGTCAGGAGAGAGAGTGCCTGATGAAAAATAGCTGTTCCTTGGCTGTGTGCCACCACATACACCTCCCCTCTTTCATTTATAGCGATTCGAAGCGCTTTTGCTGTCTGAATGGCCGGCTTATCTATGCTGCCAAGAAGTTCATAGCCGATGGCTTGAAAAAGATCCCTCACCATACCATGTGTGTTATTTCTAATTAAGGTCGATTCACTAATTTGGAAATATTTTTCCATTCTCTCACTTCTATCTCTTGCCAAACTGTCGATGGTCGTCATCCCAGGCAATGCCATTAACGCCGGCCCAGTCTTATCAAAGCGAACCTTGTTTGGCGTATCAAATTGATCCCCGGACATAATTCCCTGCGCAAACCCTACTGACAATCGTGTCCCCATCCACACTTGCTTGACTCCCGGGAGATCAAGCGCCACCCCAATCACCTGGCTGGGAATTTTGATGGCGTTTCGAATGAATCCAAAAACAAAGCTTTCTTGATTCTTGGCGGCTGGAATGGCGTCCGTATTCTTATTGTCCTGGCCCGACGGTGCTATCGACAATTTTTGGTAGGCCGCTTTGAGATCCGACAACGACATAAACCCCGGATCAGAAAAGCCGGCGGCGAGGAGGAATTTTTCGGGGGCGGTATCTCGGAGAGAGGTGAGGCTTTGGCGCATGGCTTTCACATCCGCCCATTTCCCCGTCACCATGTACCACACATTCTTCAGGGCGTTCCCGACGGAGAAACGACTCTTGGAGGATTCGGCATCGGGAGCGGACACCTCCACCTTGATTTCCAAATCTTCTTTCCCAAAGAGCGCGGAGATATCTTTGGCGTCGCCAAATTGTTTTATGGCGATATCGCCGTTTCCCGTCACTTTCAGCGGCAATTCCGCCATGTCGGTGCCATTAAAGCGGAAACTGCTCCGTGGGCCTACGAAAACAGGGACGGGAAGGTGATCTTTCAGGAGCGCGAAGGCTTGATCGGGATTTGTCCCCTCTTTGGGGTTCCACGTCACATTAACGGTCGGCGCTCCGGGGCTTTTGATTTGGCATTGCACGGACTTCACATTATTTCTGTCATCCCGCGGCGCCGTGACGGTGAAAGTGAGGTTTATTTTACCATCGGTGATGGTTCCGCTGTAGCCCGTCAAGTGTCTTTTGAGGGCCGAATCATACTTCATGGAATCGACGGAAAGGTTGATCTTTGAGTCGATGGGCTTTCCACTCTCCTCACGCGACGAAACCCGCCACGTCTCATCAAACCCGCTCACCAGCTCTTTGGACGGCGCGGGCGGCACCGTCACATCGGCATTCTTGCGCTCTTCGTTCGCGAAAAAGGTCTCAAAGCTCTCGTAAGAGGGGTTCTTCTCTCCGGCTTGATGGGTTCTCTCAATCTGAACAGAAGCCCCCTTCGAATCCCGATAGGTTTGCTTGAAGTCCGTCGGGGTGACGGAGCCGGGGGTATAGGTCATCTTCGATAAATCCATCGACACAACATCCGGCGCCGGGTTGCCGTCAAACGTAAACTGGATTTTCGCGCTGTACGCGGTGGCGAGCTTTAAATCGCTGTTGAAAGAATAATTTTCTTTCTGATACGTCCAGACGGAATTGCCGATATCCCGAACGTCAAACTTCGGCAGGCGAAGCGTGTTGAGATCGATATTAAAATCAGGGATTAAGTTGAGGTTGAGTGACCGCGGGTTGAAATAACTGGATTGAAAGTTGGCATCAGGCCGGCGGACGGTATCAGGAAGCGAGGTGTTGATGTTGGTCGGGCTATACGGATTGTCGTAATCGAATGCCTCAAGTGGAGGCAACTGAACCAATAAAATAATGAGGGCCAGCGCGAATCGAATAATGTTCCGAATCATGCGTGAATTGTACTTCCCTCACCCCCCGTTGGGAATAGTACTTTAGGGCATTTTTTTGAGCTGATTTGGAGAGGTGTTTTCCCCTCCCTAGCCCTCCCCACTGTTGAAACGTGGGGAGGGGAAAAAGGCACTTGTGATTTTCCTTCGAAGAAGTTAACTTAGTGTTCCCCTTCAAATCGATTCCCTCAAAAAACGAGGTACACCTATGGCTAAACGACGCGTCTCACTTCTTATCGGGCTCACGGCTTTTCTTCTGACCCAGGGGGCGTTAAACGCCGCTCCGAACACCATCCGCTTCCAGGGACGGCTGACGGACAATCAAGGGAACCCCATTGTGGGACCCGACGTGAAAGTCCGCTTTGGTCTTTACTCCGTTCTCACCGGGGGTTCCGCCGCCTGGGAAACGGCGACGGATCAAACCGTCACAACCAACGAGGCCGGGCTCTTCTCAACCGATATCGGCCCGTTGTCATCGGCCCTGTTCGTCGACAACGCGGCTCTCTACCTCCAGGTGTCCGTCAATGACGGGACGAGCTTTAAAACGCTCTCCCCGCGCCAAAAATTGTCCACCGTCCCCTATTCGTTTTACGCGGAGACGGTTCCAAACCACAGCATCTCCCCACTTCAGCTCCAGGACAAATCGTTGACGGAAACCCAAATCGCGGATCATGCCATTGGGACCAATACGGTCAATGCGTCCATATCAAACTATTTGATTCCCACCGGCATGGTAGCGATGTTCATGAAAGCCTGCCCCGACGGATGGGCGGCCGTCCCGGAATTAAACAATCGGTTCCCCATGGGGGTGGCCGACGCGGCTAACATCAAAGCCGGCGGCTCCAGCGTCATCAGCGGACTCACAACGGTCTCGTCCGGAACTCACAGCCATATGGTGGACGCCCACGCCCATTCAATTCCCTCATCAGCCATTGAACACAAACACTTGACTCCTGCTGTCGCCTACTCTGGGACAGGCAATCTCTATGGGAGCGCCAAGAATCCGTTTGGCCTGGGCGGGGATGCCTCAACGTATGACGTTGGAACTCACGCCGGGGTATTCACCCCCCAGCCCAATTTGGTTTTTGAAAAGACAAGTGGCATAACGGATTACACCATCGGGAACACAGGGCCGGCTTCATCTAAAACAGATGTGGCGGATAACCACACTCACACGGTGGCCTCCGATGGAAGCTGGTCGCCGCCGTATTACGGGGTGATGTACTGCGCGAAGGAATAGCGGTTTTCGGAGACGAGGAGTTCTAGTTTTTCGGGAGCGTAAAAATAAACGTTGAGCCGTGGCCTTCGCCTTCTGACTTGACCCAAATTTCCCCACCGTGGGCTTCCACCCAGCCTTTAGCGATGGCGAGGCCGAGACCGGTCCCTTTGAAACCGCTGGTTTTTTGTTGGACATGGAAGAAACTGGAGAAGACGTGGGCCACGTGTTCCGACGCGATGCCGGCCCCGTCATCCCTCACAGAAACGATGACACCCTCCCCGCTCTGCTGAATCATCACGTCCACATCCCCGCCGGGAGCGAACTTAATGGCGTTGGAGAGAAGGTTCGCCATCACCTGTTGAATTTTCCCTTCGTCGCAGTGAGCTATCACAGGCTCACCGATAATTTTGATCGCTGTCTTTTGCTGGTCCGCCATGGGGCGCAGCAATTCAAGTGAGCGCGTCGTCAATTCGACGAGATCCACATCTTGTTTCTTCAGTTTCAGCACGGACTGCTGAATGGCCGCCAAATCCAGAAGCTCATCCACAAACTCGCCCAGCCTGTCCGCGTTTTTCCGCACCATCTCCAGATAGTCCACCTTCTTCGTTTTGTTCTTTTCATCGTCGGCG
Source organism: Elusimicrobiota bacterium (assembly GCA_003140895.1). Classification (GTDB taxonomy): domain Bacteria; phylum Elusimicrobiota; class Elusimicrobia; order F11; family F11; genus PLLH01. Next base: position 4,910 of record PLLH01000088.1, read on the forward strand.
ATTAAATCCGCGAAGATATCCACCGCGGACTGAATGGCGAAGAGCGGCGACTTAAACTCGTGTGTCACGTGATTAATGAACTCTTTCTTCATGGCATCCAACTCCGATAACTGGCGGTTGCGGTCTTCCTGCTCCCGATACACATGCCACACCGCGAGCGTGGTCCAAATGACGGAGCTGTAGGACGACATATCCAAGTATTTATACTCTCCAAACAAAGGAAAGAGCGAGGCCGTCAAAAGACCGCAGACGCTGTACGAAAAACCCCCGATAATAAAAAAGGCATATCTTCGCTTTTGATCCCGTTTTTCTGAGAAAAAATACTTCAAAAATATCCAGAGGATCGCAATCAACAGGAGGCCGACACCGGCCCTCAAATAAGGTTCCAAGGGGCCGAATATGGATTTCACCTCCGGGGAAAACAGGATGATATGCCTAATACACCAGGGTGAAAACCCGCCCAGCATCAAAGCGACTCCGAAAATCCAAATCCCCGCATTTAAAATTTTATTCTGAGGTTGGCCAGAGAACTCCAAAAGGAAGACAAGGAATGCGGTGGGAATTAGAGTCCCGACCCAGGAAAGACGTATGGCTGTTTCTGATTCAAAAATCAGCCCGAACACCCAACAAACTGAATAAAGCGCTGAGAAAAAACAAACGAGAGAGACGTCCTGATAAGAGCGATTGGATTTTCGGAGAGAGGTGGTCCAAATGAGAAGAAGGATGTTCCAGACGGCGGCGAGGATGTGCAGGGAAATTCTATACGCCACGAGCACCCAATTCCAGCTTTCCGTCGGTCATCATGATTTTGGAAACGGCGCCGGCCACCTTCTCGGAAACGTGGGAAAGAAGCTTTCGGTCTTCGGCGGTAAAGGCGCCGTTGTTTTTCTTAGGGCCCAACACGATAAACCCCACCAGCTGTTCTTTGAGCATAAGAGGGGCCGCGACAGAGGCCCCCAGCCATCGCAGGGTCCGCCGAATTTTTAAAAACGTCGTTCGCTCGCCGGGGAAAGCGCGGTTCCCCAAGGCGGCCAACTCGTCATCCAGCACGATCCCGAACCGGAACAGCCGCCGCTCCGATTCCAGGGTCTTCACCAGAAAATCGTCCCGGCCGATCGATTCGTTCAAACTCGTGAGGATCTGACTATCAAACAAACTGGCCGGAACGGGCTGGAATTTGGCCTGCGCCTGGTTCCAAAAAACAAACCCCGCGTGATCCACCCCCCACATGTTTTTAAACAGGTCGATCAACCCCGAGGCGACGGCTTCGATGTTGACCGACTTATCGATGGCCTGGTCAATCCCTGTGATCACGGATTCAAAATCCGGACTTTTGAATATAAACCGATCGACGAAGACGTTGATGCGTTTTCGGATGGGGTTAAAGAAAAAAACGGCGACGCACGCCGCCAGGATGGTGAGGATCCCCGAGTTGATGAACAGAAACCGGCTCACAACCCGATCGATTAAAAGAACCGCCGAGCTGAACAGGGACAAAATAATCAGAAACGTGACGCTGTAAGCCAGTCCCCAACGAACCACCAAATCCAGATCCAGAAGCCGGTAACGGACCACGGCAAAGGCCACCATGGCGACATAGACCGAAATGAGAAGCACCAACGCGGAAGGAACCGGAACCTGATAGAGCAAGAGAGCAAAGGCCCCCACCCCCAGATACGCGACGGAGCAGGAGAGGATCATGAATCGAATTTGACCGCGCCGGAGGCCTTCGGAGAAACGGCTGCCGCGGGCCAGCCAAAAAATCCCATAGAAAAAAGAGGCGCTCCATAACACGAGTCCGGAGATAAAAAGCGGCTTGGGCGCGGGCCAAAACCCGAGCCCGGGGCGAAGCTCCACCCCCGCCGTCAGAAACGAATTCCAATCCAGGAACAGAAGGACCGCGCTCAACACCACCACCGCGTAAAACTCGCTCCGCCGCTTCCTGAAAATATCCAGGAACGTGAAAACGAAATAGAGAAACAACACGCCCAGGAGGGTGACGGAGAAGAAAAGGAATTTGAGCCAGAGAGACGCCAGGACGGCGTTCGGCGCCAGCTGCCAGAGAAGGGTGACCAGGCAGGTGAGCGCGATGCCGACGTTAAAAAGCGCGTAGCTGCGGTTTTGTTTGTTGTGAGAATGGGGATTGATGCGTAGGACGAGGCCCACCAAGGCCAGGCTGGAAATACAATTAATCAACGATGCGACGGTTAGCAATTCCATTTCGTTACTTTATTTTAAGAACGAGGCTTCCGCAACCGGATAAATCAGAAGAAATACCGGGCGCTGACGCTCACGATATGAACCTGTCCTTTGTAGGTTCCGCTGATGTCCCCCGCGGGGCCGGCGTTCGCCTGTCCGATCTTATTATTGATGGTGGTTCTCCGCATGAAGATCGGATTATAAACGGCGTCCACCCCCCAATTCCCATTCCGGTAATTGGGCCCGACCGAAATCCCGAACCGGTCCATATCCGGGATGGACGGCGAAAACGTCTGCTCCGGATACACCGCCGGCTCATAACACAACCCGCCGTTCAAGGCCCAGCGCTCATTGAGTTTGTATTTCCCCGCCACCGACACGCTCCACCCGTCCTTCCAATCCAGTGGAACGGGCTTTCCGGCGATCGCTTGTTGAGTGGCCGTGGCGTCCGGCAACACGATGGTCAATTGTTTATTGGCCGCCCAATGGAACCACGCCGCGTTGGCGAAAAAACTCCACTTCACGTTTGGATCAAACCGGTATCCGATTTGAACATTCGCCGGATAAAACAAATCAGTCCGGGCCTTCGTTTTAAAATTGGTTCCGCCGAAGCCGTTGGGGCCGGCGCTGGCTCCGGACAATCCCGTGAGCTCCACCTGCCCTTCGATTTTGGTTTTCACTTCGCTGTGAAACGTCACCCCCACGTGATGTTTGGGAGTGGGGCTCACAAGAACCCCGGCGTGATAGCCCCATCCATCGCCGTCTCCGTCCATTTTGGAGTTACCGTCAGGAAGTCCTGCAGGGGAACCTCCGAGTCCAACGTTCACGGCATCAACCGATACTTTTTTCTGAAGCGTGGCTTTATACGTGGAAAAGTAATCAACGCCGGCGCCGACGGCGAAACGCTCGGACGGCCGGTAGGACACGGCGGGCGTCACGTCCATCATGCGTATGTCCGATGTGGTCGCCACGTAGCGAACGGAGCTGGTGTCACCCCACGACGTCTGAAGGCCGTACGGACTCACCACGCCCAAACCGAAACCGATCTTCCCGCCCATAAATTGTTTTGTGAAATAACCGTTCGGAACCACCACGTCGGTGGTGTCCATTTTGGCGGCGCTGGCTCCCTCGCGCTTCACCCGGTAATCAATCAGAGACACGCCAACGGAGGCGGATTGATTCCCGATGTCGCCCAACATCGCCGGCATGAGATACACGCTGCAGGCATCCCCTTTAACCAAAAGGGAGCCTGCCAAGCCCAAGTTTTCCGCTGATAGTATTTCCGTTCCAAGACCGGCGCTCCCCAGTCCAAACGACGTTCCCCTCAATAAAGCGAAAGCCAACAACGAGACGATTAGATTCTTTTTCACGCATCCCCCTCCCTTAATCTTCCGGGTCGAAGCGATAGCCGACCCCTTTCAAGCTGTGAACCCACGTGCTTAACGGACCCAATTTCCGGCGGACTTGATCCACATGCACGTCAATGGTGCGAGTGGACCCCGTGAACTCGACGCCCCACACCGCCTCGGACATGGATCCGCGCGTCACCACGCATCCTTTTTTCACGATGAAATAAGCCAGGAGTTCGAACTCTTTGGGCGTGAGCGCGATGGGCTTGTTGTGAACGGTGGCCGAATAGCGGGCGTAATCCAACACGAGCGGGCCCAGCATAAACCGCCGCTCGGACGGATCCGGATGAAAACGCCGGAGCACCGCCTTGATCCGCGCCAAGAATTCCCCTTTCCGGAACGGCTTTGGAATATAGTCGTCGGCGCCCAACTCAAACCCGACCACGATATCCGGCTCGTCCGATTTCACGCTCACCATAATAATAGGAATGTGCTTGGTCCGGGGGTCCCCCTTTAATTCACGGCAAACTTCGCGGCCGTCCATATTGGGGAGGCGAATGTCTAAGAGAAGAAGGTCGGGTGGGTTGGCTCTGATTTTTTTGAGGGCGGCGACGGGATCGGTTTCCGTCACAACCATGTAGCCTTCGGATTGGAGAAGATCGGAAGCGATCTTCAGCATATCCGGTTCATCATCAAGGGCAAAGATTCGTATATTCAATCGCGTTCTCCTAGGGGAAAAAGAACTGGTTGCTCTTTCCGAATTTAACTCACGAATAATTCAAAAGAGTTAAAACGCGCAATCATTGTGCCTTATCGACGGGAAAAAGTCAAAAAATCCGCCGCTTGAGCGTTTCAAATCGGTTTATTGTATCGGATTGCTCACCAGGTGGGAATAGTACTTTCGGGCAAAAAAGCGGAGACCTGATGAGCTACTGAAAGGAAAGTGTCTTGGCTTCCTGGCGGAACGCCTCGAAAGCGTCGGGATTAAAGGCGGAGAAGAGGATCATTTTCATTTTGGTGTTTTTCCGTTGGAAGTATTTCGAGATGTCTTCCAACATTTCTCTCGCGATGAGGGGATAGGGAGGCTGAGCCTTGGGACACCCCAGAACGGGGAAGGCGAGGGTCTGAAGCCGCAGGAATTCCGCGTAGCGAATGGCCCGGTCGACCCCTTCGCGAATGAAAATTCGCGTTTTATCAAAGTCCTTCTCACCCAATAAAACCGTCAGGAAGAGATATTTGACGTGGAGGTTTCCGCCGGGGAGAACGACGACCTTGCCGAACGGCTCGGGAAACATGGGGCGATGATGATGAATGTCTTTTCCGGCGGCCTGGCTGATCACGCGCGCCACACCGGAGCAGAAATCCAGATTTTGGTCTACCGGGCATACCAGCGCGTCGGCTTGAAGGGCGTTGACGTCTCCATGGTGGACGGTGAGTTTTCGATCACCGAAAGAAAGGCTCAAGGAATGAGGGTCTTCGGACAAACGAACCGGATGAGGCACGTGGGCACCTCCTAACTTAAGCGATCGATGGTTTTTTAACGTGTTTGAGTTTGGCCGGCTTTTCGCAAAGATCCCAATTGGCGCAGCCGTGGAAACAAATGGTTTGGGACTCGTTCCGGATTCGCTCTTCGCATTCCCAGTGGGCCTCTCCCATATGAGTGAGTTGTTTTTGATGATCCGGGTCGATCTTCGTAAATTGGATTCCAACAACGGAGGTGTGTTCTTTCGGACGGTTCCAGACAATATTGCCTTCCACTTCAAAACGGTCGAGGCCGGGCAGATGCATATTGAGCTTCAGGCTTGGAGTGCCTTTGATGGCTTCCATGAGAACCAAGTCCATGCCGCCGGCGGACAAATTGGTGATGACACCGGGAACTTGCCGTGAATGAAAATGGGAATCGATCATCGTCAGTTCAATGGGTTCGGCCATGTCCTTAAGAACCGGAAGGCGTTTATGCTTTCTTCGCTCGTTCATGAATCTCCTCCGCTTAAAATTTCCGACGACAACGGTTGTCACAATACCACATCTCGCCAACGTCTCGCAAGAAAAAGCCCCGTTACACGCATTCGCCGTGGAGTTCGCGAGAGTGGGTTCCCGTGATCTTCACCTTCACGATTTGACCGCATTTTAAATGCTGATTTTTAATCCGGGCCCGCCAAGCCCCCCTCGTTTTCCCTCGAAAAAGGCCCTCCCCTTTGTCGTCTTCAATCAGCACTTCTTGAACGGAATGAAGCAGAGCGCGCGCTTTTTCGGTCCCTTTCTTATTGGTGAGATCCAACAGGGCGTTCAGACGGTCTTGTTTCACGTGGGTGGGAACGTCATCGGCCTCTTGCGCGGACGCGGTTCCGGGCCGGGGCGAATAGCCGAAACAGTAGGCGGAATCAAAATCCGCTTCTTCAATAAGGCTCATCGTCTCACGAAAATCGTCCTCCGTTTCTCCCGGATACCCCGCGATCAAATCCGTCGAAATGACAATCGATGGAATAAGCTCGCGCAACCGGCGCAGGCTCGCCAAGAATGAGTCGCGCGTGTAACTGCGCTTCATGGCTTTTAAAATTTTGCTGGAGCCGGATTGGACGGGAAGATGGATGGCTTCGCACACCCTGGAGCTCTCGGCCATGGCCTGGATCAGCCTCTCGGTCATGTAATAAGGATGCGGACTCGTAAACCGGATTCGTTCAAGGCCGGGAATGGCGTTCACGTCTCGGAGCAAGTCAGAAAAATCATAGCCGCCCCGGGGCGGCAGGGACGGTTTATAAGAATTGACCGTCTGCCCCAAAAGCCAAATCTCTTTGGCGCCGGCGTCCACGCGCCTCTTTACTTCAGAGAGAATATCCGGCACCGGGCGATACGACTCCCGTCCCCGGACAGACGGAACGATACAATAGGAGCAATTGTAATTGCATCCTCGCATGATCGTCACGCCCTGGCTCACGGGAGAAAGAGTCGATACGCTCTGCTCCGAGGGAATCAAAGCGTCCATGTTCTGTTTTGATGAGAGGACCTCATCCAGCCGCGCGGAAAATTGGTCGATCTCCTTGGCTCCCACAAAAAGATCCACGTGAGGGAAGCGTTTCTCCCATTTTCCCTTGGAGTGTTCCACCGCGCACCCCGCCACGATAATCAAACGGGACGGGTTCGCGTCCTTCCACTCTTCCAGGCTGCCGATATAGGAGGAGGCTTTGTGCTCCGCCATATCTCGAACCGTGCAGGTGTTGACGAGCGCCGCGTCCGCTGAATCGAGATCGGCCACTTCTTGAAACCCGCGCGCTTTAAGGTGGGCCCCCATCTCGTCGGAATCAGCGACGTTCATCTGGCATCCAAAGGTTTTTGAAAAGTATTTCACGTCGAGGATTATACTACTTGGGCTAAAAATGGTGTTTCGTGGCACTTGAATCGCGGTGGTATTGCCCGAATTCCTTCATCTGGAGGACTTCCTCCCCGGGGAAAATAGTGCCTTCGACACAAACCCTTTTTCCGGAGTCATCAAGACTGCAGGCTCCGCAAACGCCGAAGCCACACTTCATCTGGCGTTCCAAACTAATATAAGAACGGACTTTTGAATCCCGGCAAAGCTCCGCCACCTTTTTCTCCATCCGCTCGGGGCCGCAAACATAGACAGAATCAACCTTCTGATTTTTGAGGATGCGGGCCAGCGCATCGGCGGTCGTGCCGCGTTCGCCGAACGAGCCGTCATCTGTCGTATAAATGGCGCCCAGCCCAAGCGTTGCCACACGCTTTCGGTAAAGGAGTTGAGCCTCTGTTTTTGCGCCGATAATCATGGTGGCGGTCAATTTTTGCGAAAGAGCTTCTTCCGCCAGAAGCATGAGCGAAGCCGTTCCGTAACCGCCTCCCACCAGGACGACTGTTTTCCCTTCAAGTTGAAAAGCATTTCCGTAAGGGCCCAACACGCCGAGAAGATCCCCTTCTTTAAGCTCACATACTTTCTTAGACCAAGGGCCGACGGCGCAAACAGTAACACCGATATGATCTTTGGTCTGATAGGAAATCCCGACGGGTTTGGCGTCAATACCGGGAAGCCAGATCATGCAAAATTGTCCGGGTTTGGCCTTGAGTTGGCAGGGAAGTAAAAAACTCTTTATCCCGTTAGCTTCCTCGATCACCTGGGAAATTCGAACCGTGATGGGCAATTCAAACTTCATGGGCTGCTCCTCGAATCTCTTTTAAGGACTTGATGTTTTCCGTGTCCATGAAGGCCTGCATCTCCTGGCAGACTTGTCGAAAGACGGTGATACCCCGGTCGTAGACGCCGGATCCGATGCCGACCGCGGTGGCGCCGGCCATGATCATTTCAATGGCATCTTGTCCCGTGGCAACGCCGCCTGTCCCAATGATGGGAATCTTCACGGCCTGGGCGATTTCATAAACGCACCGGACCGCGATGGGCCGAAGGGCGCGGCCGCTGATGCCCCCGATCTTTCCGCCCAGAATCGGTTTCCGACTGACAATATCGATAATCATTCCGGGGCCCGCCGTATTGACCGCGGTAATGGCGTCGGCCCCCGCCGCTTCGGCCGCTTTGGCCAGATCCACAAGTCCCATGACGTTGGGTGATAATTTAACAAACACAGGGACACGAGACCTGTCTTTGACAAGGCGAGTGACGGCCTCCGTCTTTTCCGGGGTGCTCAAGCCCGCCATGGTTCCGTAGCCCGGTGTATGGGGACAGGAGAGAACCACCTCGAGTGCAGAAAAGTTTAACGCGGCCGCTTTCTCGGCCAAAATCTTATAGTCATCCTCATTGCGGCCGGTGATACTGCCAATCACAGGGACCCCGACCGATGTGAGATCAGAAAATTCGTCCCCCACATTGTCTATCCCTGGATTGGAGTAGCCCACCGAATTAATCATGCCCCCTGGATAGGTCAAAATAATGGGCGCGGGATGTCCTTTTCTCACCTCGATTGACAGTGATTTGATCGTCACAGCACCGGCCCCCCCCTGGGCCGCGAGGGTTAGAGAAGCTCGACTGATACCGACAATGCCTGAGGCAAGAATCGTCGGATTTGGAAGCTTCATTCCGCATAGTGTGATACTGAGTTCAGACATTATGTCTCCCGGGTTTTTGGCTCACTGACCTGCACGGTTCATTAAAATAAATAGAGATGGAGGGGTCAAATCAGATTGAAAGCCACGCAAGTGAGTGGTTTGTTCTCATCATTTCAACGCGTCTTCCATCCGCTGGGCGTTCTTGCTCACGCTCTCATAATCGGGGAATTTTTTTACGAGCGCCTTCATTTTTTCAAATCCTTCCTGTCTGCGTCCCGCGTCCCAGAGAGCCAGAGCATACCCGTTTTGATAATCGGGACTCTCCGGATAGAGCGCAGGGAGAGGCTCCATCACGAGAACGGCCTCCTCCGCACGGCCGCTCTGCATAAGAATAATCCCCAGCCGGTAGCTGGCAAAGCCGCGTGGCCCCTCCCGAACGGTCACTCGATAATTCTTTTCATCGGACCCGCGCAGATCGACATTGAGATGAACGAGAGTTATCCAGAAGAGGATCCCAAAAATAAAAAAGCCTTTTGACGCCCACCGCAGAAAGGGACGGGGATGATTCCATAATCGAGCGAGCATCGCCGCCATTGGCAGGAAAAGGACGGGAGAAGACATAAAAATCCATTTATCCATCATGACCTGGTTGAGCATCATGGCCGGGATCCGCGTGGCGAAAGTAAAAACAAACCACCCCAGGCAAAACAGGATAACGGTCCTGTGTCGGGGAATGAACAAAAGCCCCGCCAAAAAGACTCCCAGAACAGCCAGATAAACCGGCCAGAAATGGGAGAGATGAAAGATCGGCGGCCACGTCTCGAGGCCCAGAGGCACATACAGCACCCGGAGATAGTGGAAGACGATCCTAGGAAGTGCGAGAAAAAGAAACGGCAGGGTTTGGGTCCCCAGGGATTCAGGCATATGGGGAACAACGCGGGACCTCAAGACGAGAAAGGCGCCGACCGCAGGCAGCATCCACAACAATTGAAGATAATTTTCCCTCAAGCGCTTCTGAAGAAACAGGCATAGGAGGAAAAGTCCCGGAAGAACGATGTTGCTTTCTTTTGAAAACAACGCCGGAAACGAGAGGAGGAGCGCCGGCCAACCCCGGTTTTTTAAACAGAGGAGGAGCGTGGCCAGAAGGAAAAAATTGGCCATCGATTCACCTCCCGTGGCGGCCATAAGATCATCGACGATAACGGGGTTTACGGCGAACAGGCTCGCGACGATAAAAGAGACCAGAGGCTCAAATCCCAAGAGAGAAAAGAGGACGAAGATCATTATCGCGTTGGAGAGATGGAACAGAAGGGACACGACATGATATCCCAGCGGACGCTGGTCCCAAAAAAAATGCTCGACGCGGACCATCAGAGATAAAACCGGGCGGTAATAATATGTGCCGGTTTCCTTATGGACCACTTCCGTCAAATCGCTCTTAAGTCCCTTCCAATGCAAGCCAGGGTCGCGCTCCGTCGCCCGGATGAGAAAGGGATCGTCGATCATAAAACCAACGCGCAACGTCGGCCAAAACGCGGTGACTCCGAGAGCAAGGATGAGAACCAGTTTCCGGTAATGAAGGGAAATGAAGCCGCCGACGTTCACGGGCAAGCCGAAGGTATTGATGTTGTATTCCACGCCGGGAATTATACCACTTGCCCAAAGAAGACTTTCTCGGCGATTAAATGGGGCTTGACGTTGGCGCGCTTAATGTGGAAGTATCCGGTCGGCTTGGCACGGTGATGTGCTCAGTGGGACCCTCGACGGTGTCGTCAGGTGGTCCTTCAATTCTTCCCGTCAATGAAACCGACGGGCCATAACAAAGGAGTCATCACCATGCGTCGCCGCGTGTGCCGCTTTATTGCTTTTTTATTGTCATTGCCGTTTGTCCTCTCACTTCTCTCCCGTCCCTGTTTTGCCGATTCGGCTTCCCGAATTGACTCAGGGGACACGTCCTGGATCCTCATCAGTTCCGCCCTCGTATTCTTCATGATGCCGGGACTGGCCTTCTTTTACGGAGGTCTCGTCCGAAAAAAGAACGTTCTCTCCATTCTCATGCAATGTTTCGTGACCATCTGCCTGATCACGCTCCAGTGGGTCCTGTTCGGCTACAGCCTCTCCTTCGGGCCCGATGTGAAAGGCCTGATCGGAAACCTCTCCTGGGCCGGGCTCCACGGCGTGGGGCTCGACCCCTTCCCGGCGTATGCCGCCACCGTTCCCCACCAGGCGTTCATGATTTACATGGCGATGTTCGCCATCATCACGCCGGCGCTCATTTTAGGCGCCTTCGCGGAACGAATGCGGTTCAGCGCCTTCTGTCTCTTTATGGTCCTGTGGTCGACGATCGTCTACGATCCGGTGGCGCATTGGATATGGGGCTTGGGTGGTTTCCTTCGCCAAGCCGGCACGCTTGATTTCGCCGGAGGAATCGTCGTTCACGTGAACGCGGGGGTGGCGGCCCTGGCCACGGCGCTCTATTTGGGGAAACGGCAAGGCTTTCCTTCTCGCATCTCCCCGCCGCACAACCTTCCTCTGGCCGTGCTGGGCGCGGGCATGCTCTGGTTCGGCTGGTTTGGGTTTAACGCGGGAAGCGCGCTCTGTTCAGGCGCCCTGGCCGTGAACGCGTTTGTCGTCACGCACGTGGCCGGCGCGGCCGCCGGTCTGACATGGGGACTTCTTGATTGGGTTTTTAACGAACGGCCGACGGTCCTCGGCATGATCACGGGAGCGGTGGGCGGCCTGGCCGCCGTGACACCGGCTTCCGGCTACGTCAATATCTGGGGGGCGCTGGCCATCGGCGTCGGCGCCTCATTCGTGTGCTACTGGGCCGTCGTGTTCGTCAAAGCGAAATTCGCTTATGACGACTCACTGGACGTCTTCGGCGTTCACGGAGTGGGTGGAATCTGGGGCTCCATCGCGGTTGGATTGTTCGCGACCAAGGTGGTGAACGGAGCCGGCGCGAACGGCCTATTCTATGGAAACCCGGCGCAACTCCCCATACAACTGAAAGCCACCGCGATCACCGCTGCCTATTCTTTGACCGTCACCTTCGCGCTCTTGTGGCTGGTGGATCACGCGGTTGGGCTTCGCGTCTCGGAACATGAAGAACGGATCGGGCTCGACCTGGCGCACCACCGCGAAGTCGGCTACACCGTGTTGGACTAATAAGGAGACCCTTTATGAAATACATTGTCGCTGTTATTCAGCCGGACCGGGTGCAAGAAGTGTTACAAATTCTCGCGGAGAAAGAAATTCATTTGGTGACGGTGTCCCAGGTAATGGGACGCGGACGCCAAAAAGGAATTGCCGAGGTGTACCGAAGCCATAAGGAAGTGGGCAGCTTGCTCAAAAAAGTGAAACTTGAGATCGCTGTGAACGATGAATTCGCCAGTCAAACCGTCGAGGCCATTACAGAGGGAGCCCGCACGGGGCACATCGGGGATGGAAAAATATTCGTGATGAATATGGAGGATTGTTACCGCATTCGAACAGGAGAAACCGGACCTGTCGCCATCGGCTAGGATAGCCGTCGGCTAGAATAGCCATCGGCGAGCGCAAAGCGCTACAAACTTTCTTTCAAGTCGGAAAAGAACACCAACCCGCGTTCGAGTTTGGCATTGTACGCCCGTTGGATGTCTTTCCAGGAGTAATCAACCCCCTTAACAGCTTGCCGGACGACGTGCCGCTCCTCCAGAGCCGCGCGGCTCGACCGCAACTCAGAGACGCCAATCAAATTTCCCCAATCATCTTTAAGTTGAATCCCGTAATACGGATCCAATATAATCCATCTCCTCGTTGACGGGTCCAGATATTCGATGAATTGATGAACGCTATCTCCCGTTTCCTGATCCTGGCAATGAATTTCGCGGGTCGCGATGCCGACCATTTCACACACTTCCGATAACGCCAGAGAAGCGCATTGACAATAGCGATTCTGGACGGATTGAAGATCCTGACGCATGAAACCACAAAAATAATAGGGCATGTCATTTTGAAATTTCCGAACGATGTTCGCTCGGCGCTCTCCATCCGGAAGAGTCAACGTCTCATTAACAAATTGAGCCAGCTTTAGGACACGGGAGTGAACCGAACCCGTCTTCCCTGCATGAAGGCCGGCGGACGCCAGAATATAGTCCCTGAAAAGATTTCTCTCATTAGAAATGGCTGGCACCTTTCCCGTTTCAATCATCGTCGCGGCATCGTAACGGACATCCGTGTCCTCCGAAAAGCCGAACGAAAGCCACAGACTCACCGCTTCATAGTCATCCGAGTCAAACGTGACGTCGAGCTGTTTTCTGAACCCATTCGTTGGATGCTGCGTCAGATGGTACCCCAGAACGGGGCCGGAAAACGGTAGAAATAGAAGTCGATGGCCTATGGCCGAAAGACCCGTATCAAAAAAAGAAGGCAACCACTGCAATTTAGGATGAGGGTGTAACGGATAACTCGACAAAATAAGGGTAATAAATGTTTTCCCCCGGATGAAAAGAGAAGCGATTTTGGTCCCCAAAAGGGTTTGTTTCAACCGGAAGACAATAAATCCAATCCGATCTTTCTTTCGCCCTGTTATCACAAGCCCCTTATATCCATTCTTTCCATCGCTGATCATGACGTGAACGCTGGCTCTGTAGCGCGTGTGCGGCTTCACAGGAATCGTCTGATAAATAATAGGCCGAAACCCTTCCAACGAAATCCCCTGAACGGAGGCTCGGCCCGAAAAGGAGAGATCGCTCAAACGCACCGATCCCTTCGGATAGGGATAGAGAAGGCGCCAATAAGAAGGAGACCCGCTCTCGTCCCACTCTTCAAAATCACCGTTTTTCACGAGCGGCGTGGAATCCGGAGAATGAAATAACGGCGTTTGCTGCGCCCGAAGACAATCAACGCGCGCGCAAAACAAAAGAAAGAAGGTGGAAAAAATAAAAAAGCGTGAACGATTCATCGTTGGCATCGAATGGGAAAAGGTACAAGACAATGTAAGCTATTTTATCACGGAAAGCGGTAAACGAAACGCACAAGAGCCCCAGCCTTCGCGGGGTGTGGAAGAGAATAAAATGGGACGGGCGCGTCTAAGACGCGGCGATCGGCAAAAGAACATGAAAAAGCGTGCCCTTCCCCACTTCGCTCTCAAAAAATATTTTTCCAGCGCTGCTCCTGACAATTTCATACGCCAGGGACAATCCAAGCCCAGGCCCGTGTCCCACTTCTTTTGTCGTAAAAAACGGGTTGAACACCTGAGAACGAATGTCTTCCGGGATCCCCTTTCCCGTGTCTTGGATTTGAATCTCAACATAGGAACGCCCTTCCACCACCAGCTTGGTCCGGACCGTCAACGTGCCCCCTTTGGACATCGCATCAATCGCGTTATTGGCCAGATGAAGGATCACTTGCTGGATTTGGTTCCGATTGACAAGCACGTTCGGCAGTTCCCCCATTTCCTTCACCATCGCGATATCTCTCACCTTCGTTTGAGTGGTAATAAACGACAAGGCTTCCTCGATCGCCACGTTTAAATCGATCAGCGCCTTTTCCTGCTTTCCGGAACGCATAAAAACCAACAGGTTCTGGACCAATTGCTTGCATTTGACCGCTTCGCTTTCAATAAATTTAAGCGCGGATTCCAACGGATGGCCCGGCGACATATCCCGGAGCGCCCCTTGAGAAAAACCAATAATAATCCCAATCGGGTTATTTATTTCGTGCGCGATACCGGACACCAAGTGGCCCAGCGCCGCCATTTTCTCAGACTGAATCAACTGGGTCTGCGTGTTGCGTAACCCTTCGTTGGCTTTTCGCAATTCTTCTTCGAGTTGTCGATGGGCGCTGATATCCCGAATCGATTCAATAGCTCCAATCCGTTTTCCAGTGGAATCAAATAGAGGCCCAGCCTGCCCCCAAGCGTAAAAACCTTTCCGGTCCCCTGAGGACGGCACATAGTTCTCCCCCACGACGACATTTTTGCTTTTAATGGCGGCGGAGTACTTTTGGTTTAATTCCTCCGCGGGGACGTCAATCAAATCGATCAGGATCGGCCTTCGACTACCATAGAAAACCATCGAATAGTAATAATCCCCTTTGCCCACTATATTCTCAGCTTTAACGCCGGTCATTTCCTCAATCGCTTTATTCCAAGCGATGACTGTTCCACTGTTGTCGATAACAAACGTCGCATCGGGGAGGAAATTAATGATATTGGACAAACGCTCCGAATATTCCCGGAGAGCCATCTCGGTTCTTTTGTGAACCGTCACATCGGAGATGACACCGATCATCCCCGCCACCTTCCCTTCGCCATCCACAAACGTGGCCTTATTGAAGACCACTTCCCGCATCTCATTTTCTTCATGGTTGCACCCCTTCCATGGGTAAGACTGGGTGCCGGGATTTCGAAACAGTTCGTTGTCCTTGTCAGAGCAGGGGCCGGCGATCTCTTTGGGCGCCATGTCAAAGACGGTCCTTCCTAAAATCTCCTCTTTTGTTTTCCTGACAAACTTTTCATAGGAGCCGTTCACGTTCAGATACCGGCCTTGGGTGTCTTTGACATAGACAGGGATGGGAATCGTTTCGATGAGGGTCTCAAAAAAGGAAAGAGGGTGGTGAGCTGTTGGAGAAGGCGGCTCCTCCTTGCCTCCACTTTGTTCTATGGCCATGGCTCCCCCTTTTCAAACACATAAGAACGTTAGCAATTAGAACCGAAAAAATCCAAAAAGGATTATAAAAAAGGAAAACGAACAATTCGATCGAAAGAAGGAGGGAAAATGAGGAAGGGGCTTATGACTTGAAGGTGACGTATTTCTTTTCTTTTTTATCCCAGTTGATGAACCACCCGCCTTTGTGGTATTTGCCTTTGGAAAGCTTCGTATCGACAAAACTGATGTAATCGTCTTTAAAGCCGTTCACCTCGCCGAGCCGGAAGGTTTCGAATTCCCCGGACTTCTTCCCTCCGTTCAGAATCACGAGTTCAACAATGGGCCCCCAATGGGTCTGCCCCGTTGCCAACAGCAAGGCGTAATCCTTTTTTTTATCCTCATTAAAGTCTCCCCAGGCGACGGCGGGATGAATCCCGATCAGGCGGCCGTAATAATACGCCAGCATCTCAGGAGAAAATTCAGCGTCGGAAGGAATCCGGTAACCGGGGAATTCTTTATCGAGATATCTTTCCACCTCTGCCGGAAGGACGACGATGTGGCCTTTATCGGTCTCTTTGATGGCTGGATTCTTGCCCCGACCGGCCAGAGCCATGGGAACAAGAGCCAAACCGGTCAACACCAGGATGAGAGAGCAAAGGAGACGTCGCGTATTCATAAAATCACCTATTAAGAAGCGCTTTGGTTTTCGCCACAATATTATCAATCGTGAACCCAAATTTCTCCATCAGCACGTTGGTGGGAGCGGAGGCGCCGAAGGTCGTCATCCCGATCACGACCCCATCCCATCCGACGTAGCGATCCCATCCGAATGAAGAGAGGGCTTCAATCGACACGCGGGCTTTGATTGCTGGCGGCAAAACGGCGTCTTTATAGCTTTGAGGTTGCGCTTCAAAGAGCTCCCATGACGGCATGGACACGACGCGCGACTCGATTCCTTCCGCGCTCAATTTCTCCTGGGCTTTGAGCGCCAACGACACCTCAGAGCCCGTCGCGATCAAAATCACGTTGGGAGGGTTCGACTTGGCCTCCGATAGAACATAGGCGCCTTTCTCAACCGATCCTAACTTGGGATATCGGGAGGGGCTTAAAACCGGAAGCGCCTGGCGGGAGAGAATAAGCGCCACAGGTCCCGTTTTGTGCCGGAGAGCCACCTTCCAGGCCGCCGCCGTTTCATGAGCGTCCGCGGGACGCAACACCAGGATGTTCGGCATCGCTCTCAAATGAGCCACCTGTTCGATCGGCTGATGCGTGGGACCGTCTTCGCCAAGGCCGATGGTATCGTGCGTGAAAATGTAAATCGCGCGGGTTTTACTCAGCGCCGCGATCCGGATGGCCCCTTTCATGTAATCGGAAAAGATCAAGAACGTCCCGCCGAAGGGAATGAGCCGTTCCGTCAACGCCAATCCGTTCAGGACGGCCCCCATCGCGTGTTCCCGAACCCCAAAATAAATGTTCCGTCCCGCTTGCGTCTTGGAAAACGGCGGCGACCCCTTAATCATGGTGTTATTGGACCCCGCCAGGTCGGCGGATCCGCCGATCAGTTCCGGCAAAATCGGAGCCAAGGCGTTGATGATGTGGCCGGAGGCCACCCTTGTCGCCATCTTTTCTTCTTTGGAGAAATCCGGCATCTTCTTCTCCCAATCCGGAGGAAGCTCACCCGCTTCAAGCCGCTTCCACAAATGAAACGCGTCCGGGTTTTTCCCGGCCCAGGCGTCAAACCGGGCCTGCCACTCCGACTCCCACCGTTTCCCGTTTTCCGCGACAACTTTAAAGTGGTCCGACACGTCGGAGGGGACAAGGAAGGCGGGCTCCAGCGGCCAGCCTAAATTTTTCTTGGTCAACTTGACTTCTTCTTCTCCGAGCGGCGCCCCATGAGACTCCGATGAATCCGCTTTGTTCGGGCTGCCAAACCCGATGTGAGTATCCAAAATGATAAGCGATGGTTTCGACACCTCCGCTTTGGCAACGCGAAGCGCATTGGCGATCGCTTTGATGTCGTTCCCATCGGACACGCGCTGGACATGCCAGTGATAGGCCTTGTACCGCGCCTCCACGTCCTCCGTCAAGGAAAGATCCGTGTGCCCATCGATGGTGACGCGGTTGCAATCATAAACGAACACGAGAGACCCCAACCCCAGATGGCCGGCCAAGGACGCCGCTTCGGAGGAGATTCCCTCCATCATATCGCCGTCCGAGGCGATGCCGTACATCGTGTAATCGAGAAGCGGTTTCTCTTTCGGCGTGAACAAGCTGTTCAAATATCGTTGCGCGATGGCCATCCCCACCGCCGTTGAAATCCCCTGGCCAAGCGGCCCTGTCGTCGTTTCAACACCGGGCGTTTCTCTAAATTCAGGATGCCCCGGCGTCTTGCTCCCCCACTGGCGGAAGTTTTTAAGATCATCAAGCGACACGTCATACCCGCTCAAGTAAAGGGAGGCGTACAGAAGCATCGAGGCATGCCCGGCGGAAAGAATAAAGCGGTCCCGGTTGGCCCAGGATGGGTTCTTTGGATTGTGCTTGAGAATCTCTCGAAAAAGCGTGTACGCCACCGGCGCCAGGCCCATTGGAGCCCCCGGATGTCCGGATTTCGCTTTTTCGACCGCGTCCACGGCCAAAAATCGAATCGTATTAATGGCGAGTTGAGAAATATCTGGAGTCAAAACTCCTCCTTTAAATGGGCCCGCTTAAAGCGGCCCGAACGCGTTTATAAATTCGCTGGCTTTTTTCATATGAAGATAGGGATTCATCCGAATCTCCTCTTCAAGAGGCCTTTGCAACACCTCGTCGTAATCATGCCCGGGACATACCACGAGAGAACCCGGCAGCGCCGCAATCTTCTGAAGGCTCTTAAACAGAAGGCCCGCGTCTCCTCCGGGGATATCGGTCCGTCCGCATCCGCCGATAAACAACGTATCGCCTGTCAGCAGGTGTTGATCAACCGAGAGGCACAGAGACCCCGGCGCGTGCCCGGGAGTGTGATAAAACGTGATTGTATTCTCCCCCGCCAGCAATGTCTCTCCGTCGCGTACTTCTTTTACATTTTTCCGAAGGGGAGAGACAATCCCATTTCCCGACTGAGAAAACGCGATTTCATCCGGGTGAGCCACCACCGGAATATCGAACCGCTCGAGGAGCGCATCCACCGCGTTGGCGTGGTCGTAATGCGAATGCGTCAAAATGAGACCCGAGAGCTGGTGCCCGTCCGTTGTCCCTCTCTCTATGATTTTTTCCGGGTCCCACGCGGGGTCCACCACCCATGTCGTCTTCGTCTTGGGGTCCTTCAGAAGATAACACACATTCTGCATGGGCCCGATGGGAAGCCTCTCGACAATCACACGCCGACCCGTTTAAACAGCGTCTTCACGTGTCTCAAGTGGCTTGAGGTATCAAAACATTTCTTAAGATCAGCGCGCGAAATGAGCTTCGTCATCTTTTTGTCCCGTTCAATCAAGCGCCGGAAGGATTTGTGATGAAGCCAGGCGTCCAACGCGTGACGCTGAACCATCTCGTACCCTTTCTGGCGATCCAATCCTTTTTTAACGAGCGCCAGCATGATTTTCTCCGAAGCCAAAAACTCCTCTGTTTTCATGAGGTTGGCTTTCATGCGCTCCGGATAAACCTGAAGGTTTTGAATCATGTCCGTGAGGCGGGCCAACGCGTAATCAACCAAGATCGTCGTGTCCGGCAAAATGACCCGTTCGACGGAGGAATGAGAAATATCCCGCTCGTGCCAAAGCGCGATATTTTCAAGCGCGGCCATGGCGTTGGAGCGAATCAGACGGGCCAACCCGCAGATATTTTCAGATCCAATGGGGTTGCGTTTGTGCGGCATGGCGCTCGATCCTTTTTGGCCCTTTGTGAACGGCTCTTCCACCTCCAGGACTTCCGTCCTCTGAAGATGCCGGATCTCCGTCCCGATCCGCTCCATCATGCCTCCGATCAAAGCCATGACCGTCATGAATTCAGCGTGGCGATCGCGCGGGATGACCTGGGTGGCCAAAGGCTCGGGCGTGAGCCCCAGCTTCTCGCACACATACGCCTCCACATCCGGATCGTTATGAGCAAACGTTCCCACGGCCCCCGACAGTTTCCCGACGGACACGCTGGAGCGGGCTTGCCTTAGCCGCTTGGCGTTTCGAAACGCTTCTGAAAGCCAGCCGGCCACTTTGATTCCAAAAGTAATCGGTTCCGCGTGCACGCCGTGGGAGCGCCCCACCATCGGATCGTTCTGGTGCCGCTTCGCCAATCCGCGAAGGGCCGCGATCAATTCACTCAGTGTTTTCTGTAGAAGCGCTCCCGCTTCTTTCAATTGAACGCCCAGGGAGGTATCCAACACATCGCTGGAGGTGAGCCCCATATGGAGATATCGCGCTTCCGGGCCAATCGTTTCTTCCAATTGAGTCAAGAAGGCGATCACATCGTGTTTCACGGTTTTCTCGATCACCAAAATCCGATCCACGTCAATACGCCCCTTGGTTCGGATGACGGCAATGGCCTCTTTGGGAACCTTCCCTTTTTTGGCCAAGGCTTCCGCCGCCAAAACCTCCACCTCAAACCAAATCCGGTACCGGTTTTCATCGGCCCATAGGGCGTTCATGTCGGGGCGAGAATAGCGAAGAATCATGGTTATCTCCTAAGACGGTTCCGTTACAGGAGGAACCGTGTCCAAATTCAGCGCGCCTGAACAAATTTTCTTAACAATGGAAACATACAGGTCGTGCTCTTTCGGATAAATTTTTTCCGCCAAGGACTCCGGGGTTTCATCGGGGCTCACCAAGACTTTGGCTTGACCCAGAATCGGGCCATGATCAAACTGCTCGTCAACGAGGTGAACCGTGCATCCGGATTCTTTTTCTTTGGCCGTGATCACCGCCTCATGGACGTGATGACCGAACATGCCTTTCCCCCCGTATTTCGGGAGTAGCGCCGGATGAATATTAATGATCCGATTGGGGAAGGCTCGGATGAGACTCGGCTCAATCTTCATCATGTACCCGGCGAGGCAAATAAGGTCGATGTTCCGCTCTTTGAGCGCCTTCGCTATTTTGAAGCCGAGTTCGGTTCGGCTCGACTTCTGATCGGGTTCAAAGATGAGCGTCTCGATGTTCTCGTTTCGGGCCCGCGTCAGCGCGAACGCGTACTTCACGTTTGAAACAACGGCGGCGATTTCCCCTTTGATGTCTCCCGATTTGCAGTGATCAACAAGAGCCTGGAGATTGGTTCCGTTTCCGGAAACAAAAACCGCGATGCGGCATTTATTTGTCGGCGGTTGTAAGGATGACATCCCTGTGTCCCTTTTCAATAATTCCAATCACTCGAGACCCCGGAAGCATGCGCTGCGCGGTCTTGACGTCCTTCGGCGACAGGACGGCGACCATCCCAATCCCCATGTTGAACGTCCGAAACATTTCCTCATCCTTGATGCGGCCTCGTTTTTGGATCTCCTTAAAAACAGGCGGAATCGTCCAAGATCCGCGAAACACCTTTGCCCGCACGCGCGGCCCCAGAATCCGGGGAATATTGTCGTAGAACCCGCCGCCCGTGATATGAACCAGCCCCCGCAGCCCAAATTTCTTTCCCTTGTTTAATTTTTCGATCACGCGAAGAACAGGACGGACATAAAGCCGCGTTGGCGTAAGAAGCACATCCGCCCATTTCTTCCATTCGGCCGCTCTAAACACCTTTCGAACCAGCGAATAGCCGTTCGAATGAAGGCCCGAGGAAGGAAGGCCCAATAAAATATCGCCGGGTTTGACCGTGTCTTTCGGGTGAAGCATTTTTTTCTTATCAACGACGCCGGTGGCGAAGCCCGCCAGATCATATTCCCCGGGCTTATAGAACCCCGGCATCTCCGCCGTCTCCCCTCCCAACAACTCGCAATCCGATTCCCGGCAGGCTTTGACGATCCCGCGGACCACTTTTTCCGCCAACGAGACGTCCAGTCGGCCGCAGGCGAAATAATCCAAAAAGAATAGAGGGCGACCGCCGGAACAAATCAAATCGTTCACGTTCATTCCCACGAGATCGTAACCGATGGTGTCGTGCCGGTTGAGCTTCTGGGCGATCGCCAATTTGGTCCCCACCCCGTCCGTGCAGCCAATGAGCACCGGCTCTTTGATGCCCTTGGGAAGATTCATTCCATCGGAAAACCCTCCGATCCGGGGCGCCATCTTTTTAATCCGGCGAACCAATTCATTTCCAGCGTCGATGTCGACGCCCGCTTTCTTATAAGTAATCATTTTTTTCTTGATCCTGGCTTAACGGCAGGAACTCCTTTTTTGCATAGAGTACAATCGGATGACGCCCACGAATGAACGCTGAGAGACAAGAGCGCCTCCACCGGCACCTTCCAGGGAAACAGTTGGACCCCGTCTTTGCCGGAACGGTTCACAATCGCTCCGATCCCGGCGATAACGCCCCCCGCCTCCAAAACCAACTTGGCCACTTCTCCGGTTGAAAGCCCTGTTGTGATCACATCTTCGACAATTAAAACGTTCTCGCCCTTCTCGATCTGAAACCCCCGGCGGAGCACGGGCTTCCCCACGTCGTCTTTCTCGGAAAAGATCGCGCGGCATTTCTTGGCGCGCGCCACTTCATGGCCGATAATCAAGCCGCCCAACGCCGGCGAGAGCACCGCGTCCACCGGCGTGGAGAATTTCGCGCTCAGCGCTTTCCCCAACATCTCCGCGAGATCGGGTTTTTGAAGAAGAAGCGCCGATTGCATGTAGCGGTCGCTATGAAGCCCGGAAGACAAAACAAAATGACCCTCCAGGAGGGCCTCATTTTTTCTGAACAAATCAATCAGTGAGTCGGCGGTCAGTTCGTTCATGGCTGTCGGCGTTAGTGGATACTGTCCTTTTTGCTCCAATCGCGCATCATCTTGGCGGCGAAAAGAGCGGGGTCGTCGCTTTCAATAATCGGACGTCCCACGACGATAAAATTGGCTCCGGCCGAGCGGGCGTGCTGAGGGGTGGCAATCCGAACTTGATCTCCCAAGGAATCGTCCGGTAGGCGAATACCCGGGGTAATGATCGTCATCTGGGGCCCCAAAAGTTTTCGTAAATTGGCGGTTTCCCCGACGGAGGCCACCACGCCGTCAATACCGGCTCCTTTGGCGATGGTCGCCAAACGAACGGCTTGTTCCAGCGGCGACGGCGGAAACCCCAGACTCAACAAATCATGCTCGGACAAACTGGTGAGCACCGTGACGCCCCAGAGTTTCGGCCTCGGTTTGGCTTGCGACGCCATTCGAAGGGCATTTTCTCCCGCGGAGATGTGAACCGTGGCGCTGAAGACGCCGCATTTGGGTGCTTCTTTCACCGAGCGGGCCACCGTGGAGGGGATATCGTGAAATTTTAAATCCAGAAAGACTTTCCGGCGGGCGGAGGTAATCTTCTTGATAATGGAGGGGCCGTACCGAAGAATAAGCCCCGGCCCGACCTTGTAGATATCCACAAATTTCTTTGTGGCGCGAATGAGGGCCAGCGCCTCTTTCTCCGTCTCAACATCCAACGCGACGATCAATGGTTTCATAATGATTGCGCCCCCACAGCCTCTTGAATTTTTTTAAATCCATCCCGTTCCATCAATTTAAGAATCCCGCGATTGATGGCCGGCACGAGCCCCGGCCCCTCATAAATCCAGCCGGTGTACACCTGAACGAGCGACGCTCCCAACTGAATCTTTTCATAGGCGTCTTCCGCGCTAAAAACGCCTCCGACGCCGATAATGGGAACCACGCCTTTCGTCAATTGATAAAGCTTACGTATAACATAATTTGACTTCTTTTTAAGGGGTTTTCCGCTGAGTCCCCCCTCGCCCTTGCTGCGCGAATGTTTCAAATGCGAATGATCCACCGTGGTGTTGGTGGCGATGAGCCCGATCCCCTTTTCCACGGCGATCCGCGCCATCTCATACAGGGTTTCATCGTCGTTATCCGGAGACACCTTGACGAACACCATTTTGGGAGGCTGCCCGGCTTTTTCCGAGAGGGCCCGGTTTCGCTCCATCACCCGGCCCACGATCTGCTCCAGGGGCTTCACCGCCTGAAGCGCCCGCAAATTCGGCGTATTGGGAGAACTGACATTGAGCGAAATAAAATCGGCGTACGGGAAAACATAATCGAACGACGTCATATAGTCGTCCACCGCTTCGTCCAGCGGCGTCTGACGCCCCTTCCCGATATTGACGCCCATCGGGACAAAGCTCAGTCTTTTGTCACGGCTTTTCAACTTTTCCGCTGCCGCTTTAATCCCGGGATTGCTAAAACCAGACCGGTTTAAAATCGCCCCTTCTTTTGGGTAGCGGAAGAGCCGCGGCTTTTCCTGACCTTCCTGTTTGAGCGGCGTGAACGTTCCCAACTCAAAAAATCCGAAACCCAGCGACGGCAGCACGTGGATCAAATCGGCGTCTTTGTCGAACCCGGCCGCCAACCCCACCGGATTCGGGCATTCCAAAGACCGGATGGACACGGCCAGCCTCGAATCTTTGACTTCAAACATTCCTCTAAGCCATTCCAGAGCCCACGGTATTTTCTCAACTTGCTTCAACGACAAGACAGCGCCGTTATGCACCATCTCAGCGTTGAATCGAAACAACAAAGGGCGGAGTGAGTTCTTATAAAGGGCTTGGATGAGGTTTGGCAGACGCAGCGCTCCGTTCGTAGACTGTTTGTCCCCCGACCAGCGTCCGTTCAACCACGCCGTTAAGCTGCCACCCGAGAAAGGGTGAGTTCTGGCTGCGGCTGACGAAGTGAGTGAAGGTTTGTTTCGCTTCCGGATCAAAGATGACGATGTCGGCGTTGGACCCCGGCTCAAGCGTTCCGGCCGGCAAATTAAACAAACGCGCCGGGAGATCCGACATTCGCAAAATCATTTCCGACAACGTGAGATACCCGGGCTTCACCAGCTCCGTGATTATGAGCGGAAGCATGGTTTCAAGACCGATGAGACCAAAGGGAGCGTTGCTGAATTCCTGGAGCTTCTCGGATTGGGTATGAGGCGCATGATCCGACGCCACGCAATCAAGCACGCCTTCTTTTAATCCCTTTCGAAGGGCTGTGACATCCTCCATCGTCCGAAGAGGCGGGTTCACTTTGGCGTTGGATTTGTACTCTTGAACCGCCTCCTCCGTCAAAATCAAATGATGCGGCGTGACATCCGCCGTCACATGAAGACCCTTGGCCTTCGCCTGGCGAATGAGCTCCACCGATTCTTTGACGGACATATGCGTCAGATGCAGGCGTCCGCCCGTGAGTTCCGCCAACGCGATATTCCGGGCCACCATGGTGTACTCGGCCTGACGAGGAATACCGGCCAAACCCAGACGGGTGGCCAAAGCGCCATCGTTCATGACGCCGTCCCCCATAAGATTCACGTCTTCGCAATGGTCCATGACGATCAAATTAAAGGTTTTCGTGTATTCAAGCGCTCGCCGGAACAGTTGCGAGTTCATGACTTCGGACCCGTCGTCCGTGATGGCCACGCACCCCACGCTCGCCATGGCGCCAATCTCCGACAATTCTTGTCCCAAGCGGCCTTTGCTGATGGTTCCCGTTGGATACACGCGCACCATGCCTTCTTGAGCGGCTCGAGAAATCACGAATTGAATGTCCGCCACGTTGTCCATCGGGGGATTCGTGTTCGGCATGGACACAACCGACGTCACGCCTCCCGCCGCCGCCGCCCGCGTTCCCGTGGCGATCGTTTCTTTGGCTTCTCCGCCGGGCTCCCTTAAATGGACATGAACATCGACAAGCCCGGGCGCCACCACGCTATTCGTCGCGTCCAGAGTCGGCGTGTTGGCCGGCGTATCCAAATGATGCCCGATGGAAAGGACCTTTCCGTTTTCAATAAGAATATTCGTGACTTGATCCAAATTTTGCCGCGGATCAATGACGCGCCCGCCTTTAATGAGAAGGCGTCCGCGATGAGGATTTTTAATCACGGGAATCATGAGAGTTTCTCGCTTTGTGTCAACGTTTGTTCAGCGGTGGCGCCGCCGTCCAACAGCGGATGCCCCGTCAGCCAATAGAGAACCGACATCCGGATGGCGATCCCGTTTGTGACCTGGTCTAAAACCACGCTTTGATGAGAATCCGCCACTTCCGAGGTAATCTCCACGCCCCGGTTCATGGGGCCCGGATGAAGGACGATGCAATCGCGTTTCGCCAGCGCCAAACGCGACAGGTTGAGGCCGAAAAGTTCCGCGTATTCGCGAATGGACGGCATCAGATTCTCTTTCTGACGTTCCACCTGAAGCCGAAGCACGTTGATGACGTCGGCGTCTTTCACCGCTTCATCCACGTGGCTCGTGATCGTCACGTGAGAGCCAAAAATTTCTTTTAGTCCCGGCGGAATGAGCGTTTCCGGAGCGCACACCGTCACGTGAGCTCCCAATTTCGTCAACACCCACAAATTGGAGCGCGCCACGCGGGAATGCGCCACGTCTCCCAAAATCGCGACTTTAAGGCCGTCGATCTTTCCCTTTTTTTCAATAATCGTGAACGCGTCCAACAGCCCCTGCGTCGGATGCTCGTGCGACCCGTCACCGGCGTTGATCACCCGGGCTTTGACTTCCCTGGCCACCAAGTGCGGGGCGCCCGAGGCCGAGTGACGCAGAACGATGTAATCCACTTTCATCGCGTCCAGCGTTTTGGCGGTGTCGATCAGGGATTCCCCTTTCTGAACGGAACTGGTGGAAGCCGCGATGTTCAAGGTGTCGGCCGAGAGACGTTTGGCGGCCAGCTCAAAGGACGTCCGCGTGCGCGTGGACGGCTCAAAAAACACGAGCGCCACGGTTTTCCCGCGAAGCGCCGGCGCTTTTTTCACCGACCGGGTAAAAAGTTGTTTCATCGGCTTCGCCTGATCGAGCAATTCTTCTATCTGAGCTCTCGACAAATATTCGAGCCCCAACAGATCCTTAAGCCGCGCCGTGTCTTTTTTCATGGGATCCATTTCTCCTCACTCAACCGGATCATAAACGACAATTTCATCTTTCCCGTCCAACTCTTCCAGATGCAAATTCACGGATTCCGTTCGTTTGGTGGTGATTTTGATCGGGGCGAAATGGGCCGCGATGGGAAGTTCGCGGTGCCCCCGGTCCACCAGCACGAACAGGGTGATGCTCTTGGGCCGGCCGAAATCGATCAGTTGATCCATCGCCGCCCGAACCGTCCGGCCCGTGAACAAAACGTCGTCCACCAAAACGATTTGCTTTCCGTTGATATCAAAATCCAGGTGGGTTTCGCCGATCACGGGGTTGATGCCGGCGGTGGAAAAATCATCACGGTAAAGGGTGATATCCAGCGCTCCGACTGGAACGGAGAGATGATGTGTTTTAAGCGTGTGAGCGATGCGGTTGGCCAGGATGACCCCGCGGGATTGAATTCCAATGAGCGCCACATCCGATTTCGAAAAATCGAATTCTTTCATCAAATTCGCCGTGAGCTCCGAGAGGGCCAAACTCACCTTCGAAGCGGGGAGAATTTCGCGAATATTAGGCGTTAGATTGGAGTTTTTCGGCATCGTTTTGAATTTTGGAGCGTTGATCTTTTCTAAAGTTGAGAAGCCTTTCCGAGAGAGCCGGCCGGGATAACGCCAGAATCTCCACGGCCAGGACCCCCGCGTTCCGGGCTCCGGTTTTCCCCACCGCCATCGCCGCCACGGGAACGCCTCCCGGCATCTGCGCGATGGACAAAAGAGAATCCAGACCCATCAGAACAGATTCGATGGGAACCCCGATAACGGGTTTTATGGTTTCAGCGGCAACAACGCCAGGAAGGGCGGCCGCGCCTCCCGCCGCCGCGATAAATACCTCGGTTCCCTTGGCTTCGCAGTCCCGAATAAATTTCCGGACCAAGTCCGGCGTCCTGTGCGCGGAGGCGACGGTCTTTTTATAGGTGATGGAGAATTTCGTTAAGACCGACTCCGTCTCTTCGAGGATCGGCGCGTCCGAAATGGACCCCATCACAATCCCGACGAGGATCGGCTCTTTCTTTCGGTTTTGTTTAGACGAGCGCTTGCTTTGCGTCATGATGTTTGTTCATCCTTTTGTTTGCCAGGGCTTTGGCGGCGATGTCCGACCTGACATGAGCGTTCTTAAATTTAATCTTGTTCACGCCGTGATAAGCCTGTTGAACGGCGAGATCCAGCGTGGCCCCA
This sequence comes from Elusimicrobiota bacterium, assembly GCA_003140895.1. GTDB lineage: Bacteria > Elusimicrobiota > Elusimicrobia > F11 > F11 > PLLH01. The sequence goes on from PLLH01000088.1 coordinate 32,282, forward strand.
AGCCCCGTCACACTGAGCACGCGGCCCCCGGCGGTGACAATCTGATCCCCCGCCGCTTTCCTGGTCCCCGCGTGAAACACCAGAACTTGGGCCTCTTGCTCCACTCCCTCAAGGCCTGATATCGGCACGCCTGTTTCAAACGTCCCCGGATAGCCGCCGGATGCCATCACAACGGTGCAGGCGGCCCCCGTTTTGATCTCCAAGCGGACATTTTTCAACTCTTCTTGCGCTACCGCAAGGAAAGCTTCAAATAAATCGGACTCGACCAAGGGCAAGACGACCTGGGTTTCCGGGTCTCCGAGCCGCACATTAAATTCCAGCACCTGGGGACCTTTGTCCGTGAGCATGAGACCGAAGTAGATAATCCCCCGGTAAACGAACTTCTCGGCTTTGATCCCCCGAATAAAATTGTCCAAAATCTCCCGCTCCACCACCGTTCGAACGGCCTCGGTGTAGAACGGGGTAGGAGCATAGGCTCCCATGCCGCCGGTGTTGGGGCCCTTGTCTCCGTCAAAAACCCGTTTATGATCCTGCGAGGCGGACAAGGGAAGAATCGTGGTCCCATCCGTGAGCGCCATGAGGCTCACTTCCGGCCCGCTCAGCGTTTCCTCAAGAACTATTTTTTCGCCGGCGGCGCCGAACTTTTTCTCGTCCATGACCAATGCCACCGCTTTGAGAAGGTCCTCTTTGGACTCCGTCACGAAAACGCCTTTCCCGGCGGCCAGACCGTCCGCTTTCAAAACGCGGAAGGGGGCGCCGATGGGAGAATTGATGAAGGCCCGAGCCTCCGAGGCGCTCGTAAATTCTTTATACGCCGCCGTGGGAATCCCGTACTTCATCATGAAATTTTTGGCGAAGACTTTGCTCCCCTCCAATTGAGCGGCTTGTTTCCCGGCTCCCACCACACGGTGGCCTCTCAATCGAAGATCGTCGGCCAAGCCGGCGACGAGAGGCGCCTCGGGCCCGATCACGGTGAGTTCAATTTTTTTCTCTTCAACGAATCGGATGACATCGGCGTGATTTTTAACATCGAGGTTGACGAGAGTGGCCACCTTCGCGATGCCGGCGTTCCCCGGCGCGCAAAACACAAGGCCCACGCGCGGACTCAAGGAAATCGATCTCGCGATGGCGTGCTCCCGCCCTCCGGATCCGATCACCAACACGGACGCTTTTGTCATGTATGTTTAAGAGCCTTTTCTAATTTGATGGGATAGCGACGGGTGAAACACGCGGTGCAGAAATCCTTGGTCTCCATGCCGGTCGAGTTCAGCATCCCTTGTTCGCTTAAATAAGCGAGGCTGTTCACTCCGAGATAGGCCCTGATTTTTTCGACGGGAAGATTGGCGGCGATGAGTTCCTTGCGAGTGGGGGTGTCGATGCCGTAAAAACAGGAGTCAATGATGGGAGGAGAACTGATTCGCATGTGCACCTCTCGAACTCCAACGCGTCTTAACATTCGGACCAACTTCCGGCTGGTGGTGCCGCGAACGATGGAATCGTCCACCAAAACGATATTTTTATTGGCGAGAGCTTCCGTCACGGCATTGTACTTAATCTTGGCTCCAAAATCCCGGATGGACTGACGCGGTTCGATGAAGGTCCGCCCCACGTAATGGCTTCGAATGAGCCCCATGTCATAGCGAATGCCGGACTCCTCCGCGTATCCCATGGCCGCCACGCTTGCTGAATCGGGGATGGGGATCACCATATCGGTGCCGGGAGGCGGCGGGGCCTCTCTAGCGAGCTGCCGCCCCATTTCCCGGCGGATCTCGTAAACGTTGTGGCCGAAGATCTTGCTGTCCGGCCGTGAAAAGTAGACATATTCGAACACGCAATGCGCTTTCTGTTTGGTGGTTCGAATCGTATGCGATTCCAGGCCTTTGGCCGTGATATCAATCAGTTCCCCCGGCTCGACCTCTCGCACGTACCGGGCGCCGATCAAATCAAAGGCGCTCGTTTCGGAAGCCACGACCCACGTTTTCCCGATCCGGCCCAGGGAAAGCGGACGAACGCCATACGGGTCCCGAGCCGCCAAAATCCCCTTCTTCGTGATGAACACAAAGGAATACGCCCCTTCCAAACGCCGAAGCGCGTCCAAGAGCGGCCGCACAAAACCGGTCTCTTTGGATTTGGCGAAGAGATGTAGAACCACTTCGGTATCCGAGGTGGTTTGGAAAATGGCGCCCTGTTCTTCCAATTTTTTTCGAAGTTGGATGGCGTTGGTCAAATTCCCATTGTGCGCCACCGCGAGGCGTCCGTTCCCGGTGTTGGCGATGATCGGCTGGCAATTTTGAATTTTCGATCCGCCCGCCGTCGAATATCGGACATGGCCGATGGCATGGTTTCCGGTCAGTTGATCGAGGGTGGGTTTGTCAAAAATATCTCCCACCAGGCCCATGCTGATTTTGGAATGCATGCCGGACCCGTTTGAGGTGACGATGCCGGCAGCTTCCTGACCTCGGTGCTGGAGCGCGTAGAGAGAGAGATAAACGAGGCGGGCGGCGTCGGGACTGCCGAACACGGCGGAGACCCCGCACTCTTCGTGCATCTTGTCCGCCTTCGTACTGCCGAAAGGATTAACGAATGAAGGTTTTGGCATAATCCACCACGCTCTTCCAGAATAGAAACCCGTCGCCGATGTCTTGGCCCACGTTTGATTTGAGGAGCGGCCAATTGGGATGCTGCTGACGCACCACAAACCGCTCCGGGTGAGGCATGAGTCCGATCACATTCCCGGCTTTGTTACAAATTCCAGCGATATTGTCCACCGAGCCGTTCGGGTTGTTCGACGCGTAACGAAACACGATTTGGCCGTTGGCTTTCAACTGGTCCAAGACGTTCGAACTCATCGTGATAAATTTCCCCTCTCCGTGAGCGATGGGAAGATCAAATTTTTTGGGAAGCGCCGTGAGCCAGTGGGCCGCCGATTTCTCGGCCTGAAGCGTCACCCATTCGCACTGGAACCGGCCGGAGTCATTTAGCGTTAACGTGACCCTTTGTTCATTATCCAAAGTTTCGAACCCCGGAAGAAGCCCCGCCTTCACCAAAACTTGGAAACCGTTGCAGATACCCACGATCGGTTTTTTGGCTTCCACAAACCGTTCCAACTGATCCCTGAGCCGAAACCGGAGCTGATTGGCCAGCACCTTCCCGGCTGATATATCGTCCCCGTAGGAAAACCCGCCGGGAAACACCAACAACTGATAGGGATGAAGCCGCACGCGGCCCATGAGCAACATGTTGATGTGAACCAAGTCCGACTCCGCGCCGGCCAGCGTCAGCGCGTGAAGGGTCTCCTGGTCGCAATTGGTTCCGGCCGCGCGGACCACAAGCGCCTTCACGGCGTAACTATTTCCATTGAATGACGTCAGATTCTTCATCATCATTACAGGCCTTTGAGGGTTCCTTTCCACGCGTTCTTCAATAACTCCACTTTCTCTTTAAAAAGCGTCTCGCCGTTACGGAACACAAACACCACCGGTTCCCGGACGGTTTCGCCGATCAACTGAACGCCACGCCCCCCCATGATGGTTTCAAATTCGCCTTTCCGGGTGGGTTCCACTTCAACCAAAAACCGCGACGGCGTTTCGGCAAATAAGAAGGGAACCGGATCTTGTGTGACGCCGGACAAATCCAGGCCGACGCCGACCTCGCCGCCAAAGGCCATCTCGGAGGCCGCCACCGCGAGCCCGCCTTCGGACAAATCGTGGCAGGCCAACACCAGACGGTACTTCATGGCCATTTGAAGTTTCTTATAGAGCGCTTTGGCGTTGACAAAATTAACGTCAGGGAATTTCCCGGAGGCCTCTCCCCACAACGATGACACGAGAGACCCGGTGAGTTCCGTCCCGGTGTCCCCGATAAGATAAAGAAGGCTCTTTTGCGTCTTAAGTCCGGACGTCACGCATTGACGGACATCCTCCACAACGCCGATCGCGGACACAAGAAGCGTGGGCGGAATGGAATGCAAGTATCCGTCCGGCGATTTCCACGTGTTGTTAAAGCTGTCTTTCCCGGAAATAAACGGCAGCTCATACGCCAGAGCCGCTTCAAGGCACCCCTCGGCGGCGCGGACCAGGCCGCCCAAATCACCGGCATTTTTGGAATCGCCCCAGCAGAAATTGTCCAGAATGGCCGCGTGAGTCAAGCCGCCGCCGACGGAAATCAAATTGCGGTAGGCTTCGTCCACCGCCACCTTGGCCATCACATACGGATCCCACTTGCCCATCTCGGGATTAAGTCCATTGCTGACCGCGACGCCTTTCCATCCATTCAGTTTCGGACGAAACACACACGCGTCGGAGGGACCGTCATGGAATACCCCCATGAGCGGTTTGACGACGCTCCCGCCTTGAACCTCGTGATCGTATTGGCGGATGACGCTTTCTTTGCTGGCGATGATGGGATGCCGGAGCAGAGCCGTCCAAGTGCCGGCGATATCCGTCCGGCGCGTCTTCTCTCCCGAAGGCCCCGTGATGGTCACGCCCGCGTCCGACGTATACCGGGATTGATGTTCTTTCGCGTCCCAAACCGCGTTCAAATGAAGTTGAGGAAGGCCGTCGTGGAGAAAGGCCATGTCCAGATCCGCCACCACGTCCGCGTTGTACGTGAGACGCAGTTTCTTGTCATCGGTAAACCGCCCAATGGAGACCGCCTCCACGTCTTCCTGCGAGAAGAGCATGGACAACAAATTCCATTTTTCCGGCGGGACGGCGAGAACCATCCGCTCCTGGGATTCAGAGACCCAAATCTCCCAGGCCTTGAGCCCTGGATATTTGAGCGGAACCGTGTCCAAAGCGACGTCGATCCCGGTGTCCTGGCCCAGTTCGCCGGCAGCGGAAGAAAGCCCGCCGGCGCCGCAATCGGTGATCGAGCGATAAAGCCCTTTGTCTCGCGCCACGAGAAGAACGTCCATCGTTTTCTTTTCCATGATGGCGTGTCCGATCTGAACCACATTCGAGGTGATTCCTTTTTCAAGAGGAGCGGACGAAAACGTGGCGCCGTGAATGCCGTCCCGGCCTGTGCGACCTCCCACCACAACAATCAAATCTCCCGCTTGGGCGTGTTTCGCGAGGGCTCTTATCGGCATAATCCCCACGGTGCCGCAAAACACAAGAGGGTTGCCGCCGTACCCGGCGTCAAAATAAACGGCGCCGTTCGCCGTGGGGATCCCCATCCGGTTTCCGTAATCCCGCACGCCGGAAATGACGCCCCTGGCGATGCGCCGGGGAACAATGGCTCCGGCCGGCAAGTCTTTGGGCGACATATCCAAATTCCCGAAACAGAAGACGTCGGTGTTCAACACCGGTTTTCCGCCGAGGCCGCACCCCAAAATATCGCGGATCACGCCGCCGATTCCCGTTCCTGCGCCGCCGTAGGGTTCCAACGCCGAAGGATGGTTGTGCGTTTCAACTTTAAACGAAACGCCGTCTTTCTCGTCAAAGGAAATCACGCCCGCGTTGTCTTTAAAAACGGAAAGGCACCATTGAGGCGACAGCGTTTCCGTGGCCTTCATGATGGTTTCTTTAAGGAGATTGGCGTATTCCTTCGTCCCGGAGTCCGTCAGCGGCCTCGTTCCGTACGCGTTGTCTTCCCGGTACGTATAAGCGGCGCGAAAGGTTTTGTGATTGCAATGCTCGCTCCACGTTTGGGCCAACGTCTCCAACTCCACGTCGGTGGGATCGCGCCCGATTTGAAGGAAATAATTCTGGATGACGCGCATTTCCTCCAGAGTCAACGAGAGAAGCCCGTCCTGGCTGATTTTTTGAAGCGCTTCAGCCCCGGCGTTCCGAAGGGGAACCGTCGACAGTGTTTTAGTTGGGTTTTCGGATGTCAATGTCATGGATCAACTCATTGGCCAAGAATTTCTTAGCGAGGATTTTTAAATTTTTGGGGTCTTTGATCTTTGGAAATTGGTACCGGTTCCCTGAGGACGCCCGGGCGGGCCCTTTAAGACCGAAATCTTTGAGCGCGGTTTCGACGGTTTCTCCAACGGGGTCGGTGACACCGGTTTTCGGCCATACATCAACCACCCACTCCTTCACCTTACCTTTTTTGGCCTTGGCCGCGTCCGCCTGGACGGTAAATGTTTCAACCACGGGATCCACCAGGATCGTCTCGGCGATTTTCTCAAGCTGTTCGACGTTGAAATCCCCTTCCAACCGGTAAAGCCGGCACGTGGACACCGACGCGTTCGCCGCGGGCTCTCCCAGCTCAATGAGTTGAGACTGCACCTGGCGCGCCAAGGGGTCAAAGGCCGCTTTTTTGGGATGGATCTCTATGACGACTGGTTTCATGATGGTGATTTAAACGTGGTGCCCGTGAGCCGCTCGAAGGCATCGATGTATTTGGCTCTCGTTTTTTCGACGATCAGGGGCGGAAGCGGCGGCACCGGAGGCTCCTTGGCCCATTTGATTTCCTCAAGATAATCGCGAACAAATTGTTTATCGAAGGAATCCTGCGAGCGCCCCTTTTGATAAATTTTGGCGTCCCAGAACCGGGACGAATCCGGCGTCAGCGCCTCGTCAATCAAAATCGGCTGCCCCCCAACCATGCCGAATTCAAATTTGGTGTCCGCCAGAATGATGCCTTTGGTTTCGGCCTCATCCCGCGCCGCTTTGTACAGCTCCAGGCTCTTCGCTCTCACGGTTTCGGCGAGCGGTTGGCCCAAACGAGCGGCGAATTCCTCAAACGTGATATTTTCATCGTGCTTGCCGCCTTCTTCTTTCGTTGTCGGCGTGAAGATAGGTTCCGGGAGTCGCTCGGATTCCAGAAGCCCTTTGGGAAGAGGAACGCCGCAGATGGATTGGGCCTTTTGATATTCCTTCCAGCCGGACCCGGCCAGATACCCGCGGACAATGCATTCGACGGGCAATTTCTCCGTTTTCTGCACCAGCATGGAGCGCCGGGCGAATTGCTGACGGTAAGGCTTCACGTTCGCCGGATACCGGTTCACATCCGTCGTGATCAAGTGGTTCGCGATGACATGGGACAATTTTTTAAACCAAAATTCGGAGATTTCATTCAGCACAATCCCTTTGTCCGGTACCAGCGTCGGCAAAACGAAATCGAAAGCCGAGATGCGGTCGGTGGCCACCAGGAGCAAATGGTCGCCCAAATCATAAACGTCCCGGACTTTACCTCTCCAGAGAAGCGGTAAATCAATTTTTTCTAAGGTCTTGGTCATGGCCTCACTCCTTATTCCCACTCAATGGTGGCCGGCGGTTTTGACGAAATATCCAGCACCACGCGATTAATGCCTCTCACTTCGTTGATGATGCGGTTTGAAATTCGGGAGAGAACCGGACGCGGGATGTCCGCCCAATCCGCCGTCATGGCGTCTTGACTCGTCACAGCCCGCACGGCGACCGCGTTTTGATACGTGCGCTGGTCTCCCATGACGCCCACGGTTTTGACCGGGAGGAGAACCGCGAACGCCTGCCAGAGCCGCTCATATAGCCCCGCGGCGCGGATTTCCGATTCCACAATGGCGTCCGCTTCCTGCAAAAGGGCGACCCGGTCGGCGCTCACAGGCCCCAGGATCCGAACCGCCAGGCCCGGCCCCGGGAACGGATGCCGATCGATCATCTCTTTGGGAAGCCCCAATTCGCGCCCCAGCGCCCGCACTTCGTCTTTAAAAAGATATTTGAGAGGCTCAACCAATTTAAGCTTCATGCGCTTCGGAAGCCCGCCCACGTTGTGGTGCGTTTTGATCGTGGCGGACGGGCCTTTCACCGACACGCTCTCAATCACGTCGGGATACAAGGTTCCCTGCGCTAAAAACTTCACGTCTTTGATTTTTTTCGCTTCCGCGTCGAACACGCGGATAAATTCTTTTCCGATGATTTTCCGTTTCCGCTCGGGGTCGCTGACATTCTTCAGTTTCTTTAAAAACGCGGCGCCGGCGTCCACAACCCGAAGGTCATGTCCCAAAGATCCGTCAAAAATATTTTGAAGCCGTTCTTTTTCTCCCAAGCGAAGCACGCCATTGTCGACGAAAACGGCCGTGAGCTGGTGACCGATCGCCTTGTGAAGAAGAGCCGCCGCCACCGCCGAATCGACGCCGCCGGAAAGCCCCAGGATCACTTTTGAGTTGCCCACCTGTTCCCGGACGTCCCGGATGGCTTCTTCCAGGAATGATTTCATGTTCCAGCTTGGCGTTTCTCCGCAGACCTTGAACATGAAATTCTTGAGCAGGGTCACGCCGTCCGGCGTGTGATGAACTTCGGGATGAAACTGAACCCCGAAGAAATTTTTATGCGCGTGTCGAATGGCGGCGTGGGGGGCGTTTTCGGTCGTCGCCAACGTTTTAAACCCGGAGGGCATGCGCGTGGCGGCGTCCCCATGGCTCATCCACACCGGAAGGCGGCGCGGCATTCCGGCAAACACGGGATCATCGGTCGACACGTCCACCGTGGCCGGCCCGTATTCTCGTTTGGGCGCGCGACTCACCTCTCCCCCGAAATAGTCAATCAACACCTGAAGGCCGTAGCAGATCCCGAAGATCGGCAACCCCAGCTCGAAAATTTTCTTGTCGGGTTTGGGAGCCCCTTTTTCATACACACTCGACGGCCCTCCGGAGAGAATAATCCCTTTCGGATTCAGCTTTTGAATCACGGCAGCCGTTACGGAGAAAGGATGGATCTCGCAATACACCTGCGACTCACGCACCTTCCGGGCGATGAGTTGCGTGTATTGAGAACCGAAGTCGAGGATGATGATCATTTATTTTCCCATTCCGATTTTCTGCGCCTTCTGGAAGAGCTTCCCTTCGTTTTTAATTT
>PLLH01000025.1 GCA_003140895.1 Elusimicrobiota bacterium
CCCACCCAGAGCCGCCCCGGCGTGGCGTAAAAAAGGGCGGCGTTGCTTAAAGACCCGATGAGCGTGAAAACAAGGAGCGCGCGGCGCTTCGAATGAAAAGCGTCCGCCAGCGCCCCCAGCCCGGGCGCCAGGATAATCACAATCGCCAGGCTGAGCGAAATCATGTACCCCCAGAGCGATTCCCCCGGAACCAGCATCCCGAAAATCCGGGCGCCTTCCGGCGGCACGAGCGCCTTCGCGAAATAGACGGCGAAAATCACCGCCATCACCGTCGTCGAAAAAGCGGAGTTCGCAAAATCGTACATGACCCACCCAAAAATGGGTTTTGTCCATTCAAATTTCTTCTTCATTGGACTTAATAATATGTCATTCAGAGAAGGAACTTCGGGTTTTCGGAAACGTTTTAAATCATCTACAATGGGACATCATTTTATGGAGGGGTTTTCTATGGAGCATGAGGTCATCATCATCGGAGGCGGACCGGCGGGATACACCGCCGCCATTTACGCCGCCCGCGCCAATTTGAAACCGCTCGTCCTGGCCGGCTACGCCGCCGGAGGACAGCTTATGACCACGACCGAGGTGGAAAATTTTCCCGGCTATCCCGAGGGAGTGAACGGTCCCGATCTCGTCGAGAATATGAGAAAGCAGGCGGAGCGGTTCGGCGCGCAGATTCTTTTTAAAGACGTCACGAAAGTGGACTTTGCCAAGAAACCCTTTGAGGTGACCTTTGAAGACACCGTGGCCCATGGAAAAACGGTGATTGTGGCCACCGGGGCCGCCCCCCGGAAACTGGGCCTTCCGTCGGAAAGCCGCCTCTGGGGACGAGGAGTGACCTCCTGCGCCACCTGCGACGGCGCCTTCTATAAAGGGAAGGACGTGGCCGTGACGGGCGGGGGCGACTCCGCCATGGAAGAGGCCAATTTTTTAACCCGCTTCGCGAGCAAAGTGACCGTGGTTCACCGGCGATTGGAGCTTCGCGCCTCCAAAATCATGGCCGACCGCGCCCGAAAAAACCCGAAGATCGCCTGGCAATTGGGGAAAGTGATTGATGAAGTGTTGGGAGACCCCAAGGTGAGCGGGCTTCGCCTGAAAGACACCAAAACAGGCGCCATGTCCGACTTAAACGTGGACGGTCTTTTCCTCGCCATCGGGCATATTCCAAACTCGTCCCTTGTTAAATCCGTTCTGAAAATGGACGAGGAAGGGTATGTTCTCACGAGCCCCAAAATGGAGACCTCCATTCCGGGCGTCTTCGCCTGCGGCGACGTCGTCGATCGAACCTTCCGTCAAGCCATCACGGCGGCCGGCAGCGGCTGCCAGGCGGCCATCAGCGCGGAACGCTATTTGGAAGCCAACGCTTAATCCTCGAAAACGAACCAAATCTATAGCCCCGCCGCCCCCTCATTTCAAGGGCTATTCGACTCAAAAACAGGGGTGTGAAAAAAGTCACAGAGGACCCAAAAATATTTCTTCCGACGGAAAAAGAGCCCCCTAAAAAACCTTCCGCAAAAACTCCCTCAGGAAACGCGTCAATTTTCTCTCCCCGGCCTTGTCACACGAAATTCTCTTGACTTTGACCCACGTCGGATCTACCTTGGAACCAAGAGAAGCGAGTGAGTTTCAGACACACGGATCTTTAAAACGAAAAGAGAATTTTGGGAGGAGTGCTGGGCGAGGTCACCCAAACCGAGCGTGGGTCACCAACAAATAAATCCCCACATCCTCCCCCTTTTAAGCAGGCAATGAACGTGAGACCGGGGCCACGGGGCGAAGAGAATCTTCAACGAAGATGAATCTTCCCCGCGTGGCCTCGGTTTTTTTACGCGGTTATTTTTTTGAGGGTTTTGACCATGGCGGCCGGGTTCGGCGCGCCAAAGATGGAATTTCCGGCGACGAGAACGCGGGCTCCGGCGGACGCGGTGAGCTGGCCGGTCTTGGCGTCGATTCCCCCGTCTACTTCGATGCGGCAGTCATATTTGTTGGACTTGATCACAGATGAAAGCTCTTTTATCTTGGGAAGCATATCCGCCATAAACGCCTGTCCGCCAAACCCCGGCTCCACCGTCATGACCAACACCACGTTGATGTCTTTCAAGAAGGGGATGACCGAGGAGGCGGGTGTCTTCGGTTTTATGGAGAGGCCCGGTTTGGCCCCCAAGCGCTTGATCTCGGCGATGACGGCGGAGGGATCCTTGACCGCTTCCACATGGAAGGTGATGCCCCACGCGCCGGCTTTCACGAACGGTTCGGCGTATTTCAGGGGATCCGTGATCATGAGGTGAACGTCCAACGGAAGCGACGTGTGTCTCTTAAGGGATTTCACCACCGCAGGCCCGATCGTGATGTTCGGAACGAAGTGACCGTCCATCACATCCACGTGGATCCAATCCGCGCCGGCTTTTTCGACGAGCTTGACCTCCTCGGCCAGTTTCGCGAAATCGGCGGATAAGATGGAGGGAGCGATTAAGATCGACATGGAAATTTAGGGTTCAATGACCTTTTCATCTTTTAGCACATCGTTTAAATAAATTCGGACGCGCGTCGTTGAGTTCACGCTCATGGGAATTTCGATGGTTTGCCCCCCTTCGTGTTCCCCCTTGTAGACTTGGCTTTCTCCGCGGTTGTCCCGCGCCATCATGCGGACCGTGACAGGGCCCACGTCGTTGGGAATCTGATAATTGAGGCGATACCCCTGGTTGGATGTCACCACGGGAACGATGGTCACATCAATCGTCTGCCCTTCCAAGAGCGGTTGCCCTGGAGCCGGATTTTGTTTGACCACGGTTCCAGCCACGCCCACGGATTTCGCGTCTTCCTTCACGCGAACCCGGGCTTTGATTCCTTGAGCCCATTCATGCACATCCTGTTGAGACTTCCCCATAAAATCGGGCAGAAGCGGAAGCCCGGCGGGGGGAGCGCCTTTCGACACCTCCACATCCACGAGCGCCCCGCGCGTCACCACCGTTCCCGAACTCGGATCCTGGGAGATCACCACCTTGTTGTCAAAATCGGCGGAATAGACCTCCGCGAGCGCTCCCAATTGAAGACCTTCGACGGCCAAAATGCTCTGGGCCTCGGCCAAGCGCTTCCCGTTCACGTCCGGCACATAAACGGCCTGGCCTCCTTTGGACACCACGACCCGAATGGCGCGCCCGGTGCGGACTTGCATACCGGAGGGCGGTTGCTGGCGAACAATGGTTCCGGCAGGGAGCGTTTCATCAAACTCCATGCCGTCTTGGGTCAGCGACAGTTGAAGTTTGGAGACGATCTCAAGCGCCTGCGTGAGCCCTTTCCCTTCCAGCGCGGGAACCGTGACTTCCGGACGCGAATGCAAAATAGTCACCATCGCTTTGTTGATGAAGAATATCGACAGCGCTCCCACCGCCGCAAGAGTCAGGAGGGCGAGGACCCACGTTTTCTTCAAATGATGATGAAACGGCGTTTTTTCCGCCGGGGATTGAACCCCGTCCTGTTCGTTTGGTTCGGTTGACATAGTTAGCGCGCTTCTCCCAATTGGCCGCAACCGGCGCCGATGTCGACGCCTTGCGGTTTTCTCACCCGCACCGGTACCTGGCGTACCGTGAGAATGGATTTAAACAAATCGACTTTGTCCGCCTCCGGCTTTACGTAAGGCAAGCCCGGAACCGGATTATAGGCAATTAAATTCACCCAGTAATCCCCATAACGGGCCAAACCCCGGATTAAATTGGCCAATCGCTTGGCGTCCTGCTCGGAATCGTTCACGCCGCCCAGAAGCACGTATTCAAACGTCACCGTGGCGCCCGTCTTTTTAGAATACGTTTTTGCGGCGTTCAACACCTCTTTAATGCTCCACGCGGACGACTTGGGCAAAAGCGTTTTCCGAAGCGGGTCGTTGGCGGCGTGAAGAGAAATGGCGAGGTTCACTTTGGGTGCGCTTTCGGCGAGCATTTCAATTTGCGGAACCAGTCCGCTCGTCGACACCGTCACATGCCGGGCGCCGAACCCCAAGCCCAGCGGGGAACGGACCATGTTCAACGTGTCCACCAGCGCGTTGTAATTGGCGAGAGGTTCCCCCATCCCCATAAAAAGCAAACTGTCCAATGGCTTCCCCACAATTTCCTCAATGAAAAAAACCTGGTCGATCATCTCGCTCGGCGTGAGATTGCGCTGAAATTTCACCTGGCCCGAAGCGCAGAACACGCAGCCCCACGCGCAACCGGCTTGGGTCGACAGGCACAACGAGCGCCGGTGTTCAAACGGGAGATAAACGCAGGACACGTCGTGTCCGTCTTCGGTTTTAAAGAAATACCGCGTGGTGCCGTCCACCTTGGATTCCTCGGCTCCGCTCAACATCAGGCTTCGGATTGAGTAATTTTTTTCGAGACCCTCCCGGACCTTCTGCGAGATGTTGGACATTTTTTTGAAGGAGAAAACCCTCTTTTTGAAAATCCAATCGATCAACTGGGCCGCCCGATACGCTTCGCCGCCCAAACCTTCAATGATCTCCGGCCATTGACTCAGCGGAACATTAAGGAGAGAGTTCATGACGGATGAGTCCCAAGGACTGTGCCGATATCCAAATGGGCCCCCTGCCAAAACGCCAGAGCGGGCATGGGTTTCTTCCCTTCCGGCTGAACGTCCATAAGAAGAACCGCCCCGTCTCCCGCTTGAACGAGAAGGCCTTCGGATTTTCGTACCTCTAGAATTGTTCCAGGGACGTTCGTCCCTTTAACCGAACACTCAGCTCGCGCTTTTATGATTTTGATTTTCTTCACCGGCTGGTTTTTGGCGTGACAACTCGTTTGGGCGCCGGGCCATTCCACGACGCCTCGAATCAGATTCGCGATGGACGCCGCCGGTTTTTTCCAATCGATAACGCCTTCTTCTTTTTTAAGCGGCGGGGCGAGCGACACGGGTCCTTCCTGCGGTTGTCGGACCAAATCGCCGGCGGATATTTTCTTCATGACACCGCCCAGGACGTCCACGCCAAGAGAAATCAGTTTGGTTCGAAGAGAAACAGTATCGTCAGCCGGGTCAATCGCGAGAGACGCTTGTTGAAATAAGGGCCCTGAATCCATGCCGTCGTCCAACCAGAAGGCGCTGACACCCGTCTGGGTCTCGCCGCTCAT
>PLLH01000068.1 GCA_003140895.1 Elusimicrobiota bacterium
AAAAAGAACGGGGCGTGGCGGGAATCTATAGTCATTTGGCGTGCGCGGATTCTGATGAGGCGTACACGCGGCAGCAACTGAGTGATTTCCTGGAACTTAAAAAGACGGCGCGTCAGATGGGTCTGGCCGACACTCGATTTCATATCGCCAATTCGGCGGCGATCGCTTTGATGAAAGAGTCTCATCATGAAATGGTTCGTCCCGGCTTGGCGCTTTTTGGCTCTTCTCTTGTTTCCTGGCCCTCCGGCGTTTCTCTTCAACCGGTGTTGAGTTGGCGAACGAAAGCGGTTTTCATAAAGCGGGTTCCGCCGGGAACGTCGATTTCGTATGGGCGAACCTTTGTGACGAAAAAGGAATCGTTGATCGCCACGCTTCCGGTCGGATACGCGGATGGAATCCCGCGGAGCGTTTCCAACAAAGGGTTTGTTCTTATTAAGGGGAAGCGATGCCCCATTGTGGGACGGGTGACGATGGATCAAATTATGGTTGATGTGACGGGAGTCGACACAAAAGTGGGAGAGGACGTGGTTCTCATCGGCCGGCAAGGGGCCGACACGCTGTCGGCCGCGGACTGGGCTTCTTGGGCTGGAACGATTCCGTATGAAATTTTCTGCGGGATATCCAAGCGCGTCCCGCGCGTGGGGGTTTCTTAATTTTATGAAGTGGATTAATCACATGGGCCGTTTCATCCTCGAGGTGGCGGAATCCGTCGGGCAGGTGGCGCTTCTCTGGCGGGAGACGCTTGTCTCTTTTGTCCGAGGGCGATGGGAGCCGCGTCTGAGCGTCACGCAGATGGCGGAGATCGGGGTCAGTTCGTTCGCCGTCGTTGGACTGACCTCTCTTTTTACCGGCATGGTGCTCGCGTTTCAAAGCGGTTTCTCCTTTATCAAAGTGTTCAATGAGCCGCTTTATGTGGGCTCCGTTGTCGGCCTTTCCCTGGTGAAAGAACTCGGGCCGGTTTTGACCTCGGTCGTTTTGGCGGGCCGCGTCGGAGCGTCCATCACGGCGGAACTGGGAACCATGAACGTCACGGAACAAATCGACGCGCTGTACACGCTTGGGACAAGCCCCGTGCGCTATCTGGCGGTGCCGCGCTTTATCGCCATGATGATCATGATGCCGATTTTGGCCGCCCTCGCCGATATTATCGGCGTTATCGGCGGTTTTCTCGTCGCCAATCTCCAGCTCAAAATCGCCTCCGGCGTGTATTGGGAAGAAGTCACGACCTTCGTTGATTTAAACGACGTGGCGCACGGCCTCATCAAAGCGTTTTTCTTCGGCCTCATCATCGTGACGACGTCTTGTTATAAAGGATTCACCTGCTCGGGGGGCGCGGAAGGGGTAGGCCGGGCCACGACATCGGCGGTGGTTATCTCCATGGTGCTTATTTTGGTCGGCGATTATTTCCTGAGCGCTTTTCTTGTTTCGATTGGAATCGGCGGATGATTTCACTTCAAGGGTTGGAAAAGACATTTGGTTTGAACCGGGTTCTTCGCGGCCTCGATCTTGAAATCAAGGAAGGAGAAACCATCACGATTATGGGCGGCTCCGGCGCCGGAAAGAGCGTTATTTTAAAACACATCGTCGGCCTCATGAAGCCGGACAAGGGGCGGATCACCGTGAAGGACGTTGATATCACCTCATTAAAAGGCGACGCGTTAAACGAGATTCAAAAACAGTTCGGCTATTTGTTTCAAGGCGGCGCGCTTTTCGATTCGTTGACCGTGGGAGAGAATATCGCGTTCGGCCTTCACAATTTGCGCCCGGATTTGGCCCGGCATTGGAAAGATGTGGTGGCTGAAAAGCTGGGTCTTGTGGGTCTTAAGCCTGAGATCGCCGCCTTGAAACCGGCGGAACTGTCGGGGGGAATGAAAAAACGCGTGGCGCTGGCCCGTGCCATCGCCTATGAACCGAGTTATATTTTGTACGATGAGCCGACGACGGGACTGGATCCCATTATGTCCGATGTGATCAATGAACTGATCTTGGGCCTTCAAAAAAGTCTGGGGGTGACATCCATTGTGGTGACGCACGATATGACCTCGGCCTTTAAAATTTCCAATCGAATCGCGATGCTTTATCAGGGAAAAATCGTAGCCTTGGGGACGTCGCAAGAAATTCGTCATTCGACGGACCCCTTGGTGAAACAATTTATCACCGGGTCCTCGCGCGGCCCGATTCAGATGCAGGTGCGGGCCATTGAGTAGACGTCAAAAATCAGGAGGGAAATAAGAGTGAACCAGGAAACAAAAGTGGGGTTATTTTTCCTTCTTTCTTTGGCCGCGATTCTGGGGGGGATTCTTTTCCTGGGGGATGTCCAACTTTTTTCTCATCGCCATTCCTATTTCGTTGAATTTGACGACGTTCAGGCGCTTCCTCCGAAAGCCGCCGTAAAAATTTCGGGCGTTGAGGTTGGGAAAGTCAAAAGCATCCAGTTGGTGGCTGGACGGGCCCGGGTTGAGATTGGCGTTGAACCTGGCATCCTCATCTACCAAAATGGGACGGCCAGCATTGGTTCCACCGGCATTATCGGTACCCGCTTTGTTGACATTAGACCCGGCACCCCTGAGTCCCCGCTTTTGGAATCCGGTTCCATTATTCAAGGGTTGAAAGGTTCTACGTTAAACAACACGATGGACAGCATCGCGGCCCTTTTTGAAGACGATGAAAAATACGGGAATATCGTCGAAAACTTAAAGGCCACGGTCTCTAACATCCGGCGAATTTCCGAATCGTTGAACGTGGCTCTGGGCAATCATTCCCAGGACCTTGAGCAAATCGTTTTGAACGTGAGGGATTTGACTGAAAACACGAAAGTGTTCACGAACGTGTTGGCCGAACTCGGCACGGAAAAGAAAATGGATCTCAAGGTGACGATCGAGAAGTTGCGAGGCATTACGACCAAACTCGACGACGTCATGGAACGAATCACGGCCGGGAAAGGAACCATCGGCGCGCTTGTGACGGATGAGGAAACAGCCAAAAACATGAAGTCGGCCGTCGCGTCTATTAAGGAAACCGCCGGCTCCGCCAGTCAGGTTTTCGGGCGCTTCACCAAATTTAAATTCTACTGGGATTACCGGTACCGGTACGATTTTCGCGACAAAGAAAGCCGCTCCGACGGAAATATTACGATCGCTCCTCGGCTAGACAAATTTTACACGATTGGAGCGACGAACATAGGGGATCCGATCGCGGATGAAAGCCATCAGGCCTACGAGAGGAAGAACCGGATCAATGCCTATATGGGCGGCACGTGGGGCGCCTTTACCGGATACGCCGGAGCCATTAGATCCGCCGGCGGCGTCGGGTTTTCTGTGAAACCGCTCTGGAAAATCAAACCGCTTCAGGATCTGGTTCGGTTGACCGGAGAAGTCACCGATTTCTCGCGAGACCGCGTCGTCAAGGGCAACCGCATCAAAGGGGCGTGGGTGGCGGTGGGAGCCGAGGTCTCGCCGATTCATTGGCTTCGCGTGGGGGTCCGAAACGAAGATATTCTTGAGCGTCCGGCCGTTTTGGGTTATGCCAACGTGCTCATTTCCGACGATGATATCGCCTATTTGCTGGGGTTGGCGACATTGGGCAAACCATAACAATCACGCGATTATTGTTTTAAAGACAGATTATTCTGAGTTTGATATCTTTTCATCGTTAACGGCGGCATGAATTTGTTTGGAGGCTGGTGATGGCGAAGCTCACGCGTTTGTACTCCTTGTCCCAAGTGGGAGGGCAATGCGTCATGGTTCTGGAAGAGATCGACGGTCCGCGTCTTCTTCCTATTTGGATCGGGCTTTATGAAGGCGGCGCCATCGGGATGGCCTTGGCCGGGCAACAGTTCCCGCGACCGCTCACTCATGATCTTTTTGTCGTCGTCGTGACCGGCCTTAACGCGAGCATCAAACAGGTGGTGATCACCGAGCTCAAAGATTCGACTTTTTACGCCGAAATTTGCATCGAGAAAGATGGCAAAGAAATGGTGGTGGACGCGCGTCCCAGCGATTCGGTGGCCTTGGCGGTCAGGGCCCATTGCCCGATTCTCGTCAATGAGCAGGTGTTTGAAGCGTGCCCTGAATTACTCAAGCCGATCAGCGAAGAAGAAGTGAGTGATTTCAAGAAGAAGTTGGACCATATGACCCCGGAGGATTTCTTCAAGGATTTACAACAGAAGGAGAAGAAGCCGCCGGAGAACCCGCCGCCCATTCAGGGCGAGGGATAAAAGGAGCCTCGAACCGTTATGTTCAATATTATAAGAGTCTTGGTTGTGATCTTGGGCCCCATTGTGGGCTATTTTTTTGTCGATAAAACCTACACCGGTATCTTGGTGGGGTTGGGGTTCGGCGCGGTCATTATCGCGTTGGAGCTGATGATTGATCTTATTCGGTTGGATGTCGTTGTGTTTGGGTTGATCGGAGCGGTGGGCGGCTTTGTGGTGTCCAAAGGGCTTGATTGGTATGTCCTCCGCCTTGAAAATCCCGTTTATTATCAAGCCCTCACGCGTTTTTCCGTTTTGATCAATCTCTTTTTGGTGATTTTAGGGAGCATGATCGCCATCCGGAAAAAAGGCGAATTGGATCTTCTCGAGAAAGACATTATCGTCAAGGGCAAGAAGAACACGGATATTAAAGTGGTGGACACGTCCGTCTTGATCGACGGGCGGATTGCCGACGTGATTGAGACTGGTTTCTTGTCGGGAAAATTTATCGTTCCCCGGTTCGTTTTGCACGAGCTTCAAATGGTGGCGGATTCATCGGACGCCACGAAACGCCAGCGGGGCCGCCGGGGTCTGGATATTCTCAAACGGCTTCAGGATATTCACGGCATCAATCTCAAAATCTACGATCGGGATTATTCTCACATCAAAGAAGTGGATACCAAGGTGTTGGAGTTGGCCAAGGAATTGGGCGGCAAGGTGGCCACGACTGATTTCAACTTAAACAAAGTCGCGGCCCTTCAAGGGATTTCCGTTTTGAACGTCAATGATTTGGCGGCGGTGTTAAAGGCGGTGGTTCTGCCGGGCGATTCGCTCAATATTTATTTGGTCAAGGAAGGCAAAGAGAAGTCTCAGGCGGTTGGATATTTGGATGATGGAACGATGATCGTGGTGGACGAGGGGCGTCGCCATATCGGCAAACGCGTGGGGGTCTACGTGAATTCCATTCTTCAGACGTCGGCGGGCCGGATGATTTTTGCCCGGATTCTTGATAGTCGCGAGTCAGAGGGGAACGGACGGCCTCCGGTTCAGCTTCCGATTGAGGAAACGACCCCGCCCGCCGTTTAGTCCATGCGTTCCGGAGCGGTGTTGTTGGCGGCGGGGTCCAGCCGCCGCTTGAAGGGCTCTCGTCCTAAGCAGCTCATGTCGTTCGACGGCGAACCTCTTTTTATGAAATCCCTCCGGGTGTTTAATGAGGTTCCCTCCATCCGAGAAATTGTGGTTGTGGTTTCAAAGGAGTGCCGATCCTTGATCGATCGCCGGATTCGTTCTTTCTCGACCAAGAAAAAAATCAGGTCCGTTCTTGGCGGCGCTTTTCGAGGCGAATCGGTTCGAAACGGCGTCCGCGCCCTCTCCGATCAACTCGATGTTGTTTTGGTGCACGATTGCGCGCGGCCACTGGTCACGCGTGACATTGTCGAGCGCGTGGAGCGCGCAGCCGGCCTGCGCGGCGTGGCGTTGGCGGCGTGGCCCGTTCCGGACACGCTGAAATTGTCAACCATCGACGCGCGCGTGAGAAAAACCATTTCTCGTCAACATATGTGGTTGGCGCAAACGCCGCAAGGATTTAAACGGGCGATCGCTGTTCAATGTCTGCTCAAGCCGTCGAAAACGGCGACAGACGATGTTGAGTTGGCGGAGCGGAAGGGATATGGCGTGAGTCTTGTGAGAGGGTCGGCCACGAACGTCAAAGTGACGGTGCCGGGCGACTTATTGATGTGTCGCACGCTCGTGCGTCGCGCACTGGTGAGGGTGAATGAAAATTAACGGACCGCGGACGGGGTTTGGGTTTGACGCTCATGATTTTTCGAGATCGGGGCCGCTTGTGTTGGGCGGCGTTTCATTTTCGGGAGTTCCTCGCCTCAGGGGCCATTCTGACGGAGATGCCCTCCTTCACGCGTTGATCGATGCTCTCTTGGGGGCGGCCTGCCTGGGGGATATCGGCGACCTGTTTCCCGATACGGACAAAAAATTCAAGGGAATCGATAGCCGGAAATTATTGGCCGAGGCGTTGAGACGGGTGCGCCGGGCTCACTTTAAACCGATTCATGTGGATGTGACGGTGGTGGCCGATAAGCCGCGCCTCTCTTCCCATAAGACGGCCCTCCGGGGGACGTTGGCGGCTCTCCTCTCTTTGCCTCTTTCCAGCGTGAGCGTCAAAGCCAAGACGTCCGAAGGGACTCGGCTCCTCCGTGCTCGTGGCGGCATTGCTGTCTGGGCTGTGGCGACATTGGTCCCGGTCGCGTCAAAGGGGAACTGATGTCCGACCTGGTTCTTCATAATACAATGACCGGCCGGAAAGAAACGTTCACGCCGCTTAAAGCCGGCGATGTTCGGTTGTATGTATGCGGGATCACGCCGTATGACGACGTCCATTTGGGACATGCCCGGTGTTATGTCGTTTTCGATCTTCTTAAACGCGTGTTGGAACGGCGCGGCCTCAACGTCCGCCATATCCAGAATTTCACGGATATCGACGACAAGATCATCGACCGCGCCAAAAAAACGAACGCGGATCCTCTCGCCTTTCCTGAACCCTATATTCAAAATTATTTCGACATGATGTCGCGTCTCAATGTGAAACCGGCCGATCGATATCCGCGCGTCACTCAGTCCATTCCCTCTATTATGCGTCTCATCGATCGGCTCATGAGAGCCAAAATGGCCTATGCGGCCAAAGGATCGGTTTTCTTTTCTGTTCGGGCATTTCCCGCGTACGGGCAGCTTTCAAAACGAAAGATTGATGAGTTGGAGTCAGGGGCTCGCGTGGAAGTGGACCCGGATAAAAAAGATCCGCTTGATTTCGTCTTGTGGAAAGCCGCCAAAGCGGGAGAGCCGTCCTGGTCGTCGCCCTGGGGCTTGGGGAGGCCGGGGTGGCATATCGAGTGCTCCGCCATGGCGATTGAGCATCTGGGCGAGGAGTTTGATATTCACGGGGGCGGTCAGGATTTGATTTTCCCGCATCATGAGAATGAAATCGCGCAGGCGGTGGGGGCCACCGGGAAAAGATTCGCCAAGCTATGGATGCACAATGGTTTCGTGACCATCAACGAAGAGAAAATGTCTAAGTCACTTGGGAATTTCTTCGCGTTGAAAGACGTGTTCGCCAAGGTGGATCCGGTTGTCGTCCGATATTTTCTCCTCTCTCAACATTACCGGAGCCCTCTGAATTATTCCGATCAAGAACTGGACGCAGCGAAGGCGGCGTGGTCCGACCGGGTGTGCGGCGCCTATCGGATTGCCCTGGATCGCGAGAAGAACCAGGCGGTGGCGCGCCCGGTGGAGGGCCGCTTGCGCAAGGAAATCGACGATATCGCCGCTGAGTTTGAGAAATCGCTTTCCGATGATTTAAACACCTCCGGCGCGTTGGGAGCGCTTAACAAAATGTGCACGGTCATTTATGAAATGGACAAAGTGACTCCCGTGGCCAATGAAGTGGATTGGAAGGGGCTTTCAAACGAAATGCTTTCCATGATGGAGGCGCTTGGGCTGAAAGCTCCGGTTGAAGAAGAATGGCCGAGCGAGTTGTTGGCGATGGTTTCTGAACGCGAGAAAGCGCGCAAGGAACGGAATTGGGCCAAGTCGGACGAGATTCGGGACCGCCTGAAAGCGAAGGGCTTTCTGGTCGAAGATTCGTCTTCCGGCCCCCGCCTTAAACGGATTTAACGGTGTCTTCTTTTCACGGGAAAGGAAGGGGTCATTCTGAGAATGAAGGGTCGGATTTCGTTTATGGGCGCTGGCCTGTTCGGGAAGCGCTTGAGAGCGGCGCCGTTATCAAGGTGTTTATCGCCCAAGGGGTGAAGGGCGAGCCCGTCGATCAGATTGTGGAGTTGGCGCGGCAGAAGAAGGTCCCGTTTCATTGGATCGAACGAGTCAAGTTGGAACGCATGGTAACGGGAAACCACCAGGGTGTTGTGGCGCAAGTGACTCCTTTTCGTTTCTCGGAATTTGACGTCTTATTAAAACAGGCTCTGGCCGCTCAGGTTCGAGGCCCTTCACTTCTCTTCCTGGATGGAATCACGGACCCGCAGAATCTCGGTTCGATTTTACGCTCGGCGGTTTTCTTTGGCGTTCCCGGCGTGGTGATTCCCAAATGGCGGGCGGCGTCGGTCACGGAATCGGTCGTCCGCGCCTCCGCCGGCGCGGCGCGCCACATGTCCGTGGCGCAGGTGTCCAATTTGGCGCAATCTCTGGAACACGCTAAAGAGCAGGGGTTTTGGATCCTAGGAGCCGATATGGGGGGAGATGACGTCAAGAAAATGGACCCTCCGCGGCCTTTCGTTCTGGTTCTTGGGTCGGAAGGCGAGGGGCTTCATCAATTGATTCAAAAGAAATGCGATGTGGTGGCCCGTATCGTAAAACAACATCCCGGTCCGGGGGTGGATTCGCTCAATGTGGGCGCCGCCTGCGCTGTTCTTTTGCACGCCTTGGGGTGATATAATCTTATTGACAAAAGTACCGCCATTTTGTTTTGTCGACAATCATAATTCGTAAAGTCATTTGACTGGCTTTTGGAAGATTTAACCCCGCCCTAAGAGCTGCGTTCAGAATAAAAGGAAGGAACCCCAATGAGTGAAGTTAATCGTTATCAGACTGCGCCGGAAGATCGCATTCCCTATTTTCAACAATTTGTTTATGGACTCGGGTCTCTCTGTAATAACTTGCTCCCCGCCGCTTTGGGCTGCATGGCCATCGTTTTGAACCTGGGGCTTGGTATGAACCCGGCCTTGATCGGCACCATCTTGGCTTTGCCCCGGTTTGTCGATGCCATCATCGATCCCATCATGGGGTATTTGACGGATCACACCAAATCCAAGTGGGGGAGACGGAAACCCTACATTTTCGTGGGGGCCCTTTTATCCGGTCTTATTTTTGCCCTGATGTGGCAGCTTCCCGCCGGCCACAGCCAAAGCTTCTATTTCTGGTTTTTCACCATCGGTTCCATTATTTTCTACATGGCCTACACCGTTTATGCGGCTCCGTTCATCGCTTTGGGGTATGAAATGACGTCGGATTATCATGAGCGCACGCGGCTCATGGGCGTCAGTAATTTCGTCGGACAATTCGCGTGGGTGGCGGTTCCTTGGTTTTGGGCCATTATGGCGAACAAAACCCTCTTCGCGACGCCTGTCCAGGGGGCGCGCTCTCTCGCCATCGGGGTTGGAATTTTCGTGGCCGTTGTTGGAATGCTCCCGGCCATTTTCATTAAGGAACGTTTTTACGCCATCGCTGAGAAAGAAGATAAAGCGGACGCTCCCAAAGTGGCCGTATCTCAGGAAATCATCAACAAGTTTTCCAATTTCTTTAAAGTGTTCTTTGTCACTCTGAAGAACTGGCAGTTTCTTAAATTGTGCGCGGCGACCTTCTCCGTGTTCAACGGCTTCATGCTCATTTCAGGTCTCGGGTCTTACGTGATCATTTATTATATTTTCGGTGGAGATCAGACGGCTGGAGGCAAGTACATTGGATGGTTTGGGACTATTTCGTCCGTGGCCACTTTCTGCGTCATTCCTCTGATCACGTGGATTTCGACGAAAGTCGGCAAGCGAAATGCCTTTTATATCTCAATGGGAATCGCGATGCTGGGGTATGTTCTTAAATGGTTCTGTTACAAACCAGGCCAGCCTCTGTTGATTCTTTTGGCCGCTCCTCTCATCGCGTTTGCGCTCGGCGGTCTCTTCACGTTGGTAGGATCCATGATGGCCGATTTGTGCGATGTGGACGAGTTGGAAAACGGCCAGCGCCGGGAAGGCATGTTCGGCGCGGTTTATTGGTGGATGGTGAAGCTGGGAATGGCCGTGGCCTTGTTTATGTCGGGATATCTTCTTAACTGGACGGGTTTCGATGTGGCGCTTGGGAACCTCCAGCCGGCGCGCGCCTTGTTCTTGATGCGGGTTTTTGAAATCGGTATTTCGATTGCCACGTTGGGTGTCGCTGTTTTGGCGATTAGCACATACAAAGTAACGGAAGCCAGGGCGCACGAAGTTCGCCTGGAGCTTGAGAAACGCCGCGGTAAAGCCGCCTAATAAAATTCTAAGATTGCATTGAATTTTCCCCTTCGAACAGCTCGGAGTCCCATGGCTGTGCCGACGTAGCTCAATGGTAGAGCATCTGCTTTGTAAGCAGAGGGTTGGGGGTTCAAGTCCCTTCGTCGGCTTTTGATTTGCCGGTTAATTGAAGATTAAAGGATGGGTTTCGATGAAACGATGGTTGGTTTTATCTCCCTTGGCTCTTTTGGCGCTCATGATCGGGTTCGGCGCTTGTAAGAGCCGCGTGAAGCCTGAAAGCAATGAGATATTATTCTGGCACTGGATGACCGATCGAGATAAGGTTTTTCAGGAACTCGCCCAGCAATATGAGCAGCAGACCGGCGTGAAAGTCCTTGTTCGTCTGTATGCGCCGGTGGAAGCCTACTCGCAGAATGTCAGCGTTGGAGCCCAAACCAACAGCCTTCCGGATATTTATGGAATTCTGGGAGACACGAAGATAAAAGCGAGTTTTATTAAAGCCGGTCACGTGTTGAGATTGGACGAGGCGTTGGATGCCGACAACGGCGCCTGGAAAAAAAGTTTTTATAAAGAAGCGCTGGAAACAAGTTATTTCCCACCCGTCAACCAATTCAACGTTCCCCAGGGGATCTACGGCGTTCCCATCGATGTGATGACCATCCCCATGATTTACAATAAAAAGCTTTTTTCCAAGGCCGGGCTTGATCCGAATAAGCCGCCGGAAACCTGGAGCCAGTTCATTGAAGCCGGGAAAAAATTGAAAGAGTCGGGCGTGACGGGATTCGTGAGCGGTTGGGCGGAGGGATGGTTGATTTATTCCATGGCCACCGACCTCGCGCACAATCTCATGGGAGCCGACAAGGTCATGGATACCTTTCGCGGAAAAGTTCCTTATACGGATCCGCAATGGGTGGAGTTGTTGGGAGCCTTCGATGAATTGAAAAAGGCCGGTTTCGCCGATAACAGCATGGTCAGCATGCTCAATAAATACGCTGAGCAGGCTTTTGCCACGGAACATTCCGGGATCACCTTCAACGGCTCTTGGTCCATCAACGTGTTCGAAGGGATGAACCCCAATCTCGAATTGGGTGTTTTTCGAGTGCCGGCTCTCAGTAATAAATTTCCTCGAACGGTGTGGGGGGCGGCCGGTTCCGTGTTTAACGTGAACGCCAAATCTCCAAATAAAGAAAAGGCCGTGGCCTTTTTGAAGTGGCTGACGGAGCCTGATCAGGCGAAGTTTATGTTGGGGAGAACCAAAAACATCCCCGCCACCAAAGGATTGGAGAAGGAATTCCCGGCGATTATCAATGATTTCGCCGGCATGATGGACAAGTCCATCCACCCCTCCCGTTTCCCGGTCAGTGAAGAGCCAAAAGTCATTGAAACGTTCACCAAGGGAATTCAAGCCATCTTGATCGGCGAGAAGACACCGGCGATCGTCTCTCGGGAAGTTCAAGCAGCGAAGGAAAAATCACTGAAGCTGAACCCATGAAGGTTTTTTGGAGAGGCATTTTTAGTTCTCTAACCCGGTTTCGCGCGTCCATCGTCAGTAATTATCTGTTCGTATTGCCCGCCTTGATCATGTTTCTCACCTTTAATGTGTATCCGTTCTATAAGGTTTTTCAGATGTCGTTCCGTGACTGGAATGGGATTGATCCCGGCGGCGGCACCTTCATTTGGTTGAATAACTTTAAAGAAGCGCTTTTTTATGATTCGACGTGGTGGGAATCCGTTCGCAACGCCGGAACCATCACTCTGCTCGCGTTGACTCTTCAAAATTTCCTGGCTCTCGTTCTGGCATGGATTGTCGACCGCGGCGTTCGCGGAGCTCAGTTTTACCGGTCGGTCTTTTTTCTCCCTCCTATCCTGTCCGGCGTTGTGGTGGGACTTGTCTGGAACTGGATTTTCCGAGGGGAGGCGGGGATTTTGAACCGTTGTCTGACTCAAATCGGCCTAGGTGGTTGGACGCATGCCTGGTTTTCCGATATTCGGACCGCGCTCCCCGCTTTGGCCGTCGTGCACATGTGGAAGGGGTTCGGCTGGGCGTTTATTATTCTCTTGGCGGGGTTCCAGGGGATTCCGCGTGAGCTCTACGAGGCGGCGCGAGTGGACGGCGCCAATGAATTCAGCGTGTTTTGGAGAATCACCGTTCCGCTCATGGTGCCCGTTTTTACGCTCGTGGGCGTTCTGACGATTTTGGGATCCATGCAGCTGTATGATTTGGTGGTGGTGACGACGCTCGGGGGGCCCAGTGGCCATACGGAGGTTCCCATGTTTACGATTCTTCGAGAGTTGACGGACAACCCCCGGTTCGGATACGCCTCCTGTCTGGGTGTTGTGTTCGGGTTTATTCTTGTTTTTGTTTCCATCGTTCAACTCCAAGTGGCCAAGCGAACAAAGGCGGAGTGACGAATGATCCAGGTCGAAAAAAAGATGACGTTTGAGCGCATCACTTTGTCGCTCCGCCGGATTTTATCTTCGATTGCGTGTCATGGAATTTTGGCCACCGTCGCGTTTACCTGTCTTTTCCCGCTTGTGTGGATGTTTTCTTCCGCGTTGAAGACTCAGAGGTCTGTTCTGACGGACATGAGTCTTATCCCCTCCCATCCTCAATTTGTCAATTTCACGAAAGCGTGGACGGAAGGAAATTTTGGATCGTATTTTTTGAACAGCGTTATTTATACCGTCGGGGTGGTGTTCGGCGTCTTGTTCATTGCCTCGTTGGCGGCGTACGCCTTCGCTCGGCTTCAATTCCCCGGCAAGAACCTGTTGTATTACATGTTCTTGGCAACCATTATGATTCCCGTCCCAGGGGCGGTCGTGGCCATCTATGTGTTGATCATGAAACTCGGGCTCATCGATACCCGCCTTGGATACATTCTCCCTCAAATCAACGGAAGTTTCGCCGTCGGATTGTTTATCCTGAAACCGTTTTTCGAGCGAATTCCGATTGAGCTGGAAGACGCGGCCCGGATTGACGGATGCGGTCGCATGGGGATTTGGTGGAACGTTTTGATTCCGCTGGCGAGGCCCGCCCTCGCCGTTGTGGCTCTTTTTACAGCGATCACCGTGTGGAACGAGTTTATTCTGGCGCAGCTTATCCTTCAGGATCAAGCTCTTATGCCTCTGACCAAGGGGCTCCTGACCTTTTGGGGCGGGCGTTTGGCTCAGGATCACCTGATGATGGCGGGAGCGACGATCACCGTTGTTCCCATTATCATTGCGTATGTGTTTTTGCAGAAGCACATCATTGCCGGGGCCACCGCCGGGGCCGTTAAGGGTTAATTCCCTGATATTTGTTCAAGCGCGGCCAATATCTGTTGCTGAAAGAGAAAAAATTTTCATAGACTCCTGGCTCCTTTCTCCAGGCGGCTCCAGTGGAGCCTCCACCCCCTTCCGGAGAAAATCTCTTAATGTCATTTCATTACTCTATGGTTGAACGCAAACGGCGTTTGTGGAGGCTCACGATGGTCGCATCGTTTTGCTCACTTCTATCGACCCTTCCCGGCGCGTCATCCAAACCTCCTTTGCTGTCATCGCTTTCCACAGGCGTCGACGGAATCGTCCCCTATGAGAAATTCGGCCATTTTGAAAACGTCGGAACGAATAACTATCGATATGTCATTGAAGATCGGGCCGGCTTGGCGGCGGCGGTTGGGGAAGGCATCTATCCGAATGAAAGAAGCGTGTTTAAAGATCCCCGGTTTTTCTCGCTGAAAAGTTCAAATGAGTTGGAAGGGCCTTTGAGCCGTTTTTCTCCTGATGTTGATCCCGTTCGCGCTTTTTATAAATGGGCTTCAATGAACGGAACGCCGCAAAAGGGGCTCCGGCTTTTGATGATCGGGCAGAGCTTGGAATGGGGCGGTCAGGACCGACAGGCGCTCAAGGCGTACTACGCGGTCGTTGTTCATTTCCCTAAGGAAGTGTCATGGGAAGAGGGGAAGATTTCCTACATCGGAATTCGGGCCCTGGATCATGTCTATCGCCTTCTGAAAGAGCATCCGGAATGGGGCCTTCGTCTTCAGGGAGGGAGAATACGGGTCAAGAATGGATTCGATAACAAGGTCACCAACGATGAATTTTCCATTGATCCGGGCCATTGGGTTGATGAATTGGCTGTTGATCAGGGGTCTTGGCTCGATGACCCGATGGCCCTCCGTAAGGAGAAGCTGGGTCCCGTGAAGAGAACGAGGGGAGGCGGGGCTGTTCAACTCGTTCAAACTTCGAATGGGCACTGGCGGCTTTTGGTGGAGGGGAAACCCTATTTGATCCATGGAATTTGTTATTCCCCGACTCCGGTGGGCGTCAGCCCGGATTTTGACGGTTCCCGTCCTCACTTGGATTGGATGACGTCTGATTTAAATCACAATGGGAAGGCGGATGGCCCCTATGACGCGTGGGTCGACACCAACCGCGACGGCGTTCATGATAGGAATGAAAAACCGGTGGGCGACTTTCAATTGATGAAAGAGATGGGGATTAACACGTTGCGTCTCTATCATCACGCCGAGAATCATGAGCTCTTGCGGGATTTGAAGGAAACGTATGGTATTCGCGTGATGATGGGAGACTTTTTGGGGGCTTATACCATTGGATCGGAGGCCCCGTGGGAGACGGGCACGGATTACACCAATAACGAACACCTGGCGAAAATGACGGAGAGCGTCAAAGAAATGGTTCTTGAGCACAAAGATGAGCCGTATGTTCTTATGTGGGTTTTGGGAAATGAAAATAACTATGGGTACGGAAACAACGCCAAGGGGAACCCGCTGGCCTTTTATCGATTTGTTAACTCCCTCGCCCAAATGGTGCATTCACTCGATCCCACTCATCCCGTGGCTCTTTCAAACGGCGATCTTGACAACCTTGATATGATTGCGACGGAATGCCCGTCAGTGGACGTGCTGGCCGTCAATTCGTACCGAGGGGCGGATGGGATGGGGTTTAGTTTTTGGGATTCGTTGAGAGAGATTTGGGGGAAGCCGGTGGTGATTGCTGAGTTCGGGTGTCCCGCTTACGATTCCAGAACGGACCCGTTCACCGCAGAAAAAGAACAGGCGGACTATCTTTTGTCCAATTGGCAAGATATTATTACCAACACCGCCGGATTTGGGGCGGGCCTCGCCTTGGGCGGCAACATTTTTGAATGGGTTGATGAATGGTGGAAAGAAGGATTCCGGACGGATCCGTGGATCCACGATACGGTTCAGCAGAAGAGAGGCCCTTTTCCTGATAACTATTTGTACGAAGAATGGTTGGGGCTGATGTCTCAGGGAGACGGGCGGCTTTCTCCTTTCCTGCGCCAACCGAGGTTGGCGTATGCTCAATTTAAAAAAAACCAGTGGGCGTTAAATAAAAAAATGAAAAAACAAGTCGGACACGAACCCCGGATGGAAAGATGAACCGGTGTCGATTTTCTCCCTTTTCATTCCCTTTCTTCTTTCTCCTTTCTCTCTCCTTTATCCCCGTTTCCTCCTGGTCACTCGATAACGCACCCGCCGATTTAGAACCCGGTTCCCTTCGCTTATCGAATGAATTGTCGTTGGAGGGCGTGTTCCACCATGTGCATCCCGGTTGGCAGGTGCAGGACGACAAGCTGAACAAAACGTTCAGTAAAACAGGGGAAGAGAAAAATCCGTGGACATCAACGTGGGGGCAGCGCTTGCTGACGGAAGTAGCCGCTCGCGCGACGCCGGACATTTCAGGACGGCTTCTTTTGGAAGCTCAAGGCGAGTACGCCGATCGGTATTGGCGTCCGATTAATTACGATCATTACCAGAAGAAGGGTGGACACGATGTGTTCCTGCGCCAGGCCGAAGGGCGGATCGATAAGTCATACGGGTATCTCCACGGGTTTTCCGGAGTGGGACACGGAGATTGGCAGGGCAAAGGGGATTTTTTCGCTCTGTATCCGGGCGCCATCGGAGACAGCGATTATCTGGGGGCGTCCAGCTTTCTTGGCGTGTATCCCACTCGTTGGAACCAAAATCTCTTTTTCAACATGAGCAAGAGGCGGGTTCCGCAAGGCGCTGAAGGCGGGGTGGAGCTTTGGGGCATGGAAGCGGCGGCCGCTTATGGAAATGAACTGGCGTGGGGCTATAATCACTCCGCTTTCGGGCGTTTGTCCGCTCCCATCAAATCCTCCAAGCTCACCTTTGTCTATAAGAATGACGATGTCCCTTATCAAACCATCCAACGCCGCAACGATCGCAAGGAAGCGTATGCCTTGTCGTGGGATATTCCTTTTGAGGCGGGGCATCGAATCCAAACCGGGGTTCTTTACCAGCCGTATTTAGCCGGGAGGACGTACACCATTGATCGCAACGCTTCCGACGGAGCTGGTCTTCAGGGGTCTTCGCATCTGCTTTCCGATAAAACGGCGGTGAAGGAAGACGGGCTGGGAGAGCGGCTTAAGATTGAACTTCGCCCGGTTTTCTTTGACCGCTTGTGGATCGGGTCCGTCGATCTGACCCATCTTGGGATTCTTGCCGGAAACAAAGAGCAGATTGACCTGTTGGTTGGAACCGATATTTCTCAGGATTTCCGGTTTGATACTCAGTATACGGCTCGGCGTCCGATTGAGGGGCCTTTGCCGTTCTTGTATGAAGGAACCGCCGATAATATGGGCGCTATGATTTCCCTTCCCCGCGGGCCCGAATCTCCCTTTAATGTGGATTGGACGAATCGAAAAGCCACCTTCCTGACATTTTCCCTTTGGTATGACCCGACTCCGGGATCGCGTATGTTCCTTTATGATCCCCATACGTTTGAATCATGGAACTTGAATCCGGAGGAATCGTCACTTCTGACACTGGGGCTTCAATTCCGGATCAAGGATTATCCCACCTCAACCGATCGGCAATACTATTACAGTTCCAGCGGCGACATTGTTTGGGAACCGGCCGGTCACGCCGGCGCGTGGGCCACGAAAAAACCTCTTCAGGAAGCGAGAATTTTGGGTCGCGGCAAACGCGGAACGCTGGGATGGATGTTGAGCGTCGCGGTGGGAGAGGCGTTGGCGCAATCGGGCTTGTCGTATTCCCTGGATGCGTCAAAGAACAAACCGATTTCAGACTACTATTCCATTGAAGGCCGCGTGGATTATTGGCCGGTGTCGTTTTGGAGCCATTTCGGGTCCGGAGTCTGGGGGCCGGATGGAAACATTTCGCCCTTTTGGGGGGAGGCGTTTGATCGGATCTGGGGGGCGGGCGTAAGTTATAATATCACCCGCAACACGACGTGGGATATCGGATATATCGCCGTCCGCCAAGATGACAATTTGTTCGTCGCCCCTGACTTGGGATCCTATGATGAAATCAGAACCGTTTTTTCTCATCGATTTGGTTTTCAATTCCAATTTCAAGAGCCCTAACCAGGAGATATCTCTTGTGCTGTAAAAACGACGTGTTTGTTTCTAAAGGTACCATAAAAAAAAGAGGAGGATCAGATGTCAAAGCAATTCAAAGCGTTCGGATTGTTCTTGAGTGCCCTCGCGGTATTCGGAACATTGAGCTATGCGGCTGCCACAAAACAAGCCGTAGTTGATAAAGCCAAAAAAACCCCCGTTGGTGGAGACGTGTTTTTTGTTTTCCATGAGCGAGGATCCCGTCTGAACCATTATGCTCCCTCGGGCTGGATGGGTGACTACAGCGACCTTCACATCAACATGGGATGGATCAAAGATGTGGCCAAGCCCAAAGGCGCGAAGGCGGCGGCGAAAAAGGCGGCGGTGGCGGATGTCGATGCCGATAAAGACGAAACCAGCATGCAATTTAAATACACGGCGGAGAGAAAACAAGGCGCTGGCTGGGCTGGCGTTTACTGGCAGCATCCGGCCAACAATTGGGGTGATAAACGGGGCGGCTATGATTTGTCCGGATACACCAAATTGGTTTTCTGGGCCAAAGGTGAAAAAGGCGGAGAAGTGGTTGATAAGTTTTTCATCGGCGGAATCACCGGGCAAACCGAAGAGGGTGACACAGACGAAGCCTCTATTTCTCCCGTTCAGTTGACCAAAGATTGGAAAGAATATTCCATTCCGTTAACGGGTCTTGACTTGAGCCATATCATCGGCGGTTTCGGCTTCGCGATCAATGCCGATTCAAATCCGAATGGAGCGACATTGTTCCTGGATGAAGTGAGATTCGAGAAATAAAATTGGTTTTAACCTCGTCGTCTTCTTGCTTGCCTTTCTCTGGACGTTCAGAGAAAGGCAAGCGGAGCGATGGGTGTCGTTGTTGAC
This sequence comes from Elusimicrobiota bacterium, assembly GCA_003140895.1. Classification (GTDB taxonomy): domain Bacteria; phylum Elusimicrobiota; class Elusimicrobia; order F11; family F11; genus PLLH01. The sequence goes on from PLLH01000068.1 coordinate 18,461, forward strand.
GTGATGCCTTGTTTGGGCGGGAGAAGATGATCAAAAAGAATAAACTGAGGGCGTTGTGTGCGGTGGGAGGCCTTGTTCTCCTGCCTCCTTCTGTTTTTTCTAAAGCGCGTCCGCCGGAGCCGACCAAACGAGTTGAAAAGTATTCTCTCTCCACGGGAGAAATGCTTGAAATCCCGTCGAGGAAAGTGCAATTGCCTTTCACTTTGTACGGGGACGGAGGGCTCAAGAATCCCGCTTTTATTCCCAGTGGATACATGGGAGACACGGTTGCCCTTAAACTGTCGCCAATTTATGATTCCGCTCCTTTGGCCTCCGGGGCCCAGGGGCTGGCTTCCATTAAAATCACGTATTTACCCAAGGGAACCCAGGGATGGGCGGGTGTTTATTGGTTGTCGCCGGCGAACAATTGGGGAAGTGTCAAAGGCGCCGGCTTTGACTTTAGCAAAGCCAAGCGCCTGACGTTCTGGGTTCGAGGTAATAAAGGCGGAGAACGGATTGCCGAGGTGAAAATCGGTGGAATTTCATCCGGCGCCTATCCCGATTCGGATCAGGTTTCTCTCGGTCCTCTTAAACTTTCCACCACGTGGGATCAATACACAATGAATCTTGAAGGGAAGGACCTTCGGCACATCATCGGCGGGTTTTCTTTTGTGGTGCGGCGGTCCGATAATCCAAGGGGAGCCGTTTTTTTCATTGATGAAATCGTTTTCAGCGGAGACAGGGAGGATGGGACGCCGCTCCCGACGCCCACGCCGTCCCCAACGCCCCGAGATCGTTTTTCTGTGAGCCGCAGTTCCGCTTCCTATCAATTCACCTATGAATTGGGTGTGGCCACGCCGCTCATCAAAGAATCCATTCCATATGAGAGCGCCAAAACGGCTTTCTCGGATCAAACCATCAACATTCTGAAAGACATTATTCGTTTGGCGGAACAACGTCCCAAAAGTTATGTGGTGATCGCCGGTCACACGGATAACGTGGGGCCTGCCGACGTGAACAAGGGTATTTCTCAGGAACGCGCCAAGGCCGTGGCCGATTATCTTCAAGCCAATGGATTAAATACAGGTCGGATGGCCATCGTTGGATACGGAGCCGATCGTCCGCTCGCGGTGGATTCAAACAAGACCGAGAACGGTCGTCGGGCCAACCGCCGAGTCGAGGTTCTTTTATATGAGGATCAATAAAACATGTCGATAAGATTTCATCGTAGGGCGTTTTTTCTCCTCGTGGGGCTCTTGGCGTTTGCGGGGTGCCGGAAGAATCCGATTGAAAAATTGTCAAACACATTGGCGGACGGGGCTTTGCCGCAATCAAGCGGTACGTTCGTTCTCTATGACGACGAGGTGAAAACGGGTGGCGGGGCCGGGTTTATTCCCGGCGGGGAGAATCAGTCCATCAGTTTTGATGATCAGGCGTCACCGGAACAGGGGTATCGCGATATTCGCTATATTTGGAGCGGCGCCGATGTGATGGGGTCGACAGAGACGGAACATTTGTTTGCCGGCTTTTCCATGCTGGTCTCGCCGGATTTTACGGCGTTCAATACGACGCCGGCCCGGGATTTATCGGCTCCGGGGTATACGTCAGTGAAATTGTTTGTCAAAGGGTCTCTTTCAACCGGGACCACTCTGCGCGTTGAAGGGCCGTCAACCGGCGCTTCTAATTTTGTGGCGGCACGGATCGAGCCAACGCTGACGTCCGACTGGCAGGAAGTGACCCTTCCCATTCCCGCCTCCGATTTCTCACGTGTGAAGGTGTTTCTGACGGTGTCTCTCCAGTACGCTCAGCCCCCCCGGACCACAGCTCCGGGGAACGGCGGCGTCGTCTATTTGGATAATATTCGCTATGTTAAATAATCGAACTCTGATCTCATTTTTACTTCTTCTGGCGCTCGTGGCCCCCGTCGCCCCGGTTCGCGCGGAAGAACCGTCCAATGACTATTTTAAGAAGGGGGCACCGGGGAAAGGCGTTTTGGATGAAGCGGCCACGTCCATCTTCGGCCGTGTTTTTGGGTTCAGCAAGGCCGAGTCGGAAATTGATTATCATGTCGTCGAGCTTTATCGGCCTTCCCCCGCCGCGGCGGCGGTTCGGTCCGCCTTGATTCCCGGTTGGGGACAGTCCTACAACAAACAACAAGTGAAAGGGGCCCTTTTTTTCCTTTCCTTTGCGGCCGCCACCTACGGGTCCATCAGCCTCTATCAAAAGTCAAACAATTCCTATCATTCTTACATCCAAAACGGCCAAAAAGACGACCCCCGTTACGACGATTATTCCAGCGAAAGAACCCAGGCGTATATGTTGGGCGGGACCGCGGCCCTCTTGTGGGGGGTTTCGATGATTGACGCTTATATTCACGGGTATGCTCCTCTCTGGTCTGACAATTCGGCTGTTCAGATCGCTTTGGTTCCCGGAGAAGGATCAGTGGTCTGGAGAAAACGGTTCTAATATGGCTATGAAAAGTTCATCTCGTTTGTTGATGGGGGCGATGGTTCGGACGGCGCCGATGGTCGGCGTGGTCCTGTTGGGCGCCTGTGTATTTGGTGGCTGCCATAAAAAAAATCGGTTTGAGGCCAATACGTACAATTTCACGATTGATCCTCCGGCGGTGACGGTGGTGAAGGGGGCAACGCAAGTATTTACGGCCCACGCCACGTCTAAAGCGGGTGAAATTGATGTGAGCCCAACTTGGACGGTGTCCCCTTCAAACATGACCCTTCCGACGGGGGAAGTCGTTAATACGGTTTCGTTCTTAACGTCGAGCATCGGTACGTCTGTTCGATTGACTCCTTTGGCGTTGGGGGATATCGTTTTGACCGCGTCCGCCAATGGGATGCAAACCACGGCCTCCGCGGCGGTTGTGACTTATCAGCCCATTGCGACCAACTTTGATGTTTATATGGACGCTCTCCCGACCGGCTCGGGTATCCTCGCGGACATTTATGTGACGCCCGGAACCAGCTATCTGTCGCAAATGGCGTCCGGATATACGCCGCAAGGTGTCAATTATCAGCATGTCGAAGCGGGGCCCATTGGATATTTTTGGGGTGTGACGCTCGATAAAAACAATGCCGGGTTCAAAGTGGATTTGAGCAGTATGACCGGAGGATCACTCAAATTTTCCATTCGGCTTGGCCGGGCGATTAACCCAGGAGAATTTATCAGGGTGACGGTTGAAGATACTCTTGGAGCGAAAGGTTTGGCGACCTCTTCAGTGGTTGGTAAGTGGGCCGGTTTCGATCCGACCCTGACGAATGTGTGGCAGGAAGTCACGATCCAGTTGTCCGGGTTTATCCCGGGCATTAATAAGACACGTGTCAAAGTTCCCTTTGGAATGTCGTTCGATGGCAATATATCGGGCCCTCTAACTCTGGACGTAGATGCGGTCAGATGGCAAAAGTGATGCTCTAAATTAATAATTGCCCATTGAAATTTGGCTATTCAAACGCTTTAATTATAATGATGAGGGAAAATGATCATTAGAAGCAGCCGTCGGCTCAATCGAACCGAACTCAATTTTTGGGTGATGCCTAACGCGGGCTTTGCCACTCGCCCTATTTTGGACCAGTATATCCAGGAATTTGAAAAACGACGGCCTGATGTCAAAGTCAATTTAACCATTCATCCCTGGTCCCTCTCATGGAATCGGTTGATGGACGTCATCAAAGGACGGTTTACGGGAATCCCACCGGATGTCGTTCAAATCGGGACCACCTGGGTCGCCACGCTGGCGTACTTGGGCGCCCTTGATAAGATTCCGCAGGAAAATGTTCTTCCCGAGGAAGACAAGAATTCCGCTTACATTTGGGATCCCGGCGCCCAAAGTGAAACCGGGAAAGAGTTGTTCTGCGTCCCATGGTTTATCGATATCCGCGTTCTTTACTACCGAAAAGATTTGTTTCAACAATTGAACATTCCCGTCGAATCTCTTTTTGATTGGAAAGGGTTTTCAGAGGCGTGCGCTGAAATCCTTAAGCATCTTCGCCGGGGGGGGCCCGTCTCGAATATTATCGCTCCCGTGGCGATCCCGGGGCAAAAGCTGGGCGTGCTCATGCACGACTTGGCTCCCTGGATTTGGGAGGCCGGCGGTGATTTTTGCTCGGACGATCTGATGCGCGGCCATTTTGATGATGCGGCCACCATGCGCGGGTGCCAGTTCTACTTCGATCTCATTCAACAGGGGTTTATGCCGCTTCCGGCCAACGATTTGCCTCAGGGTAATTTTTTCACGGGACACTACGCCATGCAGTTTTCCGGCAGTTGGCCGGTGGAGACGTATTTGAATCCAAACAGCCAATATTGTTCAAGGGAGGTGGCGGAGAATTTTGCCGTAGCCCTCCTTCCCGCCGGCCCGCAGGGCCGCTACACCTTCTTAGGCGGAAGTAATCTGGCCGTGTCGTCCGTCTGTCAAAAAACAGATTTGGCATGGGAATTCATCCACTTTTTGACGGAACCGTCCCGGCAACTGGAGCACGCCAAGGCGATCGGTTCCTTGCCGGCTCGCATCGCTAGCATGGAGAAGTTGTTCGATAAACATCCGGAGGCCAAGAAAGTGTTTTGGGATTCGATTGGCCACGCCCGGCGCCTTCCGCGGTTGATCCCCCTGGGGTCGGTTGAGCAAATTATTTCGAAGATGTGCGGCCGCCTGCTCGCCCTGATTCGGGCCGGCGATTACAATCACAAACGGTTGCAGGACCAGATGCAAATGGTGAACGACGATATCAATTCCGTATTGTCGCTCCACCGATATGGTTCGGTTCCCACTGAGAAGGTGCCCTAATGTCGGCGCGCGCGCTTCTTCTCTATGAGCGGTTCATTCGGGAACTCCACCAGAATCTCCAATTGGCCGGAGGACTGGAGGAAACGCTGGAAGCGGGGCTCGGTTTTTTAATGTCTCGTTTGAAGGTTGAGAACGCCGGCGTTTTCTGGTGGGACAAAGTGAGGAGCGCCTTGGTCATGCAATACGCGTTCCATGCCGGGACGTTGATGGAAGGGGAAGAGGAAATCCTGATCAACGCCAACAGTCAATTGAATGTTCTTGTGCTCGAATCCCGCTGCGTGGTGCTTTCGAAAAGCAATCCCTGGATCGTTTATGTTCCTTTGCGGGCGAAGGGGGAATTTGTCGGCGCCTTGCGATTGGAACGGCGGCATCCTTTTCCCAAAGGCATGGTTTTTTCGTCGTTGCCCTCCATCCACGCGGATTTAAAACGGGAGTTCCGCGACTATCCGTTTTTGGATGACATTTCCGCTCATTTCTCTTTGCATTTGCAGCGTGTTTTTCTTGTCGACGAATCCCGGCGGAAGGAACAACGGTTCCAGGCCGAAGCCGACGTGGCCAAAGCGGTTGTTGAGACGCCTCGGTTGAAGGACATGTTGGAGGCGGTGTCGCGGGGCATTATTATCCACATGGGGTTTGATCGTATCCGGTTCTATTTAACCGACTCGGCCCGGTCTGAATTAAGAGGGATTTTAGGCCTTCAGGTTCCCGGCCGGTTCCTCAATTTGGAAAGTGAAAAATATGTTTTAACCCCCGGGACCAATTTTTTGGTTGATGTCGTTCTGGGCGGAGGAGGGGAAGTTCGCCAGGATCCATCCGGGGACCAGGTGGTGTACGTGCCGATCATGATCAGCGGGCAGACCGTCGGATGTATGGCGGTCGATAACTTACTCAGCCAACAGGAGATCAATCGGGAGCAGATGACGGCGCTCAAGACGCTCACGGGGCAAATTGGCATGGCCATCGCCAACGCCCGGTTGTTTGAAGACATAGAGCAGCAAGCCATCACCGATGGGTTGACGAAACTTTATGTTTACCGCTATTTCCAGCAGAGATTGAAAGAAGAATTGGACCGGGCTGATCGATATTCCTACAGCGTGGCGTTGGTGATGATGGACGTCGATTTCTTCAAGCATTTCAATGATACGTACGGGCATCCGCTGGGAGATAAAGTTCTTGAATTCCTCTCTCATACCATTCGAGGCAATATTCGCCGCATCGATTTGGCGTCCCGTTATGGCGGCGATGAATTTGTACTCCTCCTGCCTGAAATAACGGAGCAAGAAGCCTGGCTTATGGGCGCTCGGTTGCTCAACGCCCTCAAGCATTGCTCGTTGAAAGCGCCCACGGGCGAGCTGATCAAAGTGGGGGTGACGATGGGCGTGGCTTTGTACCCTCACGATGCCGGCAATGGGCGCGATTTGATCGAATGTGCCGATAAAGCGCTCTATTGGGCCAAACGGAACAATCGGGGAGATATTTGTTTCCATCGCAATACCGCCGCCAAAGAGAAAAAAGCCTGAAAATACCTGATTATCAGATAGTCTAAAAACCACCTTGGTTTTCCTTTTCCGCGCCGTCTGATCCCTTGCCGGATTTTACTTGCTTTTCCGTCGACAATTTTGATAAAAAGCTTTCGACGAGAGGCTTCCCTTCATTTGGTTCCCCCTAACCTAGCCGAAAAGTCGTTTTCACGCTGTGTTGATGCGTTCTTTTTCGCATAAAATGTTTACAGAATGTTAACGACTTCTTAATGCGTTCTTAATACTGACTAACGTAAGATATAAGTGAATCTGATCAACCCAATCCGTTGTTCGAGGGAGAATAACATGTACGGGCGAGTCGGCACTCCATATCGAAGACATCCCCGGGCCCAACTAGCCATTGTAGTGGGGTTGTTCCTTCTTCTGTTGAGTGTCCCCGTCTCTGCCGCCTTCCAGGAAGCTCTTTGGGGAGCGCGTCCCTCCGGAATGGCCGGCGCCTTTACCGCCCTCGCCGATGACGCCAACGCCCCCGCCTACAACCCCGCCGGTATCAGCCTCCTCCGGAAAAACGAAGCCACGTTCATGTATGCGCAGCTCTATTCCGGGGTCAATTTCAACGCCGGAAGCGACAAATCAAATTTAGGCCTCGGATACTTCAGTTTCGCCCCCCAAATCAAAGAACAACGCTACGGCAGTTATGCCGTCAGCCTCACCAACCTCGTCGCCACGAACCTCTACCGGGAAGACAGCTTTTCGTTGACTTTCGCCGACTCGTATCAATTCGATTCCGAATCGCAGCCGCTGTTGGGATACGGGCTTAACCTCAAGTATTTGAGGCGGTCTTTTTCAACGGACTCCCGAACGGACGCGGATCCCGTGTTCAGAGGCGGTCGCGACTCCGGCGCCATCACGGCAGACCTTGGGGCTTTGTTGCGGCCTCATTGGACCGTTTTGCCAGGCCTCAAGTTTGGTTTGTGCGCTCAAAATATTACGCAGCCGGACATGGGCTTGGCCGCCACGGATCGCGTCCCGGCTCGCTACACCCTCGGAATCGCTTACCAAGAACGCGCTTATTCTTTCTTCAACCCCGCTTTGGATATTTCCCGTCGTGACGGCCGCACGCTCATGACGGCCGCCTGGGAAGGATGGTTGGCCAAAAATACCTTTGCCTTCCGCATGGGAGGCAATGCCGACGAGCTGGGCGGCGGTCTCGGATATCAATTTCGCTTGTTTGATGGAGTTTATATGCGGTTGGATTATTCTTTGATATGGCCCTTTGATGTGAAAGGGTCCAATGGGAGCCATCGTGTTTCTATTACGACAAGTTTCTAACTTATCCAGATTTGTTTGGATGAACGGCCACTCGAACCTAGTTTCGATTTGGCCACGACATCATTCACCTGCAGCCAGGAGTATGGGTGGCCTGTCCACAGCGAGTCTTCTCGCGGGACGTCAAGGCGAGAAGAAATGTTCTGGACCGCGTGATGTGGTCATTCATTCAAATAAAAAAATGAAAGTGTCCCTCGCTTATCGTGAAGGCACTTGTAATAAAGGAGAAATACAATGAAAAAACAACTAGTCGCATTTAGTTTGGTTGTTGCTGCTGTTTGTCTCGTGTCAGCGCCTTCATGGGCTTTCACATCGAAAAAAATCCAGGCTGTTAACGCCAGCGCTTCCGTGGGCGGCGTGAAAGACGCCACCTTCACACTGGTTCTCCGGAACCTGAGTGACACGGCCGATGCCGCTTCCATCGCGTTCAGCGGTGTGACGGCGGGCTCAACCGGATGGAAAGTTGCGGACAACCTAATTAAGCTCACATGGTCCGTGACCGACTTTGCCGGTGGTATTCAACTCTACACCGACAGCGAAAATGCAGCCGCTTCGCCAAAGTACACGGGGGTTGCTGTGAACCCGGGTGGTTTGGTGTGTAACCAGGATACGACTCAATATCTTCCGGTCGCTTGGAGTATTAAAGCGGACACGAAGACCATTGAGCTTGCTGATGCAAATCGAGGTCTTGGCGCTTCTGATCCCAACTCAGGAGCGGTAACGGGATACAACAATAAGTATCAGTGGTTCTGGGCCATTGATAAGTCGTCACCGTCATTTACCAATGCCACGCCATTTATAACAGTGGCGAAATCGGCCGGTATCCACTTCAGCCAAGGGGACGGGGAGTTCGGGCCCGACGCTGTTCAGCCTTCCTATATGTATTTGGAAGCGAACTTCTCAGTGGCCGGAGCTGGCGCGACGTATGCGACCAACAATCTGACCTTGGAGGCCTTCATTCAATAAATTGGGATGAGGCAACGTCTTAAGAAACATCTGTTAGACAAGTCTTAGAAGTGTTGGGTTTGAGGCCTCCTCACCCCTTTTCTCTCTGAGAGAAGGGAGTGAGGAGGAGCCTCGGCCCGAAAGAAGAAAAAAAGGAAGTGCCATGAAGATGAAACGAGGAATAGTTGCGGGATCAATGGTGTGTTTGTTTTGGGGAAGCGTGATGGCGGCCAATATCGCTCCTCGCTACCAATTTGTGACGTTAAAACCAGGGGAACACGCGTGGGGCATTTACACACTGACCAACGATGAGAACGAGAAGTTGAACGTCACCGCCGAGGCCAAAGACTGGTTTGTGTTGCCGGAGAACAATGGAATAGGCGCAACAACGTGGCTTACTTTTAAAAAGCCGAAATTTTTATTGAAGAAGGGAAAGACGAAGAAAGTGAAATTTTATGTTGTGGCCCCGGAAAAAGCCAAGGGGGAATTGGTTGGGATGGTTTCTTTTTTAATCGAAGGCGAGAAGGTCATGGATTTGAACCGCCGTTTGAGCTCCGCCGTCTACGTCGGCATTGAAGGGACGGAAGAGTTGAAAGGTGAGTTGTCCGCTTTTTCAATCAAGCTCGGGACCAATTCCGTTTCAGCGGGGGTTGTCGTCGAAAATAAAGGGAACGTGCATCTTCGCCCCAAGGGTCATTTTGATATTTCGACGTCCAGTGGACTTCCTGTGGCGGCCCTCTCTATTGATGAAGGAGGAGTGGCTTATCCCGGGAAGAATCAGAGTTTTTTTGGCACCTTAAACGGAGTGTCTCTTGGCGAAGGGGAATATGTAGTCAAGATTAGCCTGCAAGATATTGATCGCCAGAAGGAATTTGTCCAAGTTGAAAAAAAGTTTCTCATCAACAAGGAGGGCCAGGTTGAATTGAAGTAGGTTCAGCCTGACGGCTTGAATGAATAGAGAACGGATCGTTTATCGGAGGATAAGGCTCGCACTCGCGTTGGCCCTCATCATGGGGCCGGCGGCGACGGCTCAGGCTCTGTATTCCTCTCGTAAAAAGACCGCCCTGTCCGTCACCGCGACGGTGGGGGGGACGGCCGCTCTCTCTGCGCTTCAAATCCGCCACACGGCGCTCGCCGGCGTATCCAATGTGTCGAAGATGGCCATTATTCAAGGGGAAGTAGGAACCAGTTTTAATGGAGTTCAAACGGATTTCCCGTCTCGTATAACACCGGAAGCGAAAGCCAAATCCGCTCAAACAGTAAAGGTGTATCTCCGGTTTAGAACGATCTCGTCTTCCGGGCTTGAGACCACCCCCGTCACCGAGTTGGGGCCCATTGAAGGGCCGGATCCTCTTTCTTTCGCTTTCCAAATTCCTCCGAGTACCATTCAGGCCGGGCATCTTCAATATCAAATCATCGCTCAACGGTCCTCCGATAATGCCACGACGTATTTCCCCAAGACGGCGGCCGCCGATCCGACAGGACCCGACGCTTTCGTCGACGTGGGGGTTCAGGCCTCGGCTCTCTTTGTGTTTGACGTGAATGGGGGGCGCTTGATTATCCCTGAGGGAAATCCCAATGTGGGGCACAGTTCGATTGACGTTCCGGCGGGACTCTTTACTTCTCCGACCACCCTTTCTCTGATCGAGATTCCTGTCGATGTCCCAACAGCGCCGTCCTTGGCCGCTCAACCTCAACCGACCGTGGCTCTTTACCGGTTTGATTCCGATAGGTTGTTTAACGGGGCCGTCAAAGTCACGCTTCTCTATCCCGATTTTATTTTCCCGCAAGGCCAGCGGGGGATCTTGAATGGAACGCAAATTCCCGAGACGATGGCGTCGGTGATCGGATGGGACGGCTTTGAGTGGCGGCGCTTGGGCGGCGCCCGTGACACGAGCCTGAACACGTTGTCTTTGCGAGTGGGGAACGCGTACCGCTATTTCGCGATTGTTCCGATGGCGGCTTTGTCGGCGGACGACCGGCGTCCCATGGAAAAAGTCATTACGCCGAATGGAGACGGCATTAACGACGAATTAAATTTCTCTTTTGGCGACTTGACGCAAAGTGTCGATGTGGATATTTTTGATGTCAATGGACATCGCGTGCGATCGTTGGCGTCTCCCAATAATCTAAAGTGGGACGGCCGGGACGATTCAGGGAAAGTTGTTGAGAGCGGCGTTTATATCTATCAATATACGGTTGACGGGAAACGGGTCAGCGGACTCGTGGCGGTGGCCAAATAATGAGGACCATGAAATTGACGCGGCGAACTCGAATGCTTAACGCATGGAAACTATTCGGAATCGTTCTTCTCCTGAGCGCCTTTGCTCAGAACGCCTCCGCTACAATAGTGCATTTGATGACGGCAGACGCTCCTTTGAACACGGGTGGCCTGGGGCGTTTCGCCATGATCATCACGTATGCCAACGCGGGATCAAATTTGGTTTTGGACAGCGCTTATACAGGGGATCCAACGCCTCCCGAGGGGGATCGAGTTCTTAAAACGACTCTCTCCACGAGTTGGGGCGGGTGGGGATTTTTAAATACATCAGTCGCTAATAATGCGAACTACGTTTGGTGGCAGGATTTTACCGGATATGAGAATGGCAGCATCCGGTTCTGGCTTAAAAGCGATTCAACGCTCACGCTCGAGGTTAAATTTGTCGGCATGTGGGGTGATGAAACACGGCCTTACAATATCCCTTCAACAGGGGGAGTATGGAAACCCATGGTGGTTCCGATGAGCAGTTTTGCTCCGGGAATTGATTTCAGTTATATTCGGTGTCCTTTTTTAATCACCGCGCCCGACACCCCCGGTGCAAAGACATGGTCCGTCGATGACGTGAAGTGGGATTCCACTGTCCCAGGCGCGTTGGCTTCTATTCAGATCGCCACCACTCCCGCGGTGGTTCCTCTTGGATTTCAGCAGGTTTTTATCGCCTTGGGTTACGATTCAGTGGGGCGTTCCGTCGACATTTTACCCACATGGAGCGCCGGCAGTTTGGGGACATTCAATCGCACGGCTGGAGGGATGGTGAGGTTCTTCGCAACAAACACACCTAGTTCGGGCAATTTAACCGCCACCTACAGCGGAGTAACGGGATTGGGCTCAATTTCGGTCCAGAATGTGAATTTCACTCAGTACAATGTTTACTCCGATATAGGAGCCGGGGGGTATGTGGGCGCTTCCCCCGCGGGAGGAAACCCGATTCTCACTGAAATAACGGACGCGTCGGCGCCGGAAGGAACGAAATATATGAGGGCCACATATTATTTGGCCACATCGCTTGATTGGTCGGTATGGTATGTGAGCCAGCAAGATTATGCCCGGTATATGAAACCCTATGAGAACGGTTACTTAAGGTTCAACGTTCGTTCCACCAAGAACCTCCTCGTGAAAATCAATTCAAATAACATTCCCGCCGGGACCGAGCAATCGAAGATTAATCTGGATGAGCTGGGGTTTATTCCCAATGGACAGTGGCAGGATATTATCGTCCCGATGGCGCTTTTCAAAGTGAAAGAGCCGAATTTAGACTTTACGCAGATTAAAACCTATTTCACGATTGGAACTCTGTACGATTTGGTTGGGGCTGTTCCAAGCGGAACGTTCGATGTGGACAACGTGAGATGGTTAACGACGAGCCAGGACGCGCCGGATCCGGCGAAGGTTCTGCAAGGGCTGGTTGAGAAACAAAATTCGACGACGGGTCTCCTGGCGTCTTTCGATACCGTCAATCAAGCGGTGACCTACGATCAAGCGTTGGCGGCCATGGCGTTCACGTTCAGTAAGGATTTTACGCACGCCCAAAATATTTTCAACGCCTATCAGTCTCTCTATAGCGCCGGGCAAGGGTTTGCCGATACGTATCGGGTTGACACCAAGGCTGTCCTTGATAATGACCGTCTCTGCGGTCCCAATGGATGGATGTTGCTGGCGTTGATTCATTATCGAAATGTCTCTGGATCAACGGCTTACGATACGATGATCGACGGGTTGGCCGCTTGGTTAAAAGGATATCAGGATTCAACGGATGGCGGTATTAAATTTGGTAATCCCGTGAACGCGGGAGAGATCAACGTGAAATCAACGGAACATAACTTTGACGTCTATGCCGCTTTTCGCGCTTACGCCATGCTGAGAGGAAACGCGGCGTACAACACAGCGGCGGACCAAATTATGGGGTGGATAAACTCAACAGCCTGGAACGCCGCTGAAAAACGGTTCAACGTCGGAGAATTCCCCGCCGGTGGGGCCGATACCGACAAAGCGTTGGACGCCTACTCATGGGCTCCGTTGGCCTTGGGAGTGGAAGGGGCGTTTCCCTATGCCACGGTTTTGGCCAATGCCGAAACGACGTTCGGGACGACCAAGGTGAATAGCAACAACGGGAATGCCATCACGGGTTACGATTTTGGCGCCGCGGCGGGGGTCGCCCCGGATAAAGATTCGGTTTGGCTGGAAGGGACGGGGCAGATGGCCATGGCGTATCTCGCCATCGGAAATGAAACGAAGGCCAATGCGATTCTTGATCAATTGCGCCGGGCCGTTTTCAGCGTGTCTCCCACGGCTCAAGGGATGACCTATGCAACCAATATGGGAACGGCGTATGGCGGATGGATGATGGATGCCACCAATGCGGCCATTAGCCCCGCGGCGTGGTATCTGTTTACCGAGTGGAATTTTAATCCGTTCAGACCGTATTTCCTTCACTCGGTGACTGTTAAAAACGTGAGCGACAACAGTTCGGCGTCGGAGATGTCATGGCTTGGCGTGAACGCGCGCGATGGATGGAGATTGGCGAAACAATACATTCAGCTCGATGCCCAACCGATTTCGAAGGACCCGTGGGGGATTCAGATTTACACGGACAATAAAAACGCCTCGTCAGCGCCCCAGTTCGTGGATCCCTCGCCAACGAATACAACCAATATGGATTCCAATCCGGCGGGGCTTCTGATCGATATCCCGGGACAAACCACGACCTATATGACGTTGCCCATTGCCTGGTCTATTAAGAAAGATACGACAACGGCTCCTGTCGCGGCCAACCCCAATGACAATGGAATAAACGGACATCCCACCGATTCAAATAGTTACCAGTGGCTTTTTATGAAAGATCGGGGAACGCCCACCATGGACGGAGACGGGGATGGACTGACTGGCGGGGCCTTTGATATCACCGCGTTTGCGGATGGAGACCGCTACATTCGTGTGATGCAGAAATCAACGATCTCCGGCGCTCGTGGCTCCGTCCATATGTTCTCCGGCCCCGTTGGAAACGATTTTTTTGACACCCTCTCGCCTAACTTTCTCTTCTTCGAAAGTGATTTTACCGGCGCGCCGGCTCAGGTGACGTATCGGACGAAGTTGACCCTCGAGTTTTTCACCGAATAAGGTTTTTCGCCTTCATTTTTCAACCTGTTCCTTCTCTGTGACTTTCAACATAACCTATGGCATTCCTGTGACATGGCGGTTACAATAATGTCAGGAGGATAACATGGGAATTGATGTCATTCGGTTAGGCGGAGATCAAACTCAAGTTGAGCCCCGGATGGGCGTCGACCAACTGGCTCAACCGTCTTTCCAGTACTATAACCTCCCCAATCCTTCTCTTTCCATATGGCTTATGTCCATGCCAACCCAGCAGTCGGTTTTTCCCTGGTGGCGCTACGAGTCCAAAATTGACGAAGATATCCATGCGTTAAGTGAATCATGGGCCGTTTCCAACCCTCAGAGCCTTTTTGATTGCCTGTTTCTCACCCATCTCCAAAAGAGCGTTGGAGCCAATTGGTTTGTTGTTTTCCCTGGCAACATCAAAACTCAGGGGTGGGGATCCTTGCGTGAAATGGACCGGGAATCATTTAAGCGCGGACAATCGTGCGTTTACCATCTTCACGCGGCGTTCCAAGACCGGTTGACGGTCAACTGGGTTCCCTTTTGGGAGCCGCAAAGTATCGTCAGAAACCCCGGATTTGGAAGCTTGTGGCGCCTTTTCTCATCCAGTCCCGGCGACGAAGTGACGCGGTGCGTGACCTTTTTCTCGTTATCAAACCCTCGGTTTTTGCCGGACGTCGTCAAACTCTTTATAGAAAACAGTGATCACCGTTCGGAAAAACTGGCGGCCCTCACGGATTGGTTCGGGGTGTATTCGTCGCCGCTCAGCGCCAACCATGCTGCCTGCGCGGTTTTCTATTCCCAATCGAAAGAGGTTATGAAACGCTTAGAGATTCTCAAGGGAGAGTTTATGGCAACCCTGAAAGAAGCCCAACGCGAAATGGTTTCAGATACCCGCCCGAGGAATGCCATTCGCATTCTGTCGCGCTTGATTGCTTTGTAGAGTATCATCCCTCCCATAAAATGTTTTGTAGATCGCCTCAAATTCATGTCTAATATTTATATGAAAGCCATCCCCGTTTTCTCGCTGTTTGTCCTTTCCCTTTCCTTGTTCAACCCCTGCGCCTTCGCCGACCAGATCGTTTTAAAAGAGGGGAAAATCCTCTCTGGGAAAATCACCAAAGAAGATTCTTCCGAGGTCATGATCAACGTGGGCGGGAATATGTTTTTGCGTATAGAAAAATCAAAGATTCGGGATATTGTTAGAACTCCCAAGCCTGAACAAACTCGGAGGGTGATCACGGTGGTTCATCCGAAAAAAGTGCCGACACCTCAGGTGTCCACCGCGCCTGTCGCCGGGAACGATGCGGGTCCCGTCAGGAACCCCGGCGAGGGCTTCAAGGTGTTTAACTATGAAAAACCGGAGTACCGGATTAATGAAATCCTGTGGACGAAACCCTACGTTGTGAAGGGGGAGACGTTTGAAGAGATACGGAAAAACTGTATCGATCATCGACAAGCCGATGGGAATAAACGGGCCCCTATGAATGACGTGTCCGAAGTCGCGTTGAAGGTCGCGTGGGCCGGGAAACCGGCGACAGAAGAGGGAAAATCAAAATGGACGGCCGTGGTTTTGGCTTCAACTATTTCCGTGAACACGCCTTTGTGGGCGGCGCCCAAAAAGGCGTCGCCAGGAACAGCAGCTCAATGGAACTCTTTTGCGACCCGGCAAGCGGAGCACGATAAAGGGCATGTGTCGATTTACGAAAATACATTGACGGCCCTGGCCGAATCGCTGGTTCATATCCGGGCGGAAGACGCCCCAAGCCTTCGAACGGAGTCGGATGATCTTGTTCGGCAAATATTGGAGCGGACAGAAAAGCAGCAACAAGGGTACGATCGGCGGCAACGTTTGAAGCCGGTCGAACCAAAGAAAAAAGATTGATTCCCTAAATAAAAGATCTATTATCTAAGCCTCCTCTGAAGCATTCCCTCTAGAAACCCCCCCTCACGGCCTTAGCCGTGTTCCCTTGGTTTCCCCTCCAAAAGAAGGAAATCAATGAAAATGACGTGTGCGATCCGCGTCTCTCGCGGTCAGATGATCGTCGAATTTATTTTGGCGTTCCCTGTGTTCTTGATGCTGGTTTTTGGAGCCATGGACTTTGTCGCGATGGGGATTGAGAAAATAGTGTTGGAGAGCCGATGCCGGAGTTGGGCGCGGCGTCTCGCCATGAGCGCTCTTCAGTCCCCTGATCAAATGGAAGAGCGGGTGGCAGGCGGTCTCCCCGCGTCACTTCGGAGCGCAACCGAGATCGAGGTTCAATTGCGTTTTCTCCCGGTTCTCCCCGATTCTCAGCCTCTTCGCCGCTCCAAAGAGGTTCAGATCCTTTCCTTAACTCTCCGTGAACGCATCAGGCCTCGTTTCCCCTTGGTTCGTGAATTAATGACGAATATTCCCTTTACGCTGACGGTGTGTTGCCAGGAAGGGCGTGTAATAGGCCGATGAAGAAGGACACGGGGGCGATTCTTCTTTTGTTCCTCCCCATTTTTCTGAGTCTTTTTCTTATGTTGGGTTTGGCGCTTCATATGGGGCAGGCCCACGCGTCGCGAGATGAAATGCAAACGGTGGTGGATCATGTGTTGATTTCCACTCTGCGAATTCGAGAGGAGGGGTTGTCGAAAATGGCCGATCGGTGGTCTTCGATCGGCCAACTCATGGCTGAGGGAGATGATCAGGGCGGAACGATTCTTTCGACTCAATGGGACAGTTTGGAAAACGCCGCGCACACATGGAGCAACGCCCTTTCCGGATATCAAGGACGCGTCAAAGCCGTGATGACGGTGGTGATGGAAGCCAATCGGGCTCGTCGCGAGGATCTGACTGTTCAAGATGACGCCTCGCTCTCTCTTGGAATCTCACTTCAGCCTGTCATGGTTCGAGATGAGGCGAACCGGATGAAGCAGGTTCACGATGCGTGGCCCTCTCGCCAATGGGCTCCTGAAAACCGTTTAGGGGAGCCGGACGAACGCCTTGTTTTAATGATTCAAACTCCCATGAAGCCGCTCCCCGTCCCGTTTATCCCGGCTCCTCAATGGACTCTCCGAGCCGGGGCGGGAGGCCGGCTTCGTTGGGATGTGGATCAACGCGACCCGTTGATCCAGCTGACCGGTAATGGAGGGTTTCCTCGGACGTGGGAGGAGGCTCTCAATGGGCCTCGCGTGGACCCATTTCGAACCGCTTTGTACCGGTCGTCATTGGATGAGTGAGGAGCCAGGATGAGGATCCGCGGGAATGCCATCGTCGAACTTGTGTTGTGCCTCCCCTTTATCCTGCTGTTTGTTTGCGCGGCGAGGTCTTTTATGAAAGTCAATTCCATGCGGCGCGCTGTGGCCGGAGTTGTTCGAGTGGGAAGCGTGTTGGCGGGGAGCGGTCTCGTCTCCAAGGAGGAGGTTCTTTTGTCCATGGAGAGCGCCGCTCACGACCAAACGGGATTGCCTTCATCGGCATGGACGTTTACCGTCGACCGGTTCACGGAGACTCCCGCCTCAAAATTTTATCGTCTCATCGTCGCCGGTGCGGAGTGCCGGACTGACGATGATCTCCTCCGGAACATGGGAATTGAATCACCCGTGATTCGAAAAAGAGCTGTATTGGAGGAGGGAAGATGAGTCCGAAGTTGCGAGGCATTGTTTGTTTGGGGTTAAGCGTCGTTGTGGGGGGAGCGGTCTGGATTTATCTTCGCCGGGCGGAACAAAAGATCCAGTCCCTTTATAAGATGACCACTGTTTTGTGCGCCCGAAAATACGTGGCATCGGGAAAGGTTGTTTCTGAAGACATTCTTGAATCGGTGCCGGTGCCCGTCGCCTTTCTTCAGCCAACCGCCGTTCAAAAGAAGGAAGATCTTTTGGATAAAGACGGGAAGCCGTGTTATCAAACACGCATCGGGCTCCTGAAGGGAGAGCAGATCACCAAATCCAGGCTCGTGTTGGCCGGCGTTTTCTCGGGGCTCTCCTGGATTCTTCCCGACGGCGTCACAGCGCAAACGTTGAAACTCTCGGCCGAACAGGCGGTGGGAGGGCTTGTTCAACCCGGTGATTGGGTGAATCTTATCTGCGTCATCGATAAACAGCCGGGGTGGGGGAAACTTCAGGCGCTGACACTTCTTGAACGGGTCCGTGTTTTGGCGGTGAATCAGTCGCTGTGGGATCCGGCGTTGGCCGCGGGTGAAAAGGGCTATTCGAAGACGGAGGGGGGCGAGTCTTTCTTGGTGACGGTGGAAGTGGCGCCAACCGATGCGTCCCTGGTGGCATTGGCCTCAGAGAAAGGTAGAATCATATTGACCTTGGTATCGCCCGTTGATAGGTGTAAATACGCCCCTCCACCGGTTGGGCTGTCGGATTTAAAAGGTGATCATGGACCATCAGGATAAAGTAAATAAATCTTTTTTGGTGAATCATGTCGCTTGTCCCTCTTGTGGGGCCATTAATCCAGACACCGCGTATGCGTGTATTACTTGTTATAAGCGCATGTTCGTGAAAGACGAGTTGTCCTTTTGGCAAACACAGATCCGGCCCGGCACCAAGGGAGTTGTCCTCGCGATTGTTGTAGCTGTGGCGCTTCTTTTCCTGTTGAAACAGTGGTTGGATAACATCGACGCGCAAATGACCGTTAATTGTAACTCGGCCGAGTACAGTATGTCGTTTGTCGCCGAAAAAAAGAGACAGCATTTCTGGACTCATACGTTGACGGACAACAGAAGGGTCTCCTCCCCCCAAGAAAAACAACATCCCTCTCGTTAGTTTTTAATTTTTTCTTCCCCCTCCAGAGAATCGCCTAAGGAGGATCTATGCCGTTCGTACTTGGTTTCATTCCCCCGTTCATCGATGGATTGGGAAGCGCGTCCGTTTTTTGGTCGTTGGCGAAAAATATCAAAGACAGTGCCGGATCTGTTTTATGTTTTAGCCCGGCGAGATCTCTCTATCCCCGTTTAAACGATGAATTCAAACCTTTTCCGTGGACGTCGTTTAAAGAAGGGAGGCACAGCGCTTCCTTGTCCGGCAAGACGGATGGCCGGGACCTGTTTAAACAGGTCTCACCCCCGGCCGCTTACCTCGATTGTTTTGATCCGGATATGGCATCGCTCCTTGACGTGTGCGGCCCCGCGATGATTTGGATGACGCCAAGCTTCATGCTCTCACAACTCGCCGATCCGCCACTGATTCGAAAAGTTTCCGTGGTGGTCATCGGCGTCGCGCCGACCTTGGAGGGGATTGAGCAAGCTTTGTTCGAGCGGGGCCGTCTCTTAACCAAGGGGGTATCGGCGGAGGACATCGAGTTCCATCTTCTTAACGCCGGCATCCCCGGCGGGATTCCAGTGGAGATGATTCGGGAACACGTGGGACTTTTGAGCGCCGTCTATCCGTATGATCCCGAACCCCTGCTCCACTCAGAGAGCGAAGGGAAACCCATCCAGTCGATCGCGCCTCGTTCATCGTTGGCCGCAGCGTTACGGGCGGCCACCGAAGGAATGTTGGAACGGGCGAAGAGTAGAGAAGCGCGGCGCGGAGCGGCTCCCGCGCCTTCGTTGAGCGAGGCCCAGATCGAACGGAGGGTCATTGAACGGTTGTGGCGCCGGTTGGGACCGGCAGAACAGACCGGTTCGTGGACGCCGGGCCAAATCGATCACCAGATTGAACGGGAACTTCACGCGGTCCTGTCGGAAAACGCGGTCTCCGGCATGGGCGAGGAGGAGGTGAAAAAAATGACTCAATGCGTTCGCGACGGCGTGATGGGGCTTGGACCCTTGGAGAAGTTAATGAGGGATGATTCGATCAGCGAAATTATGGTCAATGGCCGGGATCAGCTTTTTGTTGAGCGCGAGGGGCGTCTTGAGCCGTTTCCCGAGGCCTTCGTTTCGGATGTTCAGTTGAAGGTGGTGATAGATCGAATCGTGGGGCAGATGGGCCGTCGAGTGGACGTGTCATCTCCGCTCTGCGACGTCCGCACGCGAGACGGGTCTCGCGTCAACGTGGTTTTGCCGCCGGTTTCCATCGGGACTCCGGTTGTGACCATTCGCCGTTTTCGTCGTTCGCTTCTGTCGTTCGATGATTTGATCGCGCGCGGGTCGCTTAAGCCCGAGGACGCCGAACGGTTAAAACGGCATGTGTCGAACAGAGATAATATTCTGATCGCCGGGAACAGCGGTTCGGGGAAAACAACGCTCCTCAATATTCTCTCCGGAGTGATTGATGAGACCGAACGCATTATCACCTTGGAGGACGCGGCGGAGCTGAAGCTTCAGCAGCCTCATGTGGTTCGGCTTGAGACGCGTCCCAAAAACACCGAAGGAGAGGGGGAGGTGACCATGCATGCCCTCGTCGTTAATTCGCTGCGCATGCGTCCCGACCGGATTATCATCGGGGAGTGCCGTGGGGCGGAAGTGATTCCCATGCTTCAGGCCATGAACACGGGGCACGATGGGTCGATGACCACCCTCCACGCCAATTCGGCGGAAGACGCGCTTCAGCGGCTTGAGTCCATGATTTTGTTGGGGGCGCCTCAATGGCCGTTGGATATTGTCCGCCAGCAGATTGCGTCGAGTTTGGATCTTATTGTGTATCTGAAACGAGAGGGAGCCCAGCGCCGGTGTACCGGGATCAAAAAAATTTATTTTGACGCGGGTCGCCTGGCCCTTCTAGAGGAGTGAGTCATGATGACAACGGTTGTCGTTCTTGGCGCGGGAATCCTGGGGGGAATTGGAATGTGGATGGTTTCTGATCCGGCGGCCCTGTCTGCTTTGGCCGGTCGGCTCAAAGAGGCGGTTCACCGATGGGAACGGTTTCGCTGGCGAGAGAGAATCATTGATCAGTGGCCGGACGGATTGACCTTGCTCTCCGGGGCAGTCAAAGCGGGTCTCACGCTGGATGAAGCGTTGACCGTTCTTATGACGGAGTCTCCGCAGCCGCTCAGAAATCATATCGCGCGCCTGTTGGGCGAGGCGTCTCATTGGCTTCCATTCCAAGTTCGCGTCCAGATTCTTTTCAAAGACCCGTCTTTATCCTTGGCGCGGGCCACCTTGCTCTTATCTCACGCCGCCGGCGGGCGCGCGGCGGATTTGTTGGAATCGTGCGCGCGGATTTTAAGACGCAAGAGCGAGCTTCGGGAAAAAGCCCGCATGCTGACCGCTCAAGCGCGCTTAACAGCGTGGGTTGTCGGCTTGTCTCCGTTCGTTTTGATGGCGTTGCTTCAGGTTTTATCGCCGGAACTCATTCGCCCGTTTTTCGCGTCAAAGGCGGGGCTATTCCTTTTGGCGTTGGTAATTCTTCTGGTGACGGCGGGTCTTTGGACCGTTCATGTGATGGCGAAAGGATTGGACGCGTGAAGACGAGCGTCGTTCTCTTCTTTTCGATATCCGTTTATATCGCCTGCCAGGCTTTCTTCGAACTTCATTGGAAGAGCCGTTTGCGCCGGCGATGGGCGGAGGCGTCCCTGACGCCGTCCTCGCTCGGCGTCCGCCGCTGGTTTTTGTGTGGGGCGTGGGGCGCGATCGGCGCTCTTCTCCCATGGCTGGTTTTTCAAGATCAGGCGTGGCTTGCTCTCGCCGGCGGCGCTTTTGGGGTGTGGGTTCCCTTCCACATCGTTCGTGAAGAGAGGCGGAAGAGGACGTGGGCGAACTGGACACAATTTCCTGATTTTTTGGAGCTTTTGGCGATGGGGTTGTCCGCCGGGATCACGCTGGAGAAATCGTGGGAGCTGGCCTCCGGGCATTTGCCGGAGGGATCCTTGCGGAGCGAACTGATTCAGGCGTTCCGCTCCATGGAATGGGGTCAGTCCCGCGAGGAGGCGTTCCATTCACTTCAACAACGGTTGGATGATTCCCGGGTTTCGTCGGTCCTCGTGTTGATCCACCAGGGGATGAAACGAGGCGTTTCTCTGCATTCGCTTCTTTTGGATCTCACGGAATCGATGCGGTTGTCGGCGTCGCTCACCGTTGAGAAAAAGGCGCATACCATGTCGATTCGCCTCCTCTTCCCTATCATGATTTTTATTTTCCCGAGCTTGTTCATCATTCTCTTCGGGGCGCTTTTTCTCCAATACCTCCAAAACGGGGCCTTTGTTTTTTGATCATCCTTCCGTCATTTGTTTTAATGTGCCATCCGAAAGCGAGAAGGAGATCTGTTTGAAACTAACAGGACTCAAAAATAAACGTGTGTTGGTGACCGGAGGAGCCGGATTTCTGGGGAGTCATTTGTGTGACCGGCTCGTTCGGCTGGGGGCCGAGGTGATTTGCGTCGATAACTTCCTGACCGGCCGTCCGGACAACATTTCCCACCTCATGGGGCATCCTCTTTTTTCTTTTATCCGGCATAACGTGACGCAGGATCTCTATATCACCAAACCGCTTTTTGCGGTTCTCCATTTCGCCAGCCCCGCCAGCCCCGTCGATTATTTGGAATTTCCGATCGAGACCCTGAAGGTAGGCGCGTTGGGAACGCATAAAATGCTGGGGCTGGCCAAAGCCAAGAAGGCCCGGTTCCTGTTGGCGTCCACGTCGGAAATTTACGGCGATCCCAAGGTGCATCCTCAGCCGGAATCGTACTGGGGGCATGTGAACCCGGTGGGTCCGCGCGGGGTCTACGATGAAGCCAAACGTTACGCGGAAGCGCTCACGATGGCGTACCACCGCGTTCACGGCGTCCCCGTCCGGATCGTCCGGATTTTTAACACCTATGGTCCCCGCATGCGGCCCAACGACGGCCGCGCCATTCCGGCGTTTATTTCCCAGGCGTTGTCGAATAAACCGGTCACTATTTTCGGCAGAGGGAATCAAACGAGATCTTTTTGTTTTATCGACGATGAAGTGGAGGGAATTCTCCGGTTGCTTCTGTCGGACGCCACGGGGCCGATGAACATCGGAAATCCGAACGAGATGACCATCGCCTCCTTGGCGCGGCTTATTATCAAGATCAGCAAGAGCAAAAGCCGTCTTGTCTTTAAGAAACTTCCGGTGGACGACCCCAAGGTTCGGCGGCCCGATATCGCGTTGGCCCGCCGGCGGCTTCGTTGGGCGCCGAGCGTGGGTCCCCGGGAAGGTCTTAAAAGAACGATCGAATGGTTTCAAGTGGTTCGTCCCTTATCTTAATCTGATCCCACTCTCTGAGGTGAGTTTATGCTGAAAAGTCACAACACGCGTGCCTTCATGATTTGTCTCGGCGTCACGAGTTTGGTCCTTTTCGTCTATTTGAGGACGAATATTTTTGATTCATTGGAAATGAAGTCGATTGATTACCGGTTCCAGTGGCGTGGCAATCGCGCCGTCAATTCGGACATCGCTGTTATTACCGTCGACGAAGAATCCATCGACCAGTTGGGCCGCTGGCCGTGGCCGCGCGCGACTCACGGCAAAATGATTCGCCTTTTGAAAAAGGCCGGGGCCAAGGTGGTGGCGTTCGATAGCTTGTTTACCGAGCCCGATCTCCAAAATAAACCATCGGATGTGGAATTGGCGCAGGCCGCGAAAGACACCGGAATCGTTGTTTCCGCTTTTTTTTATAAAGAGGGTGTTCAGGAATGCGTGGGGCGGTCTCCTCTCATGCCGTTTAATCCATTGGGGAAAGACAGCCACCTTGGTTTTGTTAATTTGGAACCCGATGCGGACGGAGTGACCCGTCACGCGCCGCTGATCGCTTTTGAAGAAGTGGAAAAAGGCCGCTTCCAGATCCGCCCGTCATTGGCGGTGGCGGCCTGGGCTTTGGCTCGGGGAGAGTCTCTGGAGACGATTCTTCCTCAGCTTCCCGTTTCCATCGACAAATCGGATGTGACCCTTTCCCAAAATCGTCTTTTCATCAATTACGCGTTCGCCAAAGACAGCCCGACCGGTTACGCCTACCCCATTTACTCCTATGTGGATGTTCTAAAGGGGAAAATCAACGCCGGGAAAGAATTCAAAGGGAAAGCGGTGTTCGTGGGGGCGACGGCCGCCGCCCTGTATGATCTCAAGGCGATTCCCTTTATCTCCATTCATCCGGGCGTGATGGTGCATGTCAACGTCTTGGATAATTTGATGGCCGGTAATCACATACGAGAATCTTCGGTTGAGATCTCGTTGCTGCTGATCTTGCTCACCGGCGTCCTGTTTGGATTCCTTCTCTCTCGCGTATCGCCATGGGCTAAATTAGGGCTCTTCTTGGCGCTTGTGGCAGGATGGATCAGCGCGGGCTATTGGCTTTTTGCCTCTAAAAATTACGTTCTTCATTTGGTCCCGCCCCTCGTCACGGCTATTGGATGTTATGGCGGGATTCTTTTCTATCGGTTGCTCATCGAAGAGCGGGAAAAACGGAAGATCAAAGGAAGTTTCAAACAATATTTGTCTCCGAAAATTATCGACATCATCACGAAAGATCCATCCAAGTTAAAGTTAGGCGGCGAAGAACGGGAGGTGTCGATTTTCTTCCTTGATATCGCCGGTTTTACAACGATGTCGGAAGCGCTCAAACCCGCTCAGCTGGTTGAAGTGATGAACCACTGCCTGACGGTTTTTAGTCAAGTCATTCTCAAACACGACGGACTCATTAATAAATATATCGGCGACTGCATCATGGCGTTCTGGAACGCTCCCGTGGATCAGCCTCGCCACGCCGGACAGGCGTGTTGGGCCGCTTTGGATTGCATCGCGGCCATACCGGAGCTCAACCGTCAACTTCAGGCCAAGGGACTCCCCAGCATTGATTGCCGGGTTGGAATCAATACCGGGACGGTCGTGGTGGGAAACATGGGGTCTATTGAACGTTTCGACTATACGGTCATGGGAGACCCGGTTAATTTGGCTTCGCGTCTTGAAGGCGCCAATAAAGAGTATCGAAGCCATGTCATGGTGTCGGATGTGACCTTCGAGCAGGCTAAAGAGATGATTGAAGCGCGTGATTTGGATTTGATTCGGGTGAAAGGCAAGAGAGAGCCGCGAAAAGTGTTTGAGGTGCTCTGTAAGAAAGGGGAAATGTCGGAGGAGTTGGCCGCGGGTCGGGACAAATATCACACCGGACTGGGCCTTTATCGCCGGCGGAATTTCACCGAGGCCATCCAGTCATTCGAGGAAGTCTTTTCCTATCTTCCGAACGATCACCTTACCCGGATTTATCTCGAACGCGCGCGCGCCTTCGCCATCAACCCGCCCCCCGCCACCTGGGACGGCGTTTTCGAGATGAAACACAAATAAAGAGGCCTTCGTCACTTGCTGCGGGTGGGGATAAACAATCAGGGATTAGTAGTGATTGAGGGTTCCGTCCATCTGTGAGCGTTGAAGAGCGATTTTGAAGGCCAGCGTTCCCACCGGCCAAATCACCAACGTGAAGCACCCCAGATAGAGGAGATGATGCGAGATATCGGAGAATCCCGCGTTTGAGAGAAGGCTGTCTCGAAGAGCGGACAAGGCGTGCGTCATCGGAATCCAATCCGAAACGGATTTGAGCCAATTCGGTAAGATTTGAGTCGGAAAATAAACGCCGCCCAAGAGCTCGCTAAAAGTGGCGATGAGCCACGCCACGGGATTCCCCCGTTTAAACCGCAAGATAAACGCCGCCGCGAGGACCCCCAACCCCATAAACGATGAGAGCGTGAGAAGAAGGGCCACCAAGGCGGGGAGAATGTTGGCTTGAGGGAGCACGAGTCCAAAGGTGGTGAACCCGACGATGAAATAGAGGATCACTTCGATGGTGGCATACGAGAAATCCCACAGGGCGGAGCCCGCCAAGAACGTGGGAATGCGGACGGGAGACACGAGGATGGATTCCAAGGTTCCCAGGAATTGCTCTTGTCTTAAGTTTTGCGAGAAGGAGTTGAGCCCCACCGATTGATAGGTTGAGAAGGCGATCCCGATCAAAACAAAGGGGAAGTAAGCGCCGCCATAAGAGGAGAGAAAGGGGGAAGGGGCGGAATCAAACATCCGGGAGACGAAATAGAACGTGGCGGCGTTGAAGAAGACGCTGGCCATGTCCAGCACAAAAGCGAAACGATAGCTCGTGGCCTGCCGGGCATCCCGAAGGATGAACGAGAACAACGTTCTAAAAATCACTTTTTCTCCTCCGCGTCGACGGTCTTTAAATAGAATTCTTCGACGGACATATGCTGAAGTTCTTTTTGAAGGTCCCGAGCCTCGATATTCTTGATGATTTCCCCGTTGTTCAAAATGACGATGACATCGGCTATGCGCCGGGCTTCTTCCAATTGGTGAGTGGAGAGGAGCACTGTTCGTTTGTGGACGCGGGCGAGGTGATCTTTGAGGAGCCGCCGGAAACGTAAGATGGTGTGGGGGTCGAGATTTCGCATGGGTTCATCCAACAAAAGAACCGATGGGTTATGAAGAAGCGCGCGTGTCAGGGCTATTTTCTGCCGGGCGCCGCCCGACACCTTGAGCATGGTTTGATCCAACTCATCATGCATGTCCAACTGAAGCGATAGATTGCCGAGGAGACGGTCGATCTCCGGTTTAAGAAGGTTGTGCAGAGAAGCGAAAAATTCGATGTTTTGCCGCCCCGTCAATCGCCCATAGAAACCGCTCCGGTCTTCGGCGGGCATCCAACCGATGTGGGAACGGGCCATCGACGGGTTGTGCGCCAAATCGATTCCCATAATGGAGATGGATCCTTCGGTCGGCTCCAGGAGCCCCGCCACTGTTTTAAGCAGCGTTGTTTTGCCGGATCCATTGGGTCCCAAGAGACACACGATTTGCCCCAGGGGGATTTCCAGCGACACATTGTTAAGCGCCGTTTTCCCCGTCGCGGATTTCCCGAAGCGTTTCGTCACATTTTTTATGTCTATTATGATGGGCGAATGTTCCATAGGGTCAATTGTGTTAATTTTTCAGCCTGAATACAACAATGCCCTCACCCTTCGAGCCTTCGGCTGAAGCCTTCGGCTGGAAGCCTTCGGCTCGAAGCCCTCTCCCATTAATGCGGGAGAGGGGACGCAAATTCGAACAACAAGTGTGGCGCTTGGGACATAAAAAAGTGAGAATTTAAACCACACTTTATCTCAGATATTTTATCAGGAGGAGAACGTATGTTGCGACGGGGACTATTGATGACATCTTTTGTTTTGTGCGCTTTCTCTATTGTGGGAGCGCAAGAAAGGCCGTCTCAGGAATACCGGGTCACGGATGTTCAAGGCCCCGCCGGCATTGTTCCAAAGCAGACGCGAGAACCTTCGCCCGCCATTAAAGGGTTGCTTCTTTTGCCGGGAGACCGGCTGATCACCGGGAAAGGGGGGCGGGTTGAAGTGGCCACGAAACAAGGGACGGTGATGGAGCTCAAGGAAGAGTCCAATTTGCGCGTCGACGCCATGTCTGAAAACGGGGGCGCCTTTTTCTTGAAAATCGGGCGTTTGTTGGGGCGCTTTGCCTCAAAAAAAGACACCGGAAAGAACATGTCGTATCGTATTCGAACGCCGATGGCGGTGGCGGCGGTGCGCGGCACCGAGCTTGGCATCGTCGTGGATGAAAACAAAGAAATGCAGGCCGGCGTCGTCGAAGGAGAAGTGGCGTTTGGCCCGGATGTGGAGCCGTCAACGTCCGATGTCAAAACAGATGAGGCCACTCCTGTTCAAGTCAGTTCAGCGTCCGTCGAGGGAAGTTCTGCGACCATTGTGATGGACCGTGCCGATGATGACGTGTCCGCCTCCTCCGCCCCCCAAAGCGGGGAGATTGTTGTTCACGGATCTCAGGGAGTGGTGTATAAGCCGGGTGTCTCCCCGGTCAAAATGGCTCAGATTCCGCCCCTTGTTGTCAGCTCGCTCGATTGGTTTCAGAGCGTTCGCGCGCGCGTCCCCGCTCTCAGAGAGCAATGGAAAGAGTTGGATACGCCTTCCCAAATGAAGCTCCGCGCGGGGGCGTTGCGGGAAAAAATCACCTGGACCGTGCCGGCCAAACTGGGCGACGACATTATTTCCCCATCAAAAAGCATGGAAAAGAAACGCATCCAGCCTGAAAAAATTCAGATCGAGAAACCGCGAGTCCCAAAACCGCAGTAAGGTCATTCTCCCAACTAAAAACGAGGCCAAAAAACGCAAAATAACGCGTTATTTTGCCCGGTCGCCCTGTTGCTCCCAGCTTAATCCTTTTACCGCCAATCTTTATCACTTTTTAACCCCATCTTAAGGCCAACTTAACCCCGCGCCTTTACAATTTGTTTACACCATAATTGTTTCAAAAATGTCGCTGAATTTTCGTCCAGGTCAGGGTAGGCTAAGGAGAAATCACGCTCACATGATGAACCCACGCGAAAAACACTTGTACCGTAAGGTGACTGCGGTTATTGTGGCGCTCGCACAATTGCAGACTCAGGTCCTTTGTGCCGGGCTCCCCTTTGTAACCGGCCTACCCCCCGGGTTCGACACGCTTTCTCTGAAGGCTTCGTTGTTCGCGAAAAAATTGATTTCAAACGGTGTCGTTGTCTTTCACGCTTATCCCTACTCCACCTTCATCGATCCCCGCGGCAAGACAGACCTTCCCCAGGAATCCCGCAGCACGCCCGAGCAAGCCCTTGAACGAGAAGAACAGCAGATGGGCATTTTAAAGAAGATGGAAGAACTCCAGATCTTCGCTCAAGAGACGTTTCAAAACCGTCCCAAACTTCCCAACAGCCCCATCGATATTCTGGACAGTATCTCCACCTACCGGTTGAATACCAACGTGGCCAAGGAAGTGAAAAAGGTGTACGAGAGCCGGCTGAATTCCGAACAAGCCATCGATCAGGAAATACAAACCATGCGCAAAGCCGTGACAGGCGCCGGCGGGTCCATGCGCACGCAGAGCGACGGATCCCGCTGGTTCTATATTCACGGCCTCTTGGCGTCCATTCGAGGTCAACGATACGTTGATGGAAACGGCCAGATCACGACGGTGGATACGCGCCGCATCAAGTACGACAAAGAGCGCCGGCTCCAACGGGGATCCACGCGGATTTCCAAGGATAGTTTGGGGAACGTGACGGTCACGGTGCGCTCCGATACGGAGTACACGAAAGAGTCCAATGAGCACGGCACGCAAATCGTCACCGATTACAAGGACACGATTCTGGACCCGAACGGAAACGTTCGCGTCGTCGAACGGCACAACATCACCTATTTGCAGGGGCCCGACGTCGACAAGAAGCAGAAGGGCGTTTACGTGACGTCCTATGACGAGACCGAAACGGATCAATTCGGGAACAAAACGACGCGGAGCTGGGACAACGGGACCTATATCAAACTGGGGCAGCAGAAGGACTGGTATCTCACCGGATACAACCAGACGGAAACCGATGCCGATCACAACACGACGGTGACCCGCTGGAGCGGCGGGACCTACGTGCACAACGCGAACTATCAGAAGCTTCATTCCATCAACACCACCCGGCAGGAATATGTGCTGGGGAGTTATATCCAGGAAATCACCGACGCGAAGGGACTGGTCCGGACGGAAAAGTGGACGAACGGAACGTATGACAACCGGGACAACCTGGCTTCGTTTGATCAGACAAATTTAAACGCCGCCGGGGAGCTTCCCACCTTGATCGAGTTTCGGAACGGCGTTTACGATTCTCGTGGACGCCAAATCGCTTACGCGCGGACGGAAAAAATGGCGGACGGATCTCAAACCAAAGTGACCCGCTTGAGCACCGCCTACAACACCCTCGGTGATACGACGTCTTACACGGAGCGCGTGGAAGGAAGCGATGGGCTGGTCCTTCGCGTTGACCGGTTCGGCATCACCTACAACAAAAAGCGGCAGCAACTCGCCTACAAAGAAACGCGCATGGATCAGGAGGGAGGCCTCATCGCTTTCGCGTGGTCGGCGCTGGAAAGCGGAGTGGACCAAGAGGCTGTGGCCCGTTCCGGGGAGAAAGGCTACGACTCCCGAGGCCGTTTGATCGGGTATCAGGAAACGACCGAGGCGGAGGGGCTTGTTGTCACCCATTTAACCACGGGGGTCACGTTTGACGCGCGCGGCGGACGAGCCAGCTCGACGGAAGTCACCCAAACGACGGGCGTGTTGGACGGCGCGGATGTCGATGTGACGCACATCGTTGAGACCAAGCGGCTCGACACGCAGTATGGAGACAATGGGCAGGTCGGCTCGTATCGGGATGAGATCATGGATTGGGCCCAGGACAACAACGACAAGGATAAAACGATTTTGCGGGATGTGCTCACCATGCTGGTCCGGGAAAATATTACCACCAGCGGTTATGTGGAAACGAAGGCCACGACGGGCGGAACCAAACGAACGGAGGCGGGGCAAGACGATTCGGAAACGATCACGACGCAGGTGGTCACCCAGCAAACCGACACCGTCTATGACGGGAGCGGCCGCGTGAACAGCTATAAACAGCGCGTGACGGATTCAACCGATCCGGAGAAGGTGACGAGCAGCGTGTTTTCTCATTTGTTGTATGACACCCAAGGGCGTCTGATTCATTCCCTTGAAGAGGCGCAGATTGATTATGTGACCAGCGATCCTGCTTACAATCGGTCCTATACCATGGAAACGGAACGAGGAAAGATGGTCTATGACGCCTTTGATCGGATTTCGAGCGTTGAGACCCGGACTCGAACCCTGACGTCCGGAACGGACACCACCACCGTCGCCAATCGAACCAACGTGGTTTATAACGCCATGGGGGATATCGCCCGCTACACCGAAAGCGTTGAATCGAGCGCCTCTCCCAATCTCACGGAGACGACCGTTTGGCAAGGAGAGAGCTACACGGCTCTCGGGCGCTTGAACGCGTCTCTTCAAACGCAGCGGAGCGCAGGCCGGGACGAAAACGGCAATCAACTGGATAGCTCCCGCACCATCCATACGACCAACATGGCGTATGACGATCGAAACCGGTTGACGCGATATACCGAGGTCGTCAATGGGTCGGACGCGCCGGGTGTGACGACGACCAATCAGATTAACGCCATCGCCTACGATGCCAAGAATCATCAAACCATTTTGGACCAAACCACGTTAAGAGAAGGAGCGGGCGTTTATGAATTAACCACCACCAAACGCCGGATCCTGGAACCGTCGGATGGAACGGGCGTCGTTAAAAAATTCGAGGAAACCATCACGACGCCGGACGGCGTCACGACAACCAACACGCAAACGGTGGATTGGACGGATTGGGGCTTCAATGACCAGGTTCTATCGCGATTGACGGAATCGATCAGTTCCGAGGCGACGGGTGTTTTGACGATAACGCAATACGCCGCCCTCTTTGATCGAACCGGGCGAGCCATTCAGACCGATGAGGCGATCCATAAAACCGGGCCGTCCGTTGGAAGCGACGGCGCCCTGGACATTGAAACCACTCGCCAAACGTTAATGACCTATAACGCGCTGGGTCAGCTGGGTAAGAGAATTGAAAAGACGGATAACCAAAAGACACGCACCAGTTCCGTTGTCACACAGCTTTCGTCTTATGATACCGAAGGGCGCCTTTTCTCGATGACGGAAACCAATGAAACTCAGGGGGAAGGGTATTCGCGCCAGCAGCAAACGACAACCCATAACTACCAATATACTGATTCCGGCCGCGTGAGTGGATTCATCCAAGAGGTGATGTCGTCCGATTCGCCGAGCTTGGTCACTCAAACAACCCGGTCCGGCGCCTCCTATAACCTGGCCGGGCAACAAACCGGATACACCGATGTGGTTTCTGAGAAAGGCGGCGACCTGGATCACGTCACCACGACGATTCGGAGCGGGGTTGAGTACGATTTGGGCCGCCTGAAAAAATACAAGGACGTGTCCTTTGACGGAACAACGCAGGAGGCCGACGAGGTCACAAAGGTCACCGAAACATTGGACACGACCTATGACGCGGCGAGCGGCATGGTGACCGGGAGCCACATTTTAACCACAGAGACAGGAGCGGGACTCCATCACACGCGCGACGTGGTCCGCAGTGGCGTGGAATACAACACGCAGGGGCAGGAAACGAATTACGTCGAAACCATCAACGATAGCGCAACACCTCTGATCACAGAAACAGTCACTCGCACGGGCGCCTCCTATAATTACGGGCTTCTGGCAGGCTACGCGGAAGTCACTCATCGAACTGCGTCCGACGGAAGTCTGGATACGACTTCAACTGTTCAACATTCGCGCTTGGCCTACGACGCCTTCGGGCGTTTGGCGGAAGATGAAAGCCGTGACACGGATATTTATGGAGCTGTGACCTTTCGTCTGCACACGCAAGCGTATGGCGCGACGGGGCGTGTGAATGAAACATTGGATCGGGCCGAACAACAAGGGACGGACATCGTCACAACCACTCATCGAACCGACATCCACGTCACCAAATGGGGAGATCAGGCCTCTTACACAGAGACCCAGCAGTCGACGGATAAGCCAGGCGTTGTTACCACTGTCATGTGGACGGCGCAGGGAGGAGCGCGAAGCGGCTACAATAACCTGGGTCAGTTGGCCGGGTTTCATCAAGTTGAGACGACAAAGGGGCCGACCTTAAACCAGACCCTTCAAACAGACCGTTCCAATATCGGATACACGGAGGCCGGGCAGATCGCTTCGTATAACGAGATCCGGTTGGACGCGTCCACGCCTGATTTAGCAGAACAAATTTCCTGGACGATAGAAGAGAACGGCTATAACGGCTTGGGCCAACAAACCGGATACAATTTGTCGACGCGCCGAATTGACCGGTCGGGTCAAGGCCGTCTGGATGTCATCACCCGTCAGGAGTATCGGGAGCTCAAATACAATCTGCTGGGCCAGTTGACGGATTCATCCCTCACCAATATCCAAACGGGATCCGGTCTTAACTCAACGACGAGCGAAAAACGTTCTTCCATCGCCTATGACATCTATAACCGCCAGTTGGGATATACGTTGGTCTCTACCGACGCGTATGGAAACCAAACGACCGCGGTTCGGACGAATGTCATCTACGATAATCTGAGCCATTTGATCCATTATGAAGAGAGCATTCAGGATCCCGTCTATGACGGATCGAATACGTCATTGACGCATGAAGTCATCTGGGATGGGACCGGATATAACTCAGAAGGACAGCTGACGGGATTCGTGAAAGACGATCGTGAATTTGAAGACGGTGTTTTAAGAGACGCCACTCACACCGAGAGATCTTTTATTACGTATAGCGCGGCCGGAACAGAGTCGTCTTATCATGATTTGACTCACCAGATTTGGAGTGACAACGCGGAAACCCTCACCGAAGCCGACCGAAAAAACATCGCGAACAACTCCTTGGGTCAATTGGCGTCATGGGAGGAAAAAGGAATCACCACCACTCTGCAGGACGGTTCCGTCCTGCGCGAATTGGCGGTCAGCACCACTTGGCGGGCGGGTAGTTCCAGCGGCGACTGGGGCTACTCCCAAAACGGGCTCACGGCCGCCTATGAACAGGTCGTGACAAGCGCGTCGTTGTTGGATACGTATCAAGCCACCGAAACCACTCGCTGGTCCGGCGGGGTGTACAACGCCAAAGGCTCGTTGATTCAATTTACCCAGACGGTGCAGAAAGCGGGAGCGAGCCAGGAAGCGCTGGTCATCCCGGCGGAATGGGACGCCTTCACGGAGTTGCAGAAGGCGGAATATTTGAGCGCGTATAGTTTTGTTTTGGACAACGGGCAGGTGGTGGATTGGAGCGATTTGCCAACGCTCGCGCGGGTGAGTCTTGTGGCCATTGGGAAAGCCGTCATTAATGGAAAGGACGTGAAACTCCGGAACATGATCGTTCGGAGTCTGTTGAACTCCTCCGTGACGACGGAACGCTTGGGAACCGCCTATAATTCACTGGGATTGGCGCAACGCACTCAAGAAAACATCAATGAGAACAATCTGAAAACGAGTCGCGTGTGGGAAGCTCTCACGGTCAACGCGCGCGGCCAAGCGTTAAGCACGGGCGAAGACACGACGGGGGCGACGGGGGAACTGACTCATTCCGACAAAACCGGCATTGTTTACGATCTGCATGCCCGTATCAAAAGTTATCACGAACGATCGACCGTCAGCACCTCCGACGTGTTGACGGCGCAGGACGTTCAGTCTGTTTATGACGCGCTGGGACGCCTGACCGATCAAGAGAGAGTGGCGCGTGAGGATTCCGTGGATGTCAACGGCACCGTGAAAACGGGCGGAATCCACAAGGATTCGACGGTGCTTCTCCGGGGAATTCAGTACGACCGGTTTGACCGGCAACTCGGATACGATCAGATTCAGTTTGAAGGAACCGCCATCGTGATCGGTGGGACATCGTATCGTTGGGACGCGCTGACGATCGATCAGCAGAACGACATATTGTCCGGCCGCGCCGTTGCCGATCAGTTGATCACGGTCACATCCATGCGGGGTATTAATTATGACTTGGCCGGGAGTCAATCGGGCTTCTTAAGGCTTCAGCTTCAAGCGGGCCTTCAAACAGGAACGGTGGATTCTGGCGCGACCACGCTTGAAACGGCTCAGTCCACGGTCCGTTCCGGCGCGCGGTATTACCAATCGGGGAATTTGTCCGGGCTTGCCAGCGGTTATAAGGAAATTACCAAGACAAGCGGATCGGACCTTCAGATAAAAACTTTGACCCAGGGCATCAAATACGATCAGGGTCGGCAGACGAGTTTGAACATTCAGAGCGAAACGATCGGGAAAGTCGGTACGGAGGCCATCGAGAAGAAGACCCTGATCTCGCGGCACAACATCACCTACGACGCCTCGGGGATTCAAACGTCGGCGATGGAGGATTCAACCGAGAACGGCCTGCGGACGACCGCGATTTCCCAGACGTTGTCATACGACGCGAAGGGCCGCGCGTTGGAAACCAAGACCGTGAGCATTGTTGAAGGGGAAACCACGGCGGCTTCTTATTATTTGAACGGCGAGGAAGTGGATCCGTCAGTCGTTGAACAAATTTTAGCGAATGATCCGAACGCGGTCTTAAGCGGTCTCATGACCGAAGTGGACGGCCCGCACCGCGTGAGCGAAGTGACGTCCTCCAGCCGGAAAAATATTTCTTATGACAACCTGGATCGGCAAATCGCCTACACCGAGGAAACCGTTTCCCCGGGGGACGTGTTGACCCGGACCGTTGTGGACGGCATCCAATTTGACAGCCTCGGACGGCAACTGGCGTATCACAGCCTCACTCAATCCGAAGGATGGACGCTCATGTATTATTTCAACGGAGTCGCGGTCGACCCGGAACGGCTCGTCGACACGTTGAAAAGTCAGGGGGTCTCGTTGTGGGACGCTCTGGCCTCAGGACTCGTGGCCGCCGCCTACGAAAAATCCAATCTTTCAACGCCCAAAGAATCCTATCGTTATGATATGGGATACGACGAGAACGGATCCTTGAGCGGATATAAAGAATTTACGCGGGATTACGCGGCGGGACTTTTGGGGCAATACACCGACGTCACGCAGATTTCCTACAACAAGTACAACAAGATCGCGTCCCAAACCAGTCGAACCTCCTCGTTGAACGGCGTTTTCCTCGGCCAGGAACAGAGCGTTAAAACCAAAGCCGATATCAACTATCAAATGAATTCCCTGTGCGGGGACCATCCCGATTATTGCCAGTCCAAGTCGATGACGGAGAGCACGTTGACCTACTCTTATTATTCCAATGGGAATCTAAGTGGGGGGCAAAGCCATTCCGTCACTTCTAGCGTTGATTTGGTCTCTGAGGGCCAGACCCAAACGGTGAGTGATGATTACCTGACGATGGTCGGTTCTCAGGCCAAAACCCTCATGACGCTGTCGTCTTCGAAAACGGTGGGCAAAGATTCCACGGTCACCGAAGGGCAATCGCTTCGCCTCAATAATTACAACCGGCGGGACGGTTCTCTCACTTCCGCTTATGAGTTGGGGTCTTCCCGCACCATCGATCCGGCGGCGAAAACAGACACCCTCACCCAGACTCGTCAAATATTGGGCTCCGTCGGCGGCGACATGAAGGTCCTCTTTACGTTTAACGACACCAAGACTACTTATCCGACGGATCCGGTCCAGCCGACGCGCCTGGGGCGTTCTTCGATGGTCAATCATTATGACGAGCAAGGGCGCCTCTTGAACGCCGTCGGGTTTGATGAATCCATTTCCAACGACGGGTACGACAACATCACGACCAGCCGGTCCCGGCAAACGTACGCGTCGGTGGGCGACCGCGCCCGTCTTAAACAGGTCGTCAATGAATCAACCACTCTTAAAGTGGAAGGCAGCACGTCTTTAAGCCACAGCGTCATCAATTACACGATCGATTCCCAGACCGGCCTGGTTCAAAGCGCGATGGAAACCGGCGACTTTATGAACCACGAGAGAGTGATCACGACCGACGCCGACGGAACTAGTACGGGAAGCGGGTTCGTCGATTCCACGGGAACGACGCAAAATTTCTACGAGGATGTCCGCCTGGGAGAAGTCAAACTGACCCGCTCCCTTTCGAACACGACCAGCGCCGCCCGCGCGGACGGAACCCTCACAACGGACAGCCGGTATACGGAATATTTTTATGACGACGTGGGGCGGCTCATCTCCGCCGTGGGAGACAAGGCGCACTTCACGCGTTCCAATTGGGCGTCGTACGTCGGGAGCCGTTCCCGGGGCGGGCAAAGCGAGACGCGCACGTATTCAGAAAACGGCCAGCTTATCAGCGAAACTGCCAATGATTCCGATTCTTACTACGAGATCATCAATAATCAGGCCCGGCTCGTCAAAACCGATTCGATTTCACAAAGCGCCAACCGGTTGGACGGAGATGGGTCCACCAGCGTTCAGGAGATTCAGGTGATTTACGTGAACGATCAGAACACCGGCCGCGCGCTGAGCGCCGAGGGCACGGGAAGTTTCACCAATCATGATTGGGCCCTGTTGGATTCGAGAAATCAAAGCACGGGAGAGGTGAGCACCACGACGGGTGAACTGAGGCAGTCTTATTCCCTGATTCGCGGGGAGGCCCGCCTGGTGAAGAGCCTGTCATGGAGCCGGACAGCGAATATCGATGGATCGGAGTCGGTGATTGAGGAGTCCGATCCGAGCGTCACCACGTATCTCTACAACAACCTCGGCCAGATGACCGGCGCCGTGGCCACAAACAATTCCAAGACCAATGAGGTGGGACTCACGTCGGCAACCGACCCCAGCCAGGGGATTCTCGAGACGTCTCGCACGACAACACGGTCAACTCAGAAAATGATTATCGTGATGGGAGAGTCCCGCGTTTTGTGGAGCGATTCCACCTCTCACACCACGCAGTTGGATGCGGCCGGGAACCCGGAAGGGTCTACGTCCGACCAAGTCATGCATGTGGAGTATTCCTACGATGCCCAGACAAGCCGCGTGACGGGGGCACAGGGAACCGGCACAACGAGTTCCCGGGACTCCTACGGGAATGTGTCCAAGGGGACCGTCGATCAGGCCTATGTCGTTGTCGCCAATCAGGCGCGGGTCGCCAAATCGGTAACGTCCACCGTCACGGAGAACATTGATCTCTCTTACGCTCAGCAAAAGATGACGACGGAAAACGTGTACGCCGACAATGGATTCTTGAAGGGCGCGATTTCAGAAGGGTTCTCCGTCAATATTAATGAGTCGGGCGACGCGTCGGACGGGACCATCAAACAAACATTCCGCGTGGTGAACGGCCAGGCCAAACTC
Source organism: Elusimicrobiota bacterium (assembly GCA_003140895.1). GTDB lineage: Bacteria > Elusimicrobiota > Elusimicrobia > F11 > F11 > PLLH01. The sequence goes on from PLLH01000068.1 coordinate 55,985, forward strand.
TCAACGAACACAACGGTCACCGATTCGGCCGGCTCCGACGGCGGCACGAACCATCAGTCCGTCCGGGTCCGCTACGACTACAATTCCAAGGGATTCTTAATTAGCGCGACCGTCGGCGAGGGCGATGGATCGTTGGACGGCGTCGATTCAGAAGGAAATGTGACGTCGGGTTCGATCACGCAGACCTATGAAATCATCTTGAACCAAGCGCGGGTTCTTGAATCAAGAACCGCGACTCACGTGTCTTACGTGGACGATGCCGTGACGGAACAGACCTTGGTTATTCGATATGAGAACGACTCCAACAATGGACATCTCACCAACGCTTATACGCCGGCCTCATCGGGGGCCGTCAACCGGTGGACCACGACTGATCCCAATGGGGCCACCGTCAGCGGATCCATTCAGCAGACGTTTAATGTGGATCAGATCGCGAAAACAGGGCAGGCCAAAGTGGATGAGTCCTGGAGTCTCGCTGACGGCGTCACCTTCAACGGGACCGACTTCGTCGGATCGATTCCGACAACGGCGCACACCGATTCCTACAGCAAGAATATGTACGAACCAACGTTTGGGTCGTTGACGAGTTCCTTCTCCATTTCTCGCCGCATCAATGTGGCCGGTGAGATCACGAAACAGACTCAGACCGCCGACTACACGGTTCATGATTCCGATGATCCCGGCGGGACGTATAAAAAAGGATACCGCGAGGCAGGGCATATCTACGGGTCCACCGTTCGTCTTGGGACCGACAACGCGGTTCTTGATTCGACGGACTTCGACACCGTTGAAACCTATACCACTCTTCCTTACACAAGCTTGAATGGCGATAAGCTCTTCCGCGCCCGCCGGACAGAGTCTTTCACCCGGTCGACCAGCAAGGCGATTGACGGCGGCGACAGTCACACCGAAACCAACACCTTCTACGCTTATGATAAGGACGGGCGGATGGTTCTTGAAAATGACGAAGGGAAAAAGACGGTTGGCGCCGGGTTCTCCATCAGCCATTCGGGGTTCAGCGCCGATGGAACTCCGTGGGACGAGGTGAGGACGATTATCAGCCAGGTTTATGAAGTGATTCAAGTGGGAATTGGCGTGGCCAAATTGAAACAAAACATTTCCATCTCGGATACCTACCATTATGACAACGCCGCCGGGTGGCAGCAGCAAAACGCCATTTTGGCGGAGCGCAGCGGGAAAAATAAAGTGGACGCTGGCGGGAACGCGTTTTCCGTGACCTCGCTGGCGGGCCTGGACGCGGGGACGGCGCTCTTGGGCGGACGCGACGGGACAACCAACCATCAGGAGTTGTCCGTCATGTATTTGAACAGCGAGAGCTCCCGGGTTCTTAAAGCGCAAGGGATCGGGCAATCCGTTCAAATAGACAAATACGGGAACAAAACGATCGGGAAGATTTATCAGGAGTACGATTNNCCAATCAGGCGCGTCTGAAGGAAAACCGAACGGTCACGGACGTCGCCAACGTGGACGGTTCCCTCTCCCACCAGGAAATGATCACGGCCTACACGCTGGACGCCAAGACAGGGCGCATTTTGATCATTCGCGGGAGCGGCACGTTCAATTCAAACGATGGCGACGGCAATATCACCGTGGGGAGTATCGCGCAGACCTACAACCAAGGGTTTATTGAGCGCTACCAAATGGCGAAGATCGATATGTCGGTGACATTGAGCGCGGCCACAAACCGGGATGGGTCCCGGACCGACTCCACCAATACCGTCGTCAACACCTACGATGCCCGCACGACCAAGTTGTCGGCGGTGGCCGGGAGCGGATCCAGCCGGACGGACGATGGTTTTGGAAATATCACGACGAGCGATATCCTTCAGGAATATGACAACGGAGATTTGTTGCGGGACACGGGCCAGGCGCGCGTGAAAAGACAAATGACCCATTCCACCACCACCAACAAAGACGGCTCGACCAGCACTCAATTCCTTGTTGTGCAGAATAAACACGATAACTTCTCAGCGGAGCTGACAGAAACGAGCGGCGACGGGATTGTGAAGTCCTTTGACGGAGTCGGCGGATACACGGTTGGCATCGTCACGCAAATCTATGACGCGGATCTCCTGCGCCGAACGGGGCAAGTCAAAATTAAAGAAAGCCGTAACGAAACAACGACGGCGAGCGCCTCCGATTATAACGACGCGGCTTTTAATCCGACGGGTCTGGGCACGTATGACGCCATCCTGACGAATCAACGATTCCAGGACGTAAGCGATAAGACGACGGCGGCTCACCGGAATGGAGACCTCACGTGGTCTTCTCAGTCCATGACGGTTGCGAACGAGTACGATTCCAAAGGCCGGCTCTTGGCAACGCTCGGATCCGGCCAAAATAGGAGCGATGACGGGTTCGGCAATATCACGGTGGGGCGAGTTCAGCAGATCTTTTCCATCATCGCCAATCAGTCCAAAGTGGTTGAGAGCGTCACGACGTCGTATGTGACCCACGCGGAAGCGGGCGTTTCCCTTCGCGGGTTTTGGGACGGCTCGACGAACGACCAAACGATCTCCGTGAAAAACGCGTACAACGAAAACGGGGTTCTCATGGCAACGAGGGGCTCCGGGACGTTTGCGTCGGTGGATGCCTCGAAAAATGTGACGAACGGCGTCCTGACTCAATTCTACGATACGGAATTGCTCCGTTCGACCGGCCAAGCGAAGGTGAAGCAAAGCGTGACGGAAAGCTTTACTTCTAACGGGGACGGGTCTTCCTCACGACAGATGACGTTTGTGGACACGCGTTATGACGCCATTGGAAAGATTCAAGACGTCTCTTCGGCCGGCGGAAAATTTTTGGGCGTCACCGGCACCGGCGTTTCGGAGAGCGATGACGGCTACGGAAATATAACAGTTTCAACCATTGAACAGATTTACGATCGGGGTCTGACCCTCCGGCTGGGAATGGCCAAACTGCTCACGACCCAAACGACCGGCACGGCGTATAACCGGGATGGATCTTCTTCCTTGATCACGTCGTTCCAGACGAACGCGTATCTTGAATCGGGTCGTCTGGATGATGCCACCGGGCAATCGATCAGCATTTCGAATGATGGGTTCGGCAATTTCTCGAAGAGCGTGACGACTCAAGTTTATGATAAGGGCATTTTGTCGCGTACAGGTCTTCTCCGGGTGGCGACAGCCAGGACCACGTCGGATACGTCGGACCGTGATGGAGTGATCTCGGTCAGCGGTTCGCCCGTCCGGAATTCAGACGGTTCCACCAGTCATCAGGACATCACTGTCCAATACGCCTACAACGATCATGCGCTGGCCGTCAAAGACGGCGGATCTGGTTTATGGGCCACGACATCTGGATCCGGCAGCACTCGATCCGATGACGGGTATGGCAATATCACCACCTCCGTGATGCGGCAGGAATATGAGGTGATTAACGGCGCTCACCGCCTGACGGTCAATCAGTCTGTCAGCGATTCCACCAATCGCGACAAGAGTACCAGCCATCAGGAAAGTACCATTTTGAACGGCTACAACGCGCTGGGGCGTTTGGTGAGGAGCGAAGGCAGCGGCATCGGTGTTTCCCTCGACAGCTGGGGGAATCGAACCGACACGCGTCTCACCCAGCTATACACGGTTCTCTTCGGCCAAGCCAAACTCTTGAGTCAAAATTCCATGACGGATTCCGTTTCGGTGGACCAGGTTGTTTCCCATCAAGAGGTGACGACGCTTTACAACTTCGATGACTCCGGCCAGCTTTTGGGCGCTCGCGGCGACGGATTTTCGACCACGGTTGATAAATTCAACAACATCACCTTCGGCACCATTCAGCAGAAACTCATCATGATTCGAGGCCAGGCCCGCATGGTGGAATCCAATTCAATCACCGAGAGCCGGAACGCCGACGGATCATCCGGAGAGCAATCGTCGACCGTTACTACGAAGTACGATTCTCTGGGCCGGTATCAGCAGATGTGGGGAGAAGGGTCGTTCGTGAACGATGATGGTTATGGAAACCTGACGCGAGGCAATACGCGCCAGGCGTATGACGAAACCCTGTTGACGCAATACGGGCAATCAAAAGTCCTGACCTCAACAACCGAATCGGCGACGAAAAACCAAGACGGCTCCACGAACACGCAAATCACGGTGGTCACAAACCATTATGAGGATTTATCGGCTCCGGGTTTATTAACCAGCGTGACCGGAACCGTTGTTTCCGTGTCCGATGACGGGGTTGGCAATACGACGACGAGCCAAACCGACCAAACCTACGACGCCGATTTAATTCATCTCCATGGCCTCGTTCGCGTTAAGGATTCAAGCACGACGTCTCATACGGCTAATTTGGACAGGAGCACCGTCGACACCGTGGCGTGGGTTGAGTACACCTACGACGCGAACGGATTTCTCGTGGAGGGAACGCCGGCCCAAGGCTGGAGCAAATCCATTTCAAACGACGGGTTTGGAAATCGCTCCGCCACGATCAGCGATCAAACCTATATTCTTAAGAACGGCCAGGCGCGAATTTCTAAAACGGTGACCGACACCTACAGCCTTTCGAAGGATTATTCAGGAAATGACCCGAGCGCGTTGGAAGTGGGGCAGACCATCGGGTTTGGGACCAACCTGGATGATACGTCGAACACGCAACATGTGACGACCCTCAATACCTACAATGACATGGGTCATCTTCTGACAACCTTCGGCGAGGGCACGTTTTCGTCCGTGGATCCGTTCGGTAACACGTCTTCCGGAACCATGAAGCAATCGTTTGGCATCATCAATGGCCAGGCCAAATTGGAGGCGTCTGAAACAACGACCAGCACAACGAACAAAGACCGCTCCACATCGAACCAAAAAGTCGTGGTTCGATACACGTATAGCGCAAAGGGCGTTTTAACGGCGGCGGCGGGCACGGGCCAAGGGTCGTCCAATGACGGGGCTGGAAACCTGACCACCTCAACCATCGTTCAAACCTATTCCATTCTCCTCGGCCAGGCCCGTCTCATGAGCACGACCACAGATTCCACGACGTCCAACCGGGATCGTTCGACCAACCACCAGGTTCAAACGATCGTGAACCGCTATCAGACCTCAACGGGCCTTCTGGACGGGACGGCCGGGTCCTCCAAATTTACCTCCAACGACGGTTACGGAAACATCACTCGGGGCGACACGGTTCAAACGTATGAGATTCTTAGGAATCAGTCGCGCCTGCTCAGCACGCACACCGTGAGCGATACGGACAATCTGAATAAATCAAACAGTCATTCGGAATCGTGGGTTGATTACACCAATGACCGCTCGAGCGGGAAACTGCTCCAGGCTTCCGGCCACGGAACCGTTGTCTCCCAGGATCAGTACGGGAACAAGACGATCGGCACGACGACGCAAACGTATGACGCGGATGTCATCGCCCAAACGGGCCAAGCCAAAATCGCCGCCAACACAACGGATTCAACGACAACGAATTTGGACGGTTCCTCGTCACACCAAGTGGTGGCGGTCACCAATACGTATGACAAAGCCACGGGTATTCTGTTGTCAGCCGAAGGTACCAGCGTTGGGAACACCACCTCCAACGACGGATTCGGGAATATCACGATCGGAACCCTGCATCAAACGTTTGTGATCAAGGCCGGCCAGGCCAAGCTGGCCGAGAATGAATCCACGTCCCAAACGACGTATATCGACCAGACGTCAAATAATCAAACCAGCGCGGTTCATTATGACTACACCGAGGACGGCACGTTGGTGGCGGCCAGCGGGAACGGGCATTCGTTATCGTTCGACGGGAAAGAAGGATACACCGCCGGAGAAACGCAGCAGGACTATTCCATACTCAACGGCCAGGCGGTCGTGGTGAAATCGAATCAAACGTCGTGGACGTCGAATAGCGCGGAGGCGGGATCCTATGAGGCGCCGCTCTCCAATCGCGACTTATCGTGGGTCAAACAAAAGACGTCGACGACCTACGGATACAACACGTTGGGCGAGATGGTCTCCGCGTCCGGTTCGGGAACGTCGCTCTCGAACGACGGCAACGGAAATTTCACGGCTTCGGCGAACACCCAGAGTTACGTGATTATCATGGGCCAGGCCAAGCAGACGGAATCCGCCTCCACGTCGTATTCAAGCGATTCGTTTGGAGCGGGAAGCGCGGCCTCTCCCATTGAGAGCGCCGACGGGACGTGGACGGTTTCTGAAAACAAGGTGACAAACCGCTACGACGCTCTCGGCCATTTGCAGAGCGTGAGCGGCATGGGAAGCGGTCTCTCCTTTGACGGGTTTAATTACAACGCCAGCCAGTCCATTCAGACTTACGACAACGCGTTTTTAAAGCAGCATGGACTCACGAAAATTTTATCGACCTACACGAAAACGTACACCTCCAACGCGAACCGTGACGGGTCCTTCGACAGCCCGCTCGCCAATCCTGACGGCAGTTTCAGCGTTCAGGAGAATTGGGTGGATAACGTCTATGACGGGAGCGGTGTGCTGACTAGCGCCAGCGGTCATGGCCGGTCCGCATCCGACGACGGGAACGGCAACAAGACGACGGGAACTTCCACGATTCTCTACGATCAGCACGTCATCGACCTGACCGGCCAGGTGAAAGTCCTGTCAAATGTGACCGATTCCGACACCATCAATGTCGACGGGTCCAAGACCAAGCAGCACATGGCCGTCGATTACGTGAACGATTTGGATTCGACCCGGCTCATCTCCGCCACTGGTTCCGGCTGGAGCTTGTCCAACGATGGGTTCAATAATTACACGAAGGGCGAACTCACTCAAACTTACGCGGTCGTGAGAGGCCAGGCCCGGCTTTCAGAATCCAAGACGGAGTCGTACACCAGCAATCAACAAGGAGAAGGGGTGTCTTATGAGGTCTGGAAACAGTCTGGCATAGGCGCGCCGTCCGTAACCAATCGTGATGGAAGCTTTTCATTCCAATCCTCCGTCGTCAAAAACGAATACACCGAAGGAGGAAAACTCCGGGCGATGAGCGGCCATTCCAATTCGCTGTCGAACGACGGCCTCGGCGCGTACACGGCAACTGATGTGGAACAAGCGTATGTCATCCTCCATGGGCAAGGCCGTTTGGTTCGATCCGTCAGCAAAACATACGCGAGCGATTCAACCTGGGGCGGTTCGTTCGATGAGCCGCTTCAAAACAAAGATCGTTCGTGGAGTCGCCAAGAGTTCACGCTGACGAACCAATACAACGAGGCCGGCGTTCTCATTGGAGCCACGGGATCCGGGAACGGATTATCGAACGACGGGCTGCGCGCCGACGGTTCCGGCAATTATCAAACTTTTTATGTTAAGCAAGTGTTCGAGATTTATCATGGGACGGCGAAGATTCGTCAGGCCGTCACGGAGTCCTTCACGAGCGACGCGGCGGGGAATGGCGCTTCGACCGCTCCGGTGCCGGCTTCAGATGGATCCTGGAACTCGTCCACGACGTCGGTCGACTATGTGTACGACGGGTCCGGGCGGCTTCTTGAGGCGAGCGGATTCGTCAAGGGAATTTCCTTTGATGGAAACGGGCGGTTCACCGCGAGCCTGGGCCGCCAGTATTTCAGTTCTGATTATATTCGGGAGTTCGGCCAGGCCCGCGTTTCAAAAACCGTCACCCAAAGCTTCACGTCGAACGGCGCGGGGGATGGAAGCTTTGATGACCCGCTCGCCAACCCCGACGGCACGTGGAGCCGGCAGGCGAACGTGGTTGATAACACCTATGACGAGAAGGGGAAGCTCTCTACCGTCACGGGGAGCGGGTCCTCTCACAGCGAAGACGGTTTTGGCTCCATAACGGAAGGGACATCGATTCAGGAATACGACCTCGCTCTTCTTAAAGTGACGGGCCAGGCCAAAATTCTCCGAACCACCACCACAACGTCGACCCGTAATATCGACGGCTCAACCAGTCAATCGACGTCCCTCGTCGTGAACCATTATGACAATGACGATCCGGCGGCGTTAAGGGGAATCCTCACCAACGTCACCGGCGAGAGCCACACTCTCTCCGATGACGGCGCCGGCCGGCTCACGAAGTCTGATTCGATTCAAACGTACGACATCAATTTGTTGAACCGCTTGGGGCTTATTAAATTGCAGTTAAGCGAGACGTCATCTTATTCCGTCAACGCTCAAGGGGAAGGCAGTTATCTGAGTCCGGGCCGGTCAATGGATGATAGTTGGAATCGTCAATCGATCGTTGTGACCAACCAATATGACCCGAATGGGGTTCTTCTCGGGGCGGTTGGAAATGGAACGGCGCTTACGAACGACGGGTCTGATAATTATTCCGCTTCGATCCTCCGGCAAGTCTTTATCGTTAAAGGCGGGGATCTTCGGTTGACTCAATCCATCACGGATTCGTTCACGGCCCGCTTCGACAGCCAGGCCAATACGGTGTCCGGGAATTTCGACGCGCCCACCGCCAACCGGGATGGGACCTGGAACCGCCAGCACATGGAAGTGACCAATACGTATTCGGATTCTGGGCGGCTTTTGGCGACGGAGGGCGCCGGGACGTCCCTATCGAACGACGGGTCCGGCAATCTGACGAAAGGGGTGATCACGCAAGCTTACGATTCCCAACATATTTTAAAGACCGGCCAGGCGCGTCTCACCTCGTCGCGCACGCAGAGTTTCACGGTAACCCAGATCGGCGACGACCTCGATAGCACCATCACGATCGAGAATTTCGTGGATAAAGGCCGCGTGAACCGCGATAAAACATGGAGCTGGCAGGATGTGACCGTCACGAGCACCTACGACTCCAAAGGCCGCCTCACGGCGTCATCCGGGAGCGGACGCTCACTCAGCAGCGACGGATCTGATTTTGATTTGAACGGGGACCGGAAAATGGACGGGACCGGAAACTTCACGGGCGGAACGATTAAACAAGAGTATGTCATCCGGGCCGGCCGCGCTCTTCTCGACACCTCGATCAACCAATCGTTCACGGCGACTCTGTCGGACCCAATGGACATCCTCGCGTTTAACGGGAGCTTCACGTCGCCTCAACACGATCAAGACAAGTCTCAAAGCGTTCAGGAAATGACGGTGCGAAACACCTACAACGAGGCAGGCAAGCTCACCCACGTCACGGCCGAAGGCGTCGGTCACTCGGATGACGGTTTCGGGAATGTGTCCAACTCCATCGTTCAACAGATGTATGACCAGGATCTCCTGGCCCTGTATGGACAAGTCAAGGTCAAAGAAGTGGTGACCACGGCGGACACGCTCAACAAAGACAATTCGCGTTCCCATTCCGTTTCCCACCTCACTCATTATTACAATACGGACCCCGCCTCCGCGGGCCGCCTCGTCAACGTGACGGGCGTGACGGAGTCCACGTCGGAAGACAGCGGCGGGAACATCACCAAGAGTGAAACGACTGATACCTACGACGCCGGTCTCCTGCTCCTGGGACAAACGAAGCGCTCCCTCTCCCATGTGATCAGCCGGACCTACGGCCGGGATGGGAATTTCCGGAAAGACGACACCACTCAAACGTTCACGTACAGCGCCGGGGGCCGTCTCTTGTCGGTCACGGGCGGCGGGCGGTTTGTCACGAAGCTCATCACGGGATCCGTGGACCCGTCCGTTCCTGATCCGGATGGAGAAATCACGAGCGTAGGGTCCGTCGTTCAAAAGTTTGAAATCATCGCCGGACGTCAGCGTCTGGTCGAGACCAAAACATTGGCGGAATCCGTGACGGGCGAGGCCACGGAGAAAGTGGACGTGGTGGACGCCACGTCCCAAGTTCGCGGAACGGTGAACTGGAATTCCAAAGGTGAATTCATCGGCGCTTCCTTCAATGACACCGTGTCCGGGCAGAGTTATGTTGTCGTTCTGGAAGGGGGAAAATATTTCCTCGTCTATCAAGGGGCGGATGGCCAAACGCTTCGCAAGGAAATGACCTCGGATGGGGCCGGCGGCCTTCGGCTCACGATTGATAACGACCCCAATCAAAACATTCAATTTGAATTGAAGAACGTGATGGTCCAGAACGCGGCCATTGTCCCGTCCCTGGTGTGCAACCGCGTTGTTTATGATTTCACGGGCAACGCGACTCCGACTATTTATTCACGAGACAATATTCGTTTCGCCGCCGGTTATAACGAGCTGGCCATCTCAAGGGCGCCGGACGGCTCTGTGGCCACCATCGGCTACCTGGGTGAAGACGGCGTTCATTTCCTCCTGCAACGGATTTCTGAACTCGGGAACGGCGCGGTTCTAAGCTATATCGTGCCGGACTCGAACGGAGGGCTCACGGAAGTGCAGGTCAACGGGACCTTCGATGCGTTGACCAATACCTTCACGAGCTCAGACGGGTTGGTGACGGTATCCCTCTCCATTGATTGGAACCAGGGGACCGTTCAAATCTCATCGACGCTCCTCACGCAGACGGGAACTCTGGTCCAGTTCGACAGTTTGACGAGTCACGACAACCAGATGCAATTGGTTTCAAGCAGTTTTGAATACGACGGGAACGGTCTCTTGACTGCCGCTTGGAGTTGGGGGACGTTCGCCGGAGAAACCGGGTCCGGCGACCGGAGCACGGGAATCATCGTCAATCATCACGTGGTGATCAATAATCAATCCCGCATTATCGCGACGGAGCGCACCACCGACACCATGAATGCCGACGGAGCCAAGAGTCGGAATTACGATATCACGTTCTTTAGCTTCGACGCCAATGGCGTTCAAACCGGAGCAACCGGGTGGATGTCCTCGGAATCGAACGATGGATTCGGGGTCACAACGCTTTCCTACGTGGATCGGACGTTTGAAATGGTGGCCGGCCAGGCCCGGATCGTCAAGCAATCCACGCGTTCCTCCTCGTATGAGAATTACGCGGCGTCCGGAGAGCGGCTTCTTTCCGTCACGGCCCCGTACGTCCAGGTGAATCATTACAATTTAAACGGCAAGTTAACGTCCGTGACCGACGCGGTGGGCAACAGCGCCGTTTTGATCCTGACCTCCAGTTACGATTACGGATATCACAACGGAACGTTGCTGACCCAAGCCGTGGCGGTGACCGAATCGAGAGTCCGTCAAACTTATGTTGTTATTGAAGACCAGGCGCGGTTGTCCACGTCCGTGACGGATTCGCGGACCCTCTCGGCCGATGGAACTGAATCCATTCAGAAATCGACGGTGGATTATTTCATGAGTCCGCGGGGGGTTCTCCTGGGAGCCGTCGGGACGGCCACGTCAACCAGCGTGGACGCCAATGGGAACCGGACTGAATCCTTGATTAAGCAAAGCTATGTCATCGTTCGGGATCAGGCGAAGCTGGGGACGCAGACCACGGAAGTTAAAACAACCGATACGGAAGGCCATTTGGTGTCTCATCAGAGCCCGGTTTCGTTGGTGTATCACTACGATACAAAGAGCGGTCTCTTAACGGAGGTCACAGACCGGTTCAGCAGTAAAACAATTTCCAGCACGACCGATTCCACTGAATATGTGTTGGACGAATTTGGCACGCCTGGAATTAAAGAAGGGAATCATTCGGTCACTCACACGACCCAACTCTATACGATTGTGAACAACCAGGCCCGCGTGGCGTCCCAAACCAATCAAACGGACACATTTGATAATCAACCCAGCCGTCATCTGATCAACCGCCAGAACGCTTATGAGTTGAATTACCGTTATGACGCGAACGGGCGGCTTTTCCGCGTCGCGGACGCGTTGGACGGAGATTCCATTATTTCGTTGACCAATGAATCCTGGGATTATTCCGATGCGGCTCGTCCGAATGATTTCGCGACTCATTCCGTTTCCACGACCGAGCAGGAATACGGCATCGTGGGCGGCCAAGCCCGTATCGTCACTCAGATGACCACCTCCGCCACGACGGTGGACGCCGCCGGGCGTCTTGTTTCCGAGCAAGCGGGGACGAGCGTCGTTCATAATATTTATGGAGAGGGCATAGCCCGGGCGATTGGCGATCCTCAATACGGCGTCCAATTTTTAGAGGGCGTGGGTCAGCTCCTTTCCGTCACGGGAGACGACCCGTCGGTGGACGGGGTGACGGTCGAGCAGAAATCTTACGATTACGCCGATGCCACCCAGCCGGATCTTCGAACCACGACGACGGACACCGGTTCCATTCAAAAATATGTCGTGATCGGTAATCAGGCCCGGATCGCCAATGTGATTTCAACGGGGGAGTCGCTTGGAGTGGACGGGGCGATCACCTATGTGGGTGCTGTTCTGGATGGCAACACCGTGCGTTACACCGGCAATTTGACGATGAACGTGTATGACCGGTATGGCCGTTTGGCGGAAGAATGGTCCAGCTCGACGTCCGTCAGCCATAGCGGATTCACAGCCGGGGTGGCTTGGGACACGACCGTTACTGAGTCGTATTCGTCCTTCCTTATTATCAATGGGCAAGGACGGGTCAATCAAACCAAGACGCATTCCTTGACGCGCGGCCGGGACGATTCCACGAATGAACAGAACGGTTCCAATGGATACGTTTACAACCGGTACGGCCAACTGATTCAGGCCACGGGAGGGAGCCAATCCGTTTCTCACTCCGGATATGAAGCGGACGGCTCGGTTTGGGATGAAACCAAGGCGACCACGGAACTCACCTTCGCGATCATTCGCGGTCAGGCGCGTCAGATCGACAGCGTCTCACGGAGCCGGACTGAAAGCCGGGATGGCGCGGTGACGACGAACGTCGCGCATGCCCATAACGCCTATAACGCGGAAGGCCAGTTGGTGAGAGACAACGGGGTTGATACGACGTTCAGCGAAAGCGCGTCCGTGGCCGATGACGGCTGGGGGAACCTCACCTACACCGGGAAGTTGAGCGCGGACCAGCAATCCATCGTCACCTCTGGCGTCATTCAGGAATACGAGATTATTCTGGGTCAGACCCGGATGACGAAATCCGAGGCGCAGTCCCGGACGGTTAATTTGGATGGAAGTTTCACCAATCAAGTGGCGACCACCCGATATGGGTTTGACGCTCTCGGACACTTGACGAGCGCCGTGGGCGAAGCCCGGTTTATCACCGAAGATCAAAACCTCACCTACACCGTCGGCGATCCGTTGGCCGGAACGGGAACCACGATGGAATACGACATTATCAACAACCAGGCTCGGGTGAAGAAAACCACAACCATTTCCGATTCCTCCGGCGTTGACGGTTCTCCTTCGCACAGTTGGAGTACAACAGTTTTCGTCAATGATGCGTCCACCGGAAAATTGTTGGGCGCGAGCGGGGAGAGCAGCTCCTGGCAGATCGATGCCGAAGGAAACCAGACGGAAACATCGGCGACGCAAACCTTCAAAGTGATGTTCGGGCAGGCGCGCGGCATTTTCGGCCAGTCCGAGAGCGTGACCTCCAGCGTGGATGGGTCCACCACGCGCCAAGCCTTGTCGACGTGGACGGATTATCGCCTGGATAACGGGCGCTTAAAGGCGCAGGCGTCTCATGGAACGTGGGTGACGGACGACCCCACGGGGCACCAGACGAGCGGTGAAGTGCACCAGTGGTTTGAGGTCATCACGGGCCAGGCGCGGCTCACCCAATCGGATGTGTATAAGACGTCTCAGGGGCCGCTGTACGCCCACTCCGTTTCTCACACGGAAAACACATACAACAGTCTTGGAATGTTGGTGCGTTCTTATACCAAGGCCGAAAACTACGGAACGGATCAGTTGTATACGCGTTCAGACAACACCGCCGTTTACACGTATGTCAATAACAAGAGGACGCTGGGCACCATCCATAACATCATTAATCGCTATGACTACGATCCGGACTTGGGAATCGATCTTTCCATCGCGGTGGAAAGCGGTGTGACCGATACGATTGAAACGTACAGCCAAGTGGGCGAGTTTACCCGCCGCGTCAAATCAGACTCCATTTCCAATATGGGGAGCCTCGACACCTCCTTTAACAATCAGCACATCATCACGACCTATCAATTTGACTCAACATCGGGCCAGGTGACATCCGCTCATGGAGCGGGGACCTCCGTCAGCCATTCCGGGCATGACAACCCAGACAAGACGTGGGATCAGGTGGCTCAGAGCGAATGGTTCGATACGACTCAAGGCGTGATCGACCAAACCTATGAAATCATCACGCTTCACGTGGGGTCCTATGCCATCAACGTGGCCAAACTGAAGAACACGGAAACGAACAGCGAAACCCGCGGGCGGGATTCGTCGTACAATCACCAGGTTCTCAATGTCATCAATACCTACGATACGATCGGACTCCGGATTGTCCTCACGAAGACCGAAGGGGACGGCGAGATTCTGGAAGCTCATTCCGGGCGCGACGCCGCCGATGGAACCGACACCACCTTTGATCCGACCAACCGAAACGCGATTGATGCGAGCAAGTGGTGGGACACAACCGTCGGGACCATCCACCAGACGTATCAGGTTTTCTTTGGTTCGCTTTCCAAAATCGCCAGCACCACCAATGATTCCGTGACCTTAAGCCGGGAAGGTCAATTCTCCAATTCCATGTCGACCCAGAAGTACGCCTACACCAGCTACGGAAAGTTGGTTTTGGAAAACGTTTCGGGAGAGAAGACGGAAGGAAGCGTGACGACGCGCAGCCATTCCGGATCGAATGAAATTTTCCTCCAGATTCCGACAAACTGGAAAACAATGACAAAAGCGGAGCGCGAAGCGGCCGTTCAAACCCTATTGGCTGAGTCAGACGCGTATGACGCTCAAATTCATCCCGAGGTGACGGGATCCAAGGTCTGGTGGGACACCTCCGTGACGACGACCGATCAAACCTACGCCATCCTTCGGGGGCAGCAAGCGCGGGTCATGAGCACTCAAACCGACACGAAAACCTACGGGATCGACACTTCCTTTAACGTGCAGTCGATGGTCACCGTCTACAGCTATAACAACCGAAACATGGTGACCGGCGCCGAGGCCAACGGAACACTGATCAACGAAGACGGGAACGGGACGTATTCCACCGGGGTCCTCAAGCAAACCTTCGGTGTCGTGAACGGCCAAGCCAAGATCACGGACTCAAACACAATGACGGACCCCACATCGACGGACGGATCCGTCAGTCATCAAGCGTCTTACACGCATTACGGCTACACGAGCGACGGCCGGATCGACGCGGCGACGACGGTTGGGAAATCGGCGTCATGGTCCATTGATTCGGAAGGCGGCGTGACCACTTCCGGTGTTCTGGCGGCGGATCATTTCGTGGACATCACTCAAACGCAGGACAATCAAACTTTCGTCGTGTTAAACGGCCAGGCGAAATCTCTGGCGACGCGAACGTACAGCGTCACGCAAAACCCGGACGGTTCAACGTTCGAGCACGATTCAACCATGACCAATTCGTATGTCAGCCGCGGCGAGGCGAATCCCGCCGCCGGCTTGTATTACGGACGGTTGAAAGGCGGCGAAGCGCATGGAACCTGGAATTCATGGGACGGCGACAAAACCATCAATGGTGGCAAAGGTCATCTGACGACGGGAATTTCGTGGCAGGATTACTCCCTGATTCAGGGGCAGAACCGGATGGTTCGCTCCTCGCTGCACCGGGGAGATACAAGGCAGACTCCTCAAAGCATTGTCCGTGACGCGGATGGAATTTGGTTGAGCGTGTCGGCGCCCCTCTTCACACAGCCGTCGGGAGAACCCATCTACGCTCATCAGGAGAATTATTCCGAAACGAAATACGATTGGAACGGGTCGGTTCTGTGGGCGCAAAACGCAAGCGATTCCTTTAGCGCCGACGGGCTTCTTTCGCATTCCTTCCAAAAATCAGTTTACACGGTTCAGCCTTACGAGGGCCGCTCCGTGCGGGTGCGGGGCGATATCACAGGGCAGACTCAGAAGTACGATTATGATTCCGCCGGCGGCACGATCGATACCAGCTCCGCCATTGAGCAATCATTCTTCACGACGGTGGAAACGTACGAGCAGATCCTGGATGACCGCCGAGGATTCACCGTCACTCGCCGGACGAAGACGGACACGGATTCCCGGACGTACGGGTCGGAAGGATCATTCAACAAACAGCATGTGATCACGACTTACGCCTACGACAACCACGCCATTTTGGTATTGGACAACGGGACTGGAAAAGTGACGCATGGAAACGGAACGTTTGTGAGTTATTCCGGACGGACCGACGAGACTATTTTACCGGGGGAAAATATCGAGGATTCCTGGGCCCGGACGCTCAGCCAATTAACGGCGGATCCCACGCTGGTGTTTGATACGACGGTCGGCGACATCCAACAAGAGTACAAGGTGTTTCTGATCGGGAACGAAGTGGGGGTCGCCCGGATGTACAAGAATGAAACGGTGAGCGACACGGTGGGCCGGGATCTGGCCTACTCGCATCAGGCGTCCACGTCCTATCAAGTTTATGATCCCAAGACGCTTGTCTTGGTGAGCGGCTACGATTACGACGGAAGCGGAACCATTGAAGGCTTTGTCTTCGATGAATCCGGCGCCGTGATCGCCGATCACGGAGAAAAAACGGAAGGCGTGGGAACTTCGATCAGCCACAGCGGACGAGACCCGGCTTCAGTCAATCCCTTCGCGGGGCTTTCGCTTCAGACGGTTTACAGCCAGTCGGATGATGACCGCCGATCCCTGATGGATAGTTTGTTCTCGGCTCAGGCCGATAGCCAAATGGCAAACGTATGGTGGGACACGACGGAGGGGACGTCCCGCACCACCTATTTGGATCCCAAGAACGTGTTCAATCAATTGAAGATTGATACGCAGAGCTCGCAGTCGGTCACGAGAAGCCGCGACGGTTCCGTGAATATTCAAAACAATGTGGTGACGTATAAATACAGCAGTCACTTCGTTTCACGGGACACGTCTCTCACAGATCCATCGCGATGGGACGCCGCGAACGACGGGGCCCTCCTCGTCGGAGCCTACGGCAAGGGGAGCTTTATCCAGGACGACGGGAATGGGAATCTGACCCTGGGGCTCACGGAACAACGGTATCAAATCCTTCGCGGTCAGAAGGCGGTTCTGGGGGAAACCACGACGGTGACCGATTCTTCCGGTTCCGATTCCAGCGTATCGCATCAAGTGAGCGAGGTTAAATATTTCTACGACAACAAGACGGGCCGGCTGGATCGAACAAAACCGGCAGAAGGGTTCGGCGCCTCCTATTCAATCGACGGCGACGGCAATATCACCACCAGCGGCGTGATTGGGACGAAGAGCACGGCGGAGGCAACGAGTTTTGACGTGACGGATGAGAACGTTGAGCCCTTTGCCGCTGATGTCTCCGGTGATCTTCAAATCAACGCCGCGGAAGGGTTGGTGGGGAAGTGGGGATCTCACCAAACGTACACGCTCGTGAACGGCCAAGCCAAAGTGCTCACGAGCGACACCATTAATCGAGCCAATAACAACGACGGCTCCGTTCAAATTCAGAAGATTTATAACGTGAGCGCCTACAACGCTATCGGTCAGCTCGACGCCGCTCATCCGCCCTCAGCCACCGGAACCTGGGTTACCTACGACGGGATGGTGTCCGCCACCGATCCGATGGGGCATCAAACCCGTGGCCATATCTGGCAGGATTTCGCGGTGATCCTGGGCCAAGCGCGGCTTGTGAAGAGCCAGCAAAACCAGGGCGATGTTCGTTTAAATCCAACAGTGACGCGCGGGGATTTGGACGGCGACGGCGTCGCCAATGAATGGGTGTCCATCGATGTTCCCCTTTTCACTCAGCCCACGACCGGGCACGTCTACGCCCACAGCGAAAATTACACGGAGAATTTCTACGATGAGAACGGTGTCCTGACCTTATCGCAATCCGCCTCCGATAGTTTCAGCGTTGATCTGATCATGACGCACAGCTGGCAGCGCGCCGTTTATACCCGTCAGGAAATGACCGTGCCGGATCCGACCAATTCCACCCGTACCATTCAGAGGAACGTCCGCGTGGCCGGAGATATCCACGGGGAAACCACGCGTTACGATTACACGGACAACGGGGTGATTGATACCTCCGTCGCTCTCGAGAAGACGGTGTCCAACACGCACGAGACGTATGAATTGAAAGGGGATTTGTATGTCGTTCGCCGGACCCAAGCCGATACCAATTCAAAGACGGAGAGCATGGACGGCTCCTATAACGAACAGAACCTGACGACCACCTACGCCTACAACAACAAAGCGGTCATGGTGTTGGACGACGGGCAAGGCCATCACACAGGAGGGGCGGGGACTTTTGAAAGCCATTCGGGCCGGGATGATGAGAGCGTGTCGTGGGAAGAAACGTTGAGGGACCATCCCGAGCAGGTGTGGGATTGGACCACAGGCGCTTTGACGCAGGAATATCAGATTTACACCTTCGGGCCCCATGCCGAGGTCGGCGTGGCGCGCATGGTCAAGAGCACCTCCGTGAGCGACACCGTTGGCACGGATCTGTCCTATACACATCAAATATCGGTGTCCAATCAAGTCTATGACTCAAAAACGCTGCGGCTCTTAAGCGCCAGCGGAACCATTGATTCCACCAGCCACTCCGGGCGAGACAACGTTCTCTTCACCAATGTTCAAAACAGAAGCAATGCCATCGACGTTGCCGCGAATACGTCCGAATGGAAGCAGCTGGCCGATAGCGACAACAATTGGTGGGATACGACGACCTCTCACACCGACCAGTCGTATAAGATCATTTACAATTTGCAGAAATTGAGCCACACGTATACCGAATCCACGACCCAGGGACGGGACATGTCTCAAAGTTGGCAGAGGATGAACGTGGATTACAAATACTCCAAAAACCGTCCGACGAAATTGTCCGCGTATACGGGAACCGGGCCTGATCTTCGGGTGAACGCGGATGTGGTGAACGCCAAAGACGACGGGCCGCTCCTGGTGGGCGCGTTCGGATACGGGAGTTTTGGTTCCAAAGACGCGTCCGGATCGGAATCGGGCGGCGATATCGAACAGCGATACATCGTCGTTCGCGGTCAGCAGGCCCGGCTCGGCCTCCAAACGACCATCACCGAAGGGATCGGTTCTGACGGCTTTCCCTCTCACAGTTTGTCCACCGTCCAATATTATTACAACGCTCGAAACGGCCGTTTGGATTCAACCAAGCCGGCGGAAGGATGGGGGGCGTCGTGGTCGGTGGATTCGGAAGGAAACGTGACCAAGTCGGGGGCCATCGTGGATAAAGCGGCCAGTGAAAAATCGACCTTTGACGTGATCGGCGAAAAAGTGGCTGTTTTTGCCTCGGTGGACACGGATCTTCCGGCGGGATTCCAAGATATCAATCAGAAAATAGGGATCATTGAGTCCAATGGTTCAATGACGCCATTGGTCAACGCCTGGGGAAGCTTTCAAACGTACATTTCCATTCATGGCCAGGCCAAGCTCAAGGATTCAACGACGCTCAGCCGCACGGACGGCCAGGACGGCTCTTTCAATGTCCAACGCGTGACAGTATCGAATCAGTATGTTTTACCGGGACAATTGAAAGCGGGTCAGCTTCAGTCGGCGACGGGGTCGGGCCGGTGGACAACGTACAATGAAGTGGACGGCGTTAACAGCAGTTCTTTCCCGCCGGGCTATCCTCCCAAGGGAATTGTCACCCAGCAATATACGGTGATCGGGGGGCAAGCACGGCTACTCATGAGTCAGCAAAATGCCGGAGAGACGGCTCTTGCGCCCAATTTCGGCTCCTCGGGATTGGGAGATTGGGAAATCGATGATGGCAAAACACTTTTCGGAAACGGACGCAGCTCCGATCCGATCTACGCTCACAACGAGAGTTACGTGGTGAACACCTATGACAACGTGGGGGTGCTCCTCACGTCCCGGAGCGCTTCCGAAAATTACGGAGCCGATGGGCTCATCACGCGGGCCGTTCAAAATACCGTTTACACGACCAAAACGCTGGCGTCGGGACAGATTGTGAGAGACCAGGGGCAAATCACCGGAACGACGGTTCGTTATTCCTATAACTATGAAGACACCAACGGAGATAAAAAGTGGAACGCCGGCGAAGATTGGGTGGTGGACACCTCCGTGGTTCTTGAAAAGAGCGCTTTCCAAACCACCGAGTATTACCGCACCATCACCGTGGGCGACAAGGTGTTCGTGCGGCGCGATCATGTGGACAATCATTCCGCGAGCCAAAACATTGACGGCTCGACGAATG
Organism: Elusimicrobiota bacterium; assembly: GCA_003140895.1. GTDB lineage: Bacteria > Elusimicrobiota > Elusimicrobia > F11 > F11 > PLLH01. The sequence goes on from PLLH01000068.1 coordinate 76,163, forward strand.
AACAATGGATGACCACGACCTATCAATACAACGCGAACGCGGTTTTGATAGGGGCCGAATCCCATACGACGCAGCCGTTCATCAGTCATTCGGGCCTCGCGCCGGATGGCGTGACTTATTTTGATACGACAACCGGATCCATCACGCAGGAGTACGACATTTTCACGATTGGCAATTTCTCCGCGGATCCGGAATTTTCCATCGGCATCGCCCGCTTAAAGAAAGTCACCACGACGTCGGATATGACGAGCTTGGACGGGTCGACGTCCCACCAGGTGTCCAACGTTTATTACGTGAACAACCCCAACACAACTCGGTTGGTGGCGGAATATAACGGCGTGCGGACCCGCGGCGATTCCACGTCCACCTCCGTTGATTTGGCCGGAAATATCACGAGTTCGAAAACCGTTCAGGAATACGGGGTGTGGGCGAACCAGGCCAAAATCACGAAGTCCGTGACTGAGTCCTGGTCGAACAACAATTTAACCGGGACGTACGCCGCTCCCAGCGCCATTTCGGACAAGTCCACCTCCCGCCAGGAGATGACAGTCACCAGTGAATACAACAAGTACGGCCGGCTCCTCTCGTCCGTCGGGCATGGGTCCTCGTTGTCGTTTGATGGGCTGGTGTCTTACACGGCGTCGGTGATCGACCAAACCTTTACCATCACGCGGGGACAACAGACAAAACTTGAAACCGTGTCGACGAAGAGTTTCAGCTCCAACGCGCAAGGTGGAGGGTCCTATGAGAGTCCGATCGCCAACAGCTTGGACCGGACCTGGAACAAACAGACGCTGGTGACGGATTATTCCCAGTGTTACGACATCTATGGCCGGATGACCGGCTTGGCCCCCACGGCTTCGGGCGAAGGGTTGTCGTTCGACGGCGTTCGGAGTTATTCAAAGAGCCTCATCACTCAAACGTATTCGGCGGATTTGTGGCTGAACACGGGGCAAGCCAAGCTGCTCACCACGGTGTCCCAATCGTGGTCGGTGAGTCCCCAGAACCCGGCGGCTCCCACGTTTAATTCCGCCGATTACATCGGCACCTACGACGCGCCGGGGACCTTGCCGGACGGCAGTTGGAATAAATCGATTTTGACGACGGATTACTCCGCGAGTTACGACCTCACCACGGGGAAGCCTCTCGCCGCCTCTCCGCCCGCCGCGGCGGGGACCAGTTGGTCCTTTGACGGCTCAGCGGTCAATCCAACGGTCACGAACTTTGGGTTTACGAAGAGCGATATCAAACAGGAATTCAACGGCGTCATTTGGGGAGCCTCGGGCATGGCCAAACTGGCCAAGGTCTATACGCGAAGTTATACCACCGACAAGAATGGCGCTAATTCATGGGGCGACAGCCACTCTGATTTCATCTCCATCGCCATTGATCACAGCTACAACCTGAGTTATTCCGTGGTGGACTACACCCAAAGCTACAAGACAAACCGCGCCGATTTGGGCGCCATTGATACGACTCATGCGCCGACCACCACGGGGTGGAGCCTTGGCTTCGACGGGAAACAAACCTACACCCGCACCGATCTCAGCCAAACCTTTAATCTGGCCATTTGGGCGAAATTTGGGAAAACAGTGTTAGAAGAATCGATTTCCAAGAGCTATTCCAGCGATCGGAGCGATCAAGGGGCCATTGCCGGCGATCCGTGGGGCACTCATGAGTTGGGGGGAGGCTCCTTTGATGTCCCGTTGGCTCAAGCGGATGGGTCCAAGAGTAAATCCTATATCGTCACAGATTATAGGAGCAGTTATAACACCACAACGTCCCTCCCGACCTCCACGGCTCCCGAAGCCAAAGGCTGGAGCTGGGCGTTTGACGGGAACGCGTTGGAAAGCACCTCTGACGGGACGGTAACGAATTTCGGATATACCAAGTCCGATATTTATCAGAAGTTTAGCGATACCATTTGGTCGAACACGGGAGCGACGAAGCTCTCTCTGGTAGCCACTCGAAGTTATTCATCGAACGCGGCGGTTGAGGGGTCCTATGAGGCGCCCTCGGCGGCCATCGATGGGAGCTGGAGCCGGAGCTATACCGAGACGGATTACTCCGGGAGTTATGACAATAACGGGAAAATCATCGGCACGGTTCCTCCTGTGGTTCGGGGCGGCTACAGCCTCTCTTATGATGGCCAGAAAACCTATACGCGTTCAACGATCAATCAGGATTTTAATGCCACTGTCTGGGGCAATCTTGGAAAGACGGTTCTCTTAAATACAACGACATGGAGTTGGAGTTCGGATTCGGTCACCGTGACGGAGACGAAGAGCGACGCGGGCCGGTTTGAGTCTTTCGATGCGGCCGGCCATGGAACGGCGCTTGGAGCGACAAAGGTGTACGGCGGTGGGACGTTCGATGTCCCATTGACTCAAGGAGATGGATCGAAGAGCAAGAGTTATCTCACGACGGATTACTCGAAGAGTTATGACAAGTATGGATTGACGGACGGTCAAACCGGGCCGGAGGCCAAAGGCTGGAGCTGGGCGTTTGATGGGAACGCGCTTGAAACGACGTCCGACGGAACGGCCACGAATTTTGGGTACACCAAGTCTGATGTCTATCAGCAATTCAACACGTTGATCTGGCAGAACACGGGGTCAGCCAAGCTGGCCTTGGTTGCCACTCGAAGCTATTCATCCAATGCCGTGGTTGGTGGAACGTATGAAACGCCGTCGGTGGCGGTGGATGGCAGTTGGAACCGGAGTTACACCGAAACGAATTACGCCGGGTG
>PLLH01000044.1 GCA_003140895.1 Elusimicrobiota bacterium
TTGAACATATTGGGAATCATCAGGAGCAGTCCCTGTGAGGCCGTAAACGTGGTGGTGAGCGCTCCCGCTTGAAGCGCGCCGTGAACGGCGCCCGCGGCTCCCCCTTCGCTTTGCATTTCCTGAATCATGGGAATCGTGCCCCAAATGTTTTTCCCGCGGGCCGCGGACCAGGCATCCGCCCATTCTCCCATGGTGGACGATGGGGTGATAGGATAAATAGCGATCACTTCATTCGTTCGATAGGCGACATGCGCCGCCGCTTCATTTCCGTCGATTGTGACTTGCTCTCGTTTCATAAGATCTCCTTTTAAAGTTAAAAAATCTATAAGTCGTCATCCCGGCGATCTTCGGGCCGGGATCCATTTGGATTCCGGACCAAGGCATTCCGGAATGACGGCTTCTTGTTCAGACCTGTTCCAGCTCGATGGAATCGATCAACACGTCGTTCCCGCTCACAATCACCACATCGCGCGAATAGCAACTGGGGCAAAAAAGCAGGTGATGATCCGACACCGCTCCCTCCGCGTGACAAGCGCGGCAGTTCACGACGACCGGCATCCCTTCCAACTCCAGCGCGATGCCTTCCAGGCTCGTTCCTTTCGTCAAAAGCGCGTAATGAGTCCGAACGCTCTCCGGCTCCAGATGCAGCATCTCCCCCACTTTCACTTTGATGCGCTGAGGGCGGTAACCGGGATGCTTTTCAAGCTCGGATACAATCGAGGTCACGATTTGCTGGGTAAAATTTCCTTCATGCATGATGGGTCCACTCCTCAATCAAGGACCGGATAAGGCCAATGGCGTCCATCGCCCGTTTCTGAACACCGGGGGTCAAGGTGTCGCCGAAGTCAAAATTTTCTCCGCGAACCGTGCAAATATAAAGTTCGACAGGAACGTGATACAGTCGTTCGGCCAATCCGGCCAAGGCGTTGGGCGACAGGTGGTGCGATGAAGCAGCGATCGCTCCGTCCGATGGCTCGCATTTGNNGCGAAGAGAAACAGGTTGTCCGCCTTGGGAGGCATCGACAAAAATACTCCTCTTGTAGCGTATGATGTCTTCCACCAGCTCCATGTTCAACTGATGGACCGTCTGCGTCGCGACACCCGGAAGGCCTAGCCGGGTCATCTCTTCAACAATCGAAATCCCAACCCCGTCGTCACGCCGGGCGGGATTCCCGTAACCGACTAAAAGGACATCCTCACCCATTCCTTTTAACGACACGAACCAACTGACCTTCGTGATCGAGAACCTCGATGGAAAGCGGCATGGAACCGATGGCGTGCGTGGAGCATGACAAGCACGGATCGTAGCAGCGAATGGCGGCTTCAACCCGGTTCAGCATTCCCTCTTTCAAATTGTTCCCGTCCACATATTGTTTGGCGACTTCCAAGACCGAACGATTCATGCCGGGGTTATTTTGCCCCGTGGCGATCAACAGGTTCACTTTCGTCAACACGCCGGATTCATCCGTGGTGTAATGATGGAACAACGTTCCACGCGGAGCCTCAGAGGATCCCACTCCTTCCGATTGGTTCCGAAACCCTTTCGCAAAAACCTCTTTCGAAAGAATGTTGGGATCGTCCAGAAGGGCCTTCACTTGTTCAATGGCCATGAGCATTTCAATCAAACGAGCGAAGTGGTAATAGAACGTTCCGTGAACCGGACGCCCATTCCCCATCTGCTTAAATTCCGTCAAATACGCCTGAGCCAATTGTGTTTTAATTTTGCTGGCCATGTTAAGCCGCGCGAGCGGCCCCACCCGGTAGAACCCATTCGGGTATCCAAGCGGCTTGTAATACGGATATTTCAAGTAGGAGAAGCTGACGGGACGCTCCACGATGTAATCCAGATACTTCGCCGGATCCAATTGGTCTCCCACGATTTTTCCGCCGGCGTCCATAAAGCGGAGCTTGCCGTCGTAGAGTTCAAGTTCCCCCTCAGGCCCCACGGTTCCCATGTAAAGGGTTTCAAAATTGGCGAAGGAATCCACTTCTTTGAGATTGGCATCCCGGTATTTCTTAAAGATATCCAATCCCATTTTTGTGGTTTCAATGGCTTCCGCCACGCCGTCCAGCATGGCTTTCCGGCCTTCTTCGGTGATCGGGCTTTGCATACCGCCGGCCACGATGCCGTAGGTATGAATCTTTTTCCCCGTCACGTGAAGACTGATGTCCTGTCCGAATTTCCGAAGACGAATGCCTCGTTTGGCCAAATCCGGGAATTTCTCAGCCAGCCCAACAATGTTTCGACTGGCCGGATCCGAATCCCAGCCCATGAGCATATCGGGAGATGAGAGATGGAAGAAACTGAGGGCGTGAGACGAAATCGTCTGCCCCAAATGAATGAGCCGCCGGAGGCGATCTCCGCCGGGAGGCGGTGAGATCCGCATGATCATTTCGCCGGCTTTGGCGCTCGCCACCGAGTGGCTGACCGGGCAAATGCCGCAAATGCGCGGGGTGATGACCGGCATTTCCGTGAACATCCGTCCTTCGCAGAATTTTTCGAACCCGCGGAACTCGTCCACGTGAAACTGAGCGTCTTTCACGCCGCCGGTTTCATTAAGGAACAAACTGATCTTTGCGTGTCCTTCAATCCGGGTGACCGGATTGATGACAATTTTCTTACCCAACCCCTCAGCCATATCGAAGCCTCTCTTTGTCCAGAACGGGAATGCGGCCGTTGACCAGCTCGCTTAACACATAGAAAATAAGATCCGCCGACGGCGGGCAACCGGGGATAAACACGTCCACCTTCACCGCTTCATGAAGCGGCATCACGCGCGGGAGCAGCTTCAGAATCGCGTCATCGCAGGGAATCTGCCCTTTATCAACGCTCTCGGCCTCAATGTAGGCTCGAGAAAGAACGTCTTTCATCGGAATCGGGTTGCGAAGAGACGGCACGTTGGCCGTCACGGCGCAATCGCCGAAAGCCACCAAAATCTTCGTTTTCTTTCGAATGTTGTGAATTTCATGAAGGTGTTCGTCGCTTGTGATGGCACCTTCCACCAACGCCACGTCCACACCAGGGAATTCTTTTGTGTCTACGATGGGGCTCTTGACGATATCAACCAACTTCAACAACTCTAATAATCGTTCGTCAATATCCAAAAGAGACATGTGGCAGCCGGAACATCCGCCCAGCCAAACGGTTGCGAGTTTTTTCTTGCTCATCCTTTTCGTCCTCTTTTCGCCGTCAGTTCCGACACCATCTCCGGCGACTTTTTCATATTATTCTGAACCGATTGTTTATGCCACAGGGCGCCCGTCGGGCACACGCTCACGCACTTGCCGCACAGAGTACAGGTAGGCGACGTCCCCCAAGCCTCGTCAAAATCGGCGATGATTCGTGATTCGAACCCTCGACCCCTGACGTCCCACGTGTGAGCCCCTTCCACTTCATCACAGGTGCGCACGCATTTCGTACACATAATGCAGCGGTTGTGGTCGATGTTATAGATCTTGTTGGTGCCGTCCACGTTGCAATCCGGGAAGAGATAGGGAAACCGGACGTGATCCATCCCCACCTCATGAGCCAGATCCTGCAGACGGCAGTTGTAATTGGCGACACAAACCGAGCAGATATGATTCCGTTCGGAGAACAGAAGCTCGAGCGTCATGCGTCGGTTCTTTTTCAAGCGATCCGAGTTGGTTTTCACCTTCTGAAAAGGCGCCACAACCGTTGCGCAGGCCGGCAACAACTTGCGCGTTCCTTCAATTTCAATCAGGCAAAGACGGCACGCGCCGACGGTGCTCACTCCTTCGAGAAAACACAGGGTCGGGATATTAATTCCTTCCCGCTTGCAGACGTCAAGAATCGTCTCGCCGGGATCGGCGGAATAGGTTTTTTCGTCAATGGTCACCAAAATTGTTGTTGTGGGAGCCGCAAGAGGAGTCATGAGTGCGCCTCCGCAAGCTGGGCCGCCGGTTCCATTTTGCAAACACCCGCCGGGCACCAGTGATCATTGATGTGGGCCATGTATTCCTCCCGGAAGTAACGAAGCGTGCTCATGAGCGGATTGGGAGCCGTCATCCCAAGACCGCACAAACTGGTTTCCCGAACATACGGGGCCAATTCCTCAAGAAGAGCCAAATCAGCCGGGCTGCCTTGCCCCGTGCAGATTTTATTGAGCAAATCAAACATCTGCTTTGTGCCCACGCGGCACGGAACGCATTTGCCGCAGGACTCATTCATGCAAAAATCCATGAAGTATCGAGCCACGTCCACCATGCACGAGGTTTCGTCCATGATGATCATGCCGCCCGACCCCATGATTGTTCCCAAAGCCCCGAGAGATTCATAGTCCACGGGGGTATCGAGATGGGACTCCGGAATACATCCGCCGGAAGGCCCTCCGGTTTGCGCCGCTTTAAACTTTTTGCCGCCAGGAATCCCGCCGCCAATTTCAAAAATAATTTCGCGGAGTGTGATTCCCATGGGAACTTCGACGAGGCCCGTGTTCATGATCTTTCCGGCCAAAGCGAATACTTTCGTCCCCGCGCTTTTTTGTGTTCCCACCGAAGCGAATTCTTTCCCGCCGATCAAAATCAGCTTGGGAATATTGGCGAACGTTTCCACGTTATTAATGAGAGTGGGTTTGCCCCAGAGCCCGGATTCGGCCGGATAGGGAGGCCGCGGTCGGGGCGTCCCTCGTTTTCCTTCGATGGAAGCCAAAAGCGCCGTCTCTTCACCGCACACAAACGCGCCGGCGCCGATACGAATTTCAATGTCAAAATTAAAATCGGTTTCAAATATTTTATCGCCAAGAAGGCCTTGGACGCGGGCTTGTTTGATCGCGGTCTCAAGCCGTTTGATGGCCAGCGGATACTCGGCGCGGACATAAATGTATCCTTTCTGCGCTCCCACCGCGTAGCCGGCGATCGCCATTCCTTCCAAGATCCGGTGCGGGTCTCCTTCCAAAACGCTTCTGTCCATGAACGCGCCCGGGTCGCCTTCGTCACCGTTACAAACCACATACTTGGTGCTGTTGATGTATCTGTGCACCATTTCCCACTTAAGCCCCGTCGGGAACCCGGCGCCGCCGCGGCCGCGAAGCCCGCCGGCTTTCACTTCGGCGATGACTTCTTCCTGAGACAGGGTCGAGAGGATATTGTAAAGCGCTTGGTAGCCGCCCACGGCGATATAGTCCTCGATACTTTCCGGATTGATGTTTCCGCACGTCTCAAGAACCACCTTGCGTTGCTTTTTGAAAAAGTCGGTTTCGTTGCTATTGACCGGAGATTCCTTTCCGGCGCCGGTCGCGAAGAGAAGCGACTTCACGACTTCATTTTTCGCTAGATGTTTCTCGGCGATCAACGCGGCTTCCGCCGGGGTGATTTTCTGATAAATGGTTTCATCCGGAAGGATCTTGACCAAGGGACCCTGATGGCACGCGCCGATACACCCAACCGGGATCACATCGACGGTTTTATCGAGACCTTTTTCCTTGACGATTTTCTTCATGGAGTCCAACGTCTGGATGGCTCCCGACGAGATACAAGCGGCTCCCGCGCAAACACAAACCCGCTTCTTGTTTTTGCACTTTTCTTTGGTGGCTGCCGCGATGTCGTTTAATTTCGCGAGGTTCATTTTTTCGCTCCCAACCGGGCGTTGATGAGGCCGGTAATTTGTGCCGGATCCGTTCGAGGAAGGATTTCGTTGTCTAACACCACCGCCGGGGCCAAGCCGCAGCAGCCGATGCACCGGGCCGTCTGAAGTCCCAGCTTGTTGTCCGGTGTCGTTTGACCGTCCTTAACGCCGAACGAAGCCGAAATTTGATCGATAATTTTTTGAGCGCCTTTCACGTAACAGGCGGTTCCGGTGCACACAAGACAGTTGTGCTCGCCTTTCGGCTTCAATGAAAAGTAGTAGTAGAAGGTGACAACGCCAAAAACGCGGCTGGGAGGAATATGCAATTCTTTCGAGACAACACGGATGAGATTCATCGGCAGGTAACCGAAGGTGTCTTGAACCGCGTGCAAGACCTGGACCAGGGCGTCCGGCCTCTTCTGGTAATTCTTGATGACCTTAAGCATCTGTTTTACCCGCGGGTCGCTTTCTGGTACGTCTACAACTTGGGCTTGGCTCATGGAGAACCTCGTAATAATTAAGATTGTGTAAAGAAGAAAAAAGATCGCCCCGATACGGGCATTAGATGCCGGAGTTCGGTGATATTAAAGTTGAAGCCGCTATGATGATTTAGGGTTTCACTCGTAAGCCGAAAGGACACCTGGAACTAAAAGAGTCTCAGTTTGGAAGGTCCTTTAACTGCTGCGGTGGCTTTCTACTGGCGCACTTCATCGCACGCGAAGCACACCGGCAATTCTTTATTATTTCCCATTCCGAAGTCAAGCCATTTGTATCGTCGAGGAATAACGCGTCAATTCCGAAGAGATAACCGCTTAAGCGAGTCTCGCACGCGGGATTCATCGGCGGGAAGAGGAGAGGACGGATTGAAGCGGCGACGCTCGTACTCGGACAAAAGATAGGACAGCTCTTCTTCATGAGGGTTGAATTTTTCTTTGGCGGAAGCGGACATCTCCCGGAGTGTTTGGGAGTCCGGCGTTTCAATCCCCCGTTTCTTAAAAAGACGCATTAACTCGGCGTAAAACCAAACAGGGCCACGGTTTTTTGACCGCCGACGGAGGAGCCCCCCAAGCCCTAATAATAGGAGAGCCGCTCCGGCGATAAGAAATCTCCTTTCAAACGGCCCCCCCTTATTGTCCCCTTTCGGCCGATTTCGGTGTCCCCAACGAAACCAACCGCGGGGTCCCCGGACAAACGAGCGAAGAGAAAGGGACCACCGGTCCAAATTGGAAGACAGCCGCCGGGACCGCTGGGTCAAAGAGCCCACCAGCTCCGCCTGTTTATCGAAATCGTAGCTGAGAATGTACCGGTTCCACTGGAGGTTCAGATAATCCATGGACTGCGCCGCTCGGGCCCAAAACCCTCGCGAATCACTCGCGTCGCGGAAATCCCGGGGCGAGGGGTCAAACCGCACCCACTGACCTTTGTCGAGTTCCGCCTCCACCCACGCGTGAGCGTCCCGCATCCGAACGACGAAATAGCGCCCCTTCCCATTCCACTCGTGCGCCACGAATCCAGTGACAATCCGAGACGGAATTCCTAACTCGCGAAGCATGACGCACATCGCCGACGAAAAATATTCGCAATGCCCCGCTTTTCGCTGGAAGAGAAACGCCTCAAGAGGGTTCTCCGCCGGAACCGCCCCCAAATTGAGCGAGTAAGCATACCGGCTCCGCAAATACTCTTGAATCCGCTCCGCTTTCTGAAGAGGCGTTCGATCTTTATCCACGATGTGAAGAGCCAATTCATGAACGCGCGGAAGAGGCGGATCCGATGGGAGTGCGACGTTTCCCCTCGCCTTCTTTTCGGCCGCCGCACTTTCAGGAACCTGGGCAAAAACGTGGCGGCCGTTATGGGTGAGAGGCGGACGGAAATCAACGTCATATCGAATCCGCCACGCGTCTCCCCACCGGCGGCTTAAAGACCCGTCTTTGTCCAACTCAAGAAAAAGACGCTCCAGGTTAAACCGGGCCGGGCCGTAGGGCGCGAAAAGAAGGGACGACTCCATGGATTCCAAATAAATTGTTTGATGCCAAAACGAGTCCATGATGAGCGGTTGTCCTGGAACGTTAAAGAACCCCCGGTTGGAGTGATAGAGACGCGTGGGGCGCGATGGGGACTTTTTCCACACCTTGCCGTCGAACGAATCCAGCGTGGAACCCCGGAGATAGCCGTCCCATGTCCGCCGCTCTGACTCCGACATCTCCACCCGCATGAGGACGGATTTGTCTTCAACGAGTTGTCCGGATTTATCGAGGTTGATTTGACTGGTGAACCCCGACTTATGGACGGGCTGGAGGAATTGGCCGCGAAATCCGTAAATATTGAGCCGGGGGAACGTCAGGAAAACCACCGCGCAACAAACCGTCGCGACCCCCACGGCCAAACCGGTGGAGGAGCGGGACGCGGAGATCGCCGCGTTCCAGAAGGGGCTCCCCTCTCGAAGAAGATCGGCGTCGGACGCCACGGCGCGGCTCTCGTATGTTAAGTTAAGAAGCGTGCTGGTCCAAATGACCGCCGGAAGAAAAAGAAACAGCATGACGAAAAAGGTCCACTCCACCGCCAATGTGGACGCGGACAACATCATCATGGATGAGAGAAGAACGCTCCCCACCTGATCGCGCACCGACCGAAGCGACAAAAGCCGAAGGCCCTGGATTCCCAAAAGGAAATGCGCCACCGCCATAAGAAAAGATTGAGAGAACCGGAAAAAATCGAACAAGGCGAAGAGAAAATAAAACGTCACGAAAAACGGTTGAGCTTTCCCAAGAAATTGGGCCACGCCCGGCCCTCTCTCCAACCAAATCCCCAGGAGAAAAAAACCAACGAACACGCCCCAGAAAAGAGGCTCAATTTCACCGGTCGTGGCCAGCGCCAAGCCCCCCACCGCCGCCACAAGCCGGACGGAGCGGGTAACGGGAGCGGGGATGGGCGAAAACGCGTTATTTCTCATGGGAGCGGTGTGCCGGCCTTGCTTTTAAGAAAAGATCCGACAACAAAATAGGCGACGGACCGACAGTCGTCGGACCGACAGTCGTCGGGCCGGCGGCCGGCCCGGTCGTTGAATCCCACGATTTGAAATACGGCCGCACGGCGTCATCCGGAAACCGAAAGGGATCGACAAGAGATAAAAATTCCATGAGCCCGTTCTCCGGAGGGCCGCCGGTTGACGCCACTTCAACAATCGACTCGGCCGCCGGACGCCCCATCCCTGGGACAAACGCCAACAAGCGCACCTCATGTCCTTTCTCAAGGGAAGAAGAAAAATAAGAAGCCGCCGCGCTGATGAAATCTTCGATTTCAGATAAAGAACGCCCCGCAAAAAAATCGTTCCGCGGCCAAAGAAAGGTGAACCCGTTTTTCTGATCCACTTCCATCTCACGCACGAGCCACCCTTCGCTGAGCGAAGTCCCCACGGATCCCTGCTTGGCGCTCGCTTTCCAGGAAATCCGTTTTGGATTTTCGCCCGGGCGATACGGCCGAATCCCATAAAGCACCGTCCCATCTCCGCGGCGGTTCGCCGTATGATTCGGCTCAGGGCTGGCTGATGGAACCGCTACTGAAACGGATTCGACGGGATGAAGGGGTGGATACACGAAAAACCCTCCCTCGCAGGGATACGTCCACCATTTTTGAAGAAGCCCGAACGGGAAGGAGGTCTTCAGCCGCACATGCGTCGCCTGAAACCAACCGCGGGTTGACGGAATATACTGAAACCGCCGGTCGGACGCGCTTCGCGTTGGACACGTGGGGACATAGGAGCTTAATCGAACGGTTTCCCCGCGAAGTGTTCCCACCAATTCGATCGTGAGTGAAATCGATGAGAACCATTTTTTCTTGTTCGTCATTCGAAAAGGAATTAAACACAACTGGCCGGCGTGATTCTTTTCAGGGAAGTTGAGATCGATCTCAATTCTCCATAGATCAATATCGGAGAGAACGCCCGAGGCGAGAATAAGACCCAAAAAAATTCCAAAGATGAGATAGAGGAGGTTGCTTCCGGTGTTGATGGCGCCGGCGCCGACGCCGATCGTGTAGAGAATGAAAACCCAGCCGGCGGGAGTCAGTTTAAACGGGCGCTGTCTTGGAAAGGGTCGGCGCCACCGGCGCATGTCAGCGCGGAACGGGAGCCTGGCCCAACAATTCCGACACAACCGAATCCGCCATTTTGGCCCCGTGCCCGTTCAGGGAACTGTTTCGAAGCCGGATTCGGTGAGCCATCACAGCCACCGCCACCGCTTTGACGTCGTCCGGAATCACATAGTCGCGCTCTTCGGTCGTGGCGTAGGCTTGCGACGCTCGGCGAAGCGCCAGAGTTCCCCGAGGGCTGAGTCCCAACTCGATCAAATCGGACTCCCGCGTTATCCGCGCGAGGTCTATCATGTAGCGGTCCAAGCTGGGGTCCACCGTCACCTTTCGAATCTTCTCGATTTCCTGATTGATTTCCTGCGCGTTCGCGACCGGACCCACATGGCTCACCCTCGAACTGCGCGAATCGCCCTTTAAAATTTCGGCTTCGACGTTTGCCTCCGGGTATCCGAGGCTCAAGCGCATCATAAAGCGGTCCAACTGTGATTCCGGCAACGGAAACGTCCCGTGATGCTCGTGCGGGTTTTGCGTCGCGATCACAAAGAAGGGACGGGGAAGGTCGTGCGTTTCGTTGTCGATGGACACTTGGGCCTCCTGCATGGATTCCAACAAAGCGCTTTGCGTTTTGGGAGAGGCGCGGTTGATTTCATCGGCTAGAACAATATTGTGGAAAACGGGGCCCGACTTAAAATGAAACGCCTGCGACTCGTGATTAAAAATGGACACGCCGAGGACATCGGTGGGAAGTAAATCGCTCGTGAACTGGATTCGCTGGAAACTGCAACCGGCGGAACGCGCCAACGCGAGCGCCAGCGTCGTTTTTCCGACTCCAGGAATGTCGTCGATCAGAAGGTGGCCTTCCGCCAGAAAACAACTGACGGCCAGCCGCACGGCCTCGTGCTTGCCGAGAAGAACGCCTTCCACATTATTGATGATGCGGTGAGATAAATTCATAGCGTCTTTTAGAGGATAACAGCTAAATTACCCGATAACAATATGGCATTTATAATTAAGAAGATATCGATATTGTAGTATCTGACCCCATGACGGCACTTCAAGCGATTTGTTTCGGTCTCATTCAAGGGCTGACGGAACTTCTTCCCGTTTCGAGCTCCGCTCATCTCATTCTTCTCCCATGGGTGTTCCGCTGGCCGGACCCGGGGCTGGCCTTCGATGTGTCGCTCCATATTGGGACGCTTGTCGCCGTTCTGGCGTATTTTTATAGGGACGTGATACGGCTCACGCGAGATTTCTTCGGCGCGCTTCAAGGGCAACGAGAGCCCCAGCATCAATTGCCCCTCAAACTTATCGTCGCCACTGTTCCTGGCGCCTTGATCGGCCTCGCCTTTGAGAAACAAGCCGAAACGCTTTTCCGTTCCCCCCTCCTCATCGCCGGCTCTTTGACGGCATTGGGACTCCTTCTCTTCTTCGCTGATAATAATAAGAGGGAACGTTCGGATTTGACTCACCTTTCATGGATGCAAGCCATCCTCATTGGACTGTCTCAAGGGCTGGCTATTATTCCGGGGGTCTCTCGATCCGGCATTACCATCAGCGTCGCGCTTTTGTTGGGTCTGGAACGGGAAGCGGCCGTCCGGTTTTCGTTTTATTTATCAATACCGATTATTTGTGGCGCGGGCCTCCTCAAAAGTCACGTGTTCTTGACGCACAGCGGAGATCCTCTTTTTTGGATGGGGCTTCTCACCGCCGCCGTGTCCGGTTACGCGGCCATTCGGTTCCTCATGAATTTTGTCAAAACAAAATCGTTCACGCCGTTCGTCGTGTACCGCGTTCTTCTCTCCCTGTTTATCCTCTCGTATTATTTCCTCAAATGAAATTCGTTCTATAAATGAATTTAAATTATGTTATCTTCATAAAAATATGAAACCGCTTCGACTCTTCCTTATCTCCCTTGTCTTAGCTGCGCCTCTTTCTCAACTACGAGCGGAGGAAAACCCGTACGGCATCTCGGATGAGCTCCATCAAAAAATCCAATCGGGTCTCTTCGACCTCTACAATTTTGATTTTGACGGCGCCCTTCGAGCGTTTAAAAGCGAAGAAACGCAGACCAAGGAACATCCGATGGTGTCCTTCGGCATCGCCTCCGCTTACTGGTGGCAAATCTCAACCAATGTCCTGGACGGCGATCCCGCGGCCAGTAAACCGTTTTTGGAATCCGTGGATATCTGCATTCGAAACTCCCGCGCCATCACGAACAGCAAACACCCCACGGTTGAAGCCTATCTCACGCTCGGCGGAGCGTTGGGCCTTAAAGGGCGATGGGAAGCCACCAACCGGAACTGGATGAGCGCCTATTTCGACGGGAAAAACGCCTACAAATATCTTCGCAAAGCGCTCGACATGAACCCGAAAGCCATCGACGCCAACATGGGCCTTGGCATTTTTGATTATTACGTGGCGACGCTTCCCACGGTCGTCCGCGTGTTGGCCTTCATCGGCATGGGAGGAGACTCCTCCGTTGGACTCCGGGAGTTGTCTCTGGCCGCCTCCGACGGCCTCTACGCGAAAACGCCGGCCAAATTGTTCCTCGTTAACATCTATTCTGATTTCGAAAAAAAACCGGAAATGGCCCTTCCCATTCTGAAAGAATTGCGCACCGAGTACCCCAAATCCTCTTTCATTCACATGCTCCAGGTGATCGCTCTCTATAACAAAGGTGATTTACTGGAGGTGGAAAATGAAGCGGAAGCGTTCAAAGACAAAGTCTTGGCGGGAATCTATATTCCTTCATCAATGACGCAAGCTCATTTCGCTCTCGGCATCTCCGATTTCCGTTCCCGGAAATGGGAACAGGCCATTGAACACTTAACGAACGGCATCAACGTTCAAGACGGCGTCGACCCGTGGAAAACATGGTCCTTGCTTTATCGGGGATACGCCTATGACGCGGAAGGAAAAAGAGAAGAGGCTAAAGAAGATTACACCCAAGTCCTCCACATGCTTCGGCGATGGGGTTCCCATGACAACGCCCGTCAACGTCTCAGATGGCCTTTCAAAGGGACCGACGAGGAATTGAAAAAACTGACGCTCTGACCGCTTAGATGCCGGCCAGACGCGGAATGGGCGATAATTTTGGATCCATCACAAGCCCCCGTTCCCCCGCCAATGAGAACCGAAAACCGAAATGCTTTCTCCCTTTAACGTACTCCAAATTCGCCTGAGCCGCGATGGCGTTCACTTCCCGAATAACGAAACCTCGGCGGATCAGAACAGGTAAATAATTTCTGACTGTCCCATCCAACATCAAAGATGAGAACCCTCTCATCCAACCATAGGCGCGAAGATCCCGGATCCAATCCACGACAATAAAACCTCGCTTGGACATCAATTGAGTGGAACGCAACAAGGGAACCGCTTCCTCATCTGAACACCGGTTTAAAAGGTTCAACCCAATAACATAGTCGAAACTTCGCGCTTGAAAAAAGAGAGCATCAGAGGCGTCCTTCACATCAAAAGTGATTTCTTTGTCTGTGCCGCACTTCTCTTTGGCCAACTTGATGAGACGCGGATCCGGATCAACGGCCAAAACGTGCATTGACACATTCATTTTCTTCGCCCATCTGACCAACGCCCGCGCCGTCTCGCCACGACCACAATAGAGAATTAATATCTCGATTGGCTTTCCGGGCAACCACAAATGGGACCACGCATTGAGATGTTGGAAAATAAGACGGTGCCCCCCCATATACTTGTCAATAAAATCGAGAGTATCGTAGAGGCAGGACAACTCGTCGTCGGTGAGATGAGAGAGCGGGATCCGCTCAGAGGGGCGCAAGCGACGCGCGCACGGACCAAAATTCCACGTGAACATACGTTCATTCTACACAAAATTGCTCTCTGGCCCCTCCCGATGTCTCAATGGAGGGGAAATTATTTGTCGGTTTTAATAAAGATGCGGATGGATTCGGCGGCGGAAGAAAAGAGAATGAGGAGAGAATAGCTGACGAGCGCCACCAAAATGGCGGCGATGAACGCGAAGATCGGATTAATGGAAAGGAAAACCAGAAAAACGATGAGACCGGCAATAAAACCGGTCGTGATCGAGAGCCGGCTTAAGTAACGGAACATCTCCTGAAGCCGGTCCAATGTTGTGTACGGCGACAGATGCAAATTCTGAGCGGCGGCCGCTTCCTGGAGCACCGATCCACAGGCCCGGCAATACCAGGAGGAGATAGGGTTGTTGGTCGCGCAATGATCGCAATGTTTTTTGTTGGGGTCTTCGATCGGGCGGCGTTTAAAAATCACGAAGCGCTCGGCCACTCCGATGGCAAACCACAGCGTCACGCCGATGATGCCGCCGCTGAATCCCTCGTAAAGACGCCGCAAGAACCAGCCGCCCGGATCGTATTCCTGCATGAGAAGGCCATACATCGAATAACCGAGGGCTCCCCCCACGCCGCCGCCCAAAGCGCCCAATAAAACCCCGGCGAGGATTTTCGTTTTCTTTTTCTCCCACATAGCGCTCACGACGCCGATACCGGCGCCGGCGATGGCCCAGAACATAAACAGTCCCCAAAAAGGGCTATCGGACACGTTAAACCCAAGCCACACAAAAAGAAGCCCGCCCAGAGCGCCGCCCAAGCCTCCCATCATGGCACCGCGAATGGTTTTAGGAGTCGACTCTTCAAGCATCCCGTCAACAGTGCCGAGAAAAGCCCCGCCCAGAAGACCCGTCGTGAAGAAATGCAGGAGCGGAGACCCGTGAGAAGCGAGAGCCCGGCTTAACGCCGGAATGAAAAACCACGCCACCACTCCCGCCATAAACCCGCCATTCGAGCGGCGCAAAATCCAATAGAGATGATCGCGGAGCCGGGCGAGAAACAAATTCTGCTTCGAGAACGCCATCCGGCAGCGCCCGCAGTAGCGGATATGTTCAAGATTGGAATAAGAGCAGGAAGGACAGATCATGAAGGGGCCTTCTCGTTCCATTTCGTCTCTTTGAGATAGGCGTTGGCAACGCGGAGGAGAAGCCCGTCTTGAAAAAAATTGCCCAGCAATTGCGCGCCGATGGGAAGTTTATTTCGGCTAAACCCGCATGGAATGGATAGGCCCGGGATCCCGGCCAAATTACAGGGAATCGTAAAAATATCGGAGAGGTACATGGTCAACGGATCGTCCACTTTTTCCCCTATTTTAAACGCCGGGGTGGGAGACACGGGAGTGAGCAACACGTCCACCTCTTTAAAGGCCTCCACGAAATCCCGTTTGATCAAGGTTCGGACCTTCTGGGCTTTGGAGTAGTAGGCGTCGTAATATCCGGAGGAGAGCGCGTAGGTCCCGATCATAATGCGGCGTTTGACTTCAGGACCAAAGCCGTCCTGGCGGTTGAGTCCATATTGTTCGATCAAGTGCGTCGCTTTGGGATTTCGAAAACCGTACCGCATCCCGTCAAACCGGGCCAAATTGGAGCTGGCCTCCGACGGAGCCAAAATATAATAGACCGAAACCGCCGCCGCCGAGTTGGGAAGCGATACCTCTTTGAGCTCCGCCCCCAAAATCTTTAGCACCTGCGCCGCCTCGCGAACGGCCTTGTCCACATCGGCGTCCAGTCCCGAAACAAAATATTCTTTCGGGATCCCGACACGAATCCCTTTGAGAGGCTGACTCATCTCATCAGTGAAGCGAGGCACCTCTTTATCGACGGACGTGGAATCGCGCGGATCTTTTCCGCTGATCACTTCCATGGTCGTCGCCATGTCCTCCACCGTGTGAGTAAACGGTCCAATCTGATCCAATGACGAAGCGAACGCGACAAGGCCGTAGCGCGAAACGCGGCCGTAGGTGGGTTTCATGCCCAACACGCCGCAGAGGGACGCCGGCTGGCGGATGGAGCCGCCTGTGTCGCTTCCCAACGCGATCGGAACCGTCCGGGCGGCGACCGCCACGGCGCTTCCGCCGGAGGAACCGCCGGGAATACAGTCTTTATTCCACGGGTTCCGTGTCGCGCCGAAGCGGGAATGCTCGGTGGACGACCCCATCGCGAACTCATCCATGTTTGTTTTCCCGACGAAAACGGCGTCGGCCGAACGAAGCCGTTCAATCACAAAAGCGTCATACGGAGCGATGTAATCCCCTAGAATTTTGGAGCCGCAGGTGGTTTTGGCGCCCCGAATCATCATGTTGTCTTTGATGGCCACGGGAACTCCCGCCAGCCGGCCGAGGGGACTGCCTTCCTTCGCTTTTTTATCGACGGCGTCCGCCGCCGATAAGGCCGTCTCTTTTAACACCGTGAGATACGCGTTCAGGGATCCGTTGGACTCGTGGATGGCCTTGAGCGACGCTTCCGCCACCTCGCGAGCCGAGAATTTCTTGGCTTTAACGCCGTCTGATATGTCTTTCGCGGAAAGAGTGTTAAGGCTCATTCGATGACCTTTTTGACTTTGTAAAACGTTTCTTCCATCTCCGGCGCGTTTTTAAAGAGATCTTTCAAATGTGGAAAGGGAGAGGCCACGTCGTCCCGCCAGACGTTCGTCACATCAATCGGATGCGCCGTCGGGGGCACGTTATCGGTGTTTATTTCCTTAAGCTGGCTGACGTAGCCCAAAATCCGTTCCAGTTGCCCTTGGATTTTCTCAACCTCGTCTGGTGTCACCGCCACGCGGGCGAGGCGCGCCACATACTCGACGTCTTTTTTGGTAATGATGGGTTCAGGCATCGAACAACTAGCCTCCTATCGGTTGGATCGGCGCATATTTGAGTAAAAGTTTTTTCCTGGCGCCACTGTTAAATAGGACCGTTACTTTGGCGTGGTCTCCGGATCCTTCCTTGTCGATGATTCTCCCCTCTCCGAAATCGGGGTGACCGATTCGCTGCCCCACCTTCCAATCGTGCGTTCTGCGAACCGGAGCAGGCGCGCCGCCGTCGCCGGGATCCTGGTTAAAATCTTCCTCGATCACATACGATACGCCGGAGATCCCAGGGGATGCTGATTCCCGATCACTCACATGATTTTCAAATGACACATTATTGGGCGAATGTCCCTGGAGTCCCCCCTGGCGCCCGCCCCATGCGGATTGAGTCGAATTTTTGGTGAGAAGTCCCGCCTCTCCAATAAACCGGGAGGGGATGTTCATCCTCGGAGTCCCGAAAATCCGCCGGCTGGCAGCGCAGGACAAATAGAGTTTTTTCTTGGCGCGCGTCATGGCCACGTAGGCCAGCCGCCGCTCTTCTTCCAATTCGTCTTGATCGAACGCGGCGTCCCCAATGGGGAAAAGGCCCTCTTCAAGCCCCGTCACAAACACCGCGGGAAATTCCAGCCCCTTGGCCAAATGAACCGTCATGAGAGTGACCACGCCTCCCTGGTCTTTCCACTCGTCCAAATCCGAGAGAAGCGAGATCTCCTGCAAATACCGCGCCAACGTGGGCTTGGCGTCTTCTCCGTCGACAGGAGGCCTTTCAGCCGACGCCTCAGCGACCGCCTGCGCCTGCATCTTATCTTCAAAATCTTTAGCGGCGTTGATGAGTTCCTGAAGGTTGTCCAGGCGTTCCGCGGCCTCCGGGTCGCTGTCCGCATCATTGGCCCAACGGTCCCAGTAACCGGATTCTTCCAGCGCCCGGCGAACCACGGTGGACGCGGGGAACTGGGCCGAATAAGCCTGGAATTTCTCGATCAATTGGATGAAATCGGCAATGCCTCGACGGGCGGACGGAGAAATCCCGGAGACGGCGTGGACGTTCTTAAACGCGTCCCAAAGAGAAATTCCTTGCGATGAGGCGTATTGTTCCAAGAGGCCCAGCGAATTTTTTCCGAGGCCGCGCGCCGGAACATTCACAATCCGTTTGACCGCCAAGGAATCCCGGGAATTGACCACCACGCGCAGATACGCCAGCGCGTCCTTGATCTCCGCCCGCTCGTAAAACCGAAGCGCCCCGACGATCGAATAGGGAAGCGACACCCGGCGGAGCGCGTCTTCAAACACGCGGGACTGCGCGTTCGTCCGGTAAAACACCGCCATGTCTTTGAGACTAAACGCTTCTTCTTTCCGAAGACGCATCATCTCTTCGACGACGAACCGGGACTCTTCCTGCTCGTTCATCATTTCGATGACATGCACGTCCTCGCCCGGATCATTTTCCGTGAACATCTTCTTCTCTTTTCGTCGGACGTTCAACTTAATAAGCCGGTTGGCCGTGTCCAAAATTTTCCCCGACGAACGATAATTCTGCTCAAGCTTGACCACGTGGGCCCCCGGATAATCCCGTTCGAATTCCATAATGTTCCGGATCGTGGCCCCCCGCCAGGAATAAATGGATTGGTCGTCGTCCCCGACGACGCAAATGTTCTTGCTTGTTCCCGCGAGGTACTTGGTCAACAAATACTGGGCGTGATTGGTATCTTGGTACTCATCCACCATGACGTACTGGAAACGCTCCTGATATTTTTCCCGGAGGGCCTGGTTATCCCGGAAGGCCTCCACCGTTTTCATGATCAAATCCCCGAAATCCAAGGCGTTCGCGGCCTTCAGTTTCTTCTGATACCTCTCGTAAAGATGCCCGATGCGCTCGCGAAAGGGATCCCCGTGCGTCTGCGCGTGAATGAGATAAGAACCGGCGTCCAGCATTTCATCTTTGGCGCGGCCGATGGCGGCCACAATCTGGTTGGGCGGGCATTGCTTCTCGCTCAAAAGAAAATCCTTCAGCGATTCTTTGACGACGGACAGCTGATCGGAATCGTCGTAAATTACGTAGTTGGAATCCAAACCGATGTTTTTCCCTTCGATCCGGAGAAATTGGGCGCAAAACGAGTGGAACGTGGACACCCAAGCGGCGCGTCCGGACCCGGGAACCAGCGCGTCCACGCGCTGACGCATTGCGGCGGCCGCTTTGTTGGTGAAGGTCACCGCCAAGATGTTCCAGGGCTTAACACCGCTTTGAATGAGATAGGCGATCCGGGTCACAATCACGCGCGTCTTGCCGGAACCGGCTCCAGCCAAAATCAGGAGCGGCCCGTCGATATGTTGAACCGCTTCGCGTTGAGGCGGATTCAAAGACATGAGAGGGTTAATGTCATTCATCGGAAGATATCATCACGAATAATGAGACAAGGCGCAACCAAAAAGCGGATCGACAGCGACGCCCCTGAAAAAAGGGGTTGACGTTTTATCGACGAGACAACCGGACCGCCGTTTCAACGTGATCGGTGTGCGGGAAAAAATCCATCGGCTGGAGATCGCGAACGTGATAGCGCGGCCCCAAGAGCGTCAAATCGCGAGCCAGGGTCTCCGGATTGCAGGACACGTAATAAAGGTGAGGCGGTGCCACCGACAGAAGCGCCTGAACCACGTTGGCGTGAAGCCCCATCCGAGGCGGATCCACGACCACTGTTCCAGTGGACACCGTTCCGGTGGCAACCGTTCCGGCTGATACGCCGTCACGCGTGAAAACGTCGAGATGATCTTCCACCTTGCCCAAAAGGAACGTGGCCCGCGAGACGCCGTTGGCTTCGGCGTTTAATTTCGCGTCTTGGATGGCGCTCGGCTCCGTTTCAATGCCGATCACATCATGAACGCCGGAAGCCATGTTGAGGCCAATGGAACCGGAGCCGCAATACAAGTCGAACAACGTCGCAGACGAGCCAGCGGAATCTTCTTTACTCCAACTCGATAAAAGCTCAAGCATCATCTCCGCCGCATGGGTATTCGTTTGAAGGAAGGTCTGAGGAAGAACGCGCAACGTGACCCGGCCCATCTTCTCCTTAATAAATCCGTCTCCCCATAACACCCGCGGGGCTTCGCTTCGCGCCACATCGGACAAACCGTCATGAAGTGACCAGATAAATGTCGTGATCGGAACACCCGACGATTTGAGGCGCTCTGCCAAGGAGTCCGCCTCCGAAAGCCCGGAGGTGGTAAAGAGATTGACCATGCGTTCGCCGGTGTTTTTCCCTTCCCGGATCACCAGATGGCGAAGGACCCCTGAATTATTTTTTCGAAGATACGTTGGAATGTGATGCGACGTCGCCCATTCAGACACTATCGCTAAAATTTTCCGGCTCTCCTTCGACAAAAGCAAGCACTCCGACGTCGGCGTGACCAACGCGAAACGGCCTTTCGGATGGAGACCCAAGTGAACGGACGGAGTTTCATTCTCCGCCGAAATTTTAAGAATTCGGCGGTCCCGCTCATCGCCAAAGGAATACTCCATCTTGTTTCGATAAAACAGGATGTCGGGAGAGGGGAGAATGGGATGGCTGCGCTCGACGGGCACATCGCGCAAGAAGGAGCGAACTTTTTCTTCTTTAAGGCGAATCTGGTCGTCGTACGAGAGATCCTGTTTTGAACACCCTCCGCAAAAACCGAAGTGAGGGCAACGAACGAACGTGTTAGTCTGTATGCAGTTTGGCAAGGAGAGATTTAGGAACGGGGGTGGGCTTCCATTTTTCGTTGACGAACACATGCCGCGTAAAACCTTCGACCAACGTTTGTCCGGTCTCTTTATTAACGACTTCGTATTCAAACTCCATGTGAACGCCGCCGATCCGTTTAATTTTGGTTCGAACACAAATAAGATCATCATAGCGAGCGGGCGCCCTGTACCGACAATTCGCCTCTGTGACGGGAAGCCCCACTTTTTCCGTCTCTTCGAGATCTTTATACCGAACGCCTAAGTGCCGCATGAGCTCGGTGCGTCCTTGCTCGAAGAACACGAGATAATTGGAGTAGTAGACGACGCCCATTTGATCGGTGTCGGCATAGGTGATGCGAATGTCCAATTCAAACGACGGAAGATGTCCTGTCATGAAGAATGAAAAGACGGCTGTTTATTTCGAGAAGACGTTCGCGAAATCCAGCCACTCTTTGGTGACGATTTTAAGCGTCCCCGTAGCTTCTTTGAGCGGCACCGGGACAATCTGCGTCCCTTTTAATGCGACCATCTTACCGAAGTCGCCTTTGGCGACCAAGTCGGCGGCGGCCACACCCACGCGCATTCCCAGCATCCGGTCGAACAGGGACGGCGATCCGCCCCGTTGGATGTGTCCGATCGTGGCGGCGCGCGTTTCAATGCCCGTGTTTTTTTCAATCAACTTCGCCAATTCTTCGGCGACGCCGCGATCCTTGAGAAGCATGTGGCCGAATTCGTCTTTCGCTTCTTTAGAGGCATCGAAGCTGGGGAGTTCCGCGCCTTCCGAGGCGATCACGAGACCAACCCCTTTCCGGGCGTGGGCCACTTTCAAATGCGCACACATCTTTTCGATGTTCGGTTTCTCTTCCGGGACCAAAATCCAGTCCGCCGCGGAAGCGACGCCCGTGTAAAGCGCCACCCATCCGGCGTGACGCCCCATCACTTCAAGAACCATGATGCGGGAATGGCTTTTCCCCGTGTCTTTCAGCCGCTCGGCCGCGTCCACGGCGGTGGCCGTGGCGGTATCGAAACCAAACGTGAAATCCGTCGATGACAAATCGTTATCCATGGTTTTCGGAACGCCCACCACGGGCACCTTGTGTTCGGCGTGGAGCTTTGTGGCGACCCCCAAAGTATCTTCGCCGCCCATGGCGATCAACGCGTCAATTTTATGCGCCTTTAAATTGGCCAAGCATTTTTCCACCGCGCCTTCCCGTTTAAAGGGATTCGTTCGGGAAGATTTGAGAATCGTCCCGCCTTGTTTCGCGATATCTTCCACATCCTGAAGACTCAAGGGCCGCGTTTTCCCTTCAACGAGACCTCTCCATCCTTCTAAAAATCCAACGCACATGTATCCATGATCCATGGCGCGCATCACGGCGCCTCGAATGGCCGGGTTAAGTCCTGGGCAGTCTCCACCGCCGGTTAACAGTCCAATTGTCTTTGCCATAACAAACGTTTCTCCTTTTGGATGTCTTAATTTTCTTTTGTGTAAATTGGGGAATTAATTCGCTTTCTGGCTGATTTTCTTCGCTCGTCGTTTTTTGATGCGGCCGGATGAGGTGGGGCGTGCGTCTTGCCATAATCCGATGCTTCGAAACTTCTCAAATCTGTTGCGGATCAATTTATCCGTCGAGAGGGCGGTTAATGTCTTTAACTGCTTCAAAAGCGCCGCTTTGAGGTTGGCCGCCGTCACATCCGGATCTCGCTGGGCGCCGCCCAGCGGTTCCGGGACGATCTCATCGATCACGCCGAACCCGATTAAATCATTGGCCGTGAGCTTTAACGCCTTCGACGCCACATCGGCTTTCGACGCTTCGTGAAAGAGAATGGAGGCGCATCCTTCCGGTGAGATCACCGAATACCAGGAATTTTCAAGCATCAAGACGGCGTCTCCCACGCCGATCGCCAGAGCCCCCCCCGATCCGCCTTCACCGATGACCGTGACGACGATGGGGACCGTGAGTCCCGCCATCTCCCGAAGGTTGACCGCGATGGCCTCCGCCTGCCCGCGCTCTTCGGCTCCGATGCCGGGGTACGCCCCGGCCGTATCAACAAAGGTTAAGACCGGCATGTTAAATTTTTCCGCCAGCTTCATGAGGCGAAGTGCTTTCCGATATCCTTCCGGGTGCGGCATGCCGAAATTCTGCACCATCGATTCCTGAAGGGTCCGCCCTTTCCGATGGCCTAAAATCATGACGGGAATTTTATCAAGAAAGGCCATGCCCCCTAGGAGCGCGGCGTCGTCGCCAAACACGCGATCGCCGTGAAGTTCAAGAAAATCGGTGAACAGGCGCGGAATGTAATCGGTGAGATACGGACGCTTGGGATGGCGAGCCAATTGAACGCGTTGCCACGGGGTCAACTCGGCGTAGACTTTTTGTTTCAGGTCTTCACACTGGGTTTGGAGTTCCTTGATTTCTTGGCTGACGTCTTTCCCGCTCTCGGTTTGCTGCGCTTCGAGCGTTTTGATCTTCGCCTCAATCTCGAAAACCGGTCTCTCAAAATCCAATAGCATATCTTCGTCCATTTAAGTCCTCGTGAAGGGTCTTAAAAGGCTCCCGTGTAAGCCAAACGAACGACCCGCTCGGTCTCGCGGTTGTAACTTCCAAAAGATTTAGGAATGTTGCGGCCCAGCGCTTCGACGGTAAAGACCGGCGTCAAGTAATACTTAAAGCCAAAATTAATACGGCGCTCCTTATATTCCGTGGCATTGGTGTATTCAAGAAGCATGCCCAAAATATTCTCATATAAATAAGAGAGGCTGCCGAACGCCCTTGTTGCATTACCTGAATTGAAATCGAAATTATTCACTCCCAAGCTCAGTATAAGACCCGGCTTGAACACCTCTCCCGTGCCAACCAAATAGAACCCCAGTTCCCGCTGTTCATAGTGATCGCGCGTCTTGTTCCAAACATATCCCTGTCCATCAAACCCCATGGCCAAGGCGGGAAGCCCTTTTTTCCCATCGAAAAACCGAAGTTTTCCATTGATCGAGGGAGTATTCAGGCGAGCGTTATCGGATCCGATAAAACGTTCTCCATCCAAACCAAATCCCAAATTGAGTCTGGGAAAGATTCCGTAGGAAGTTTTTGTCTGAAGATTGCCATTTTGGCCAAAGCGGAATGAGACAAAATACCCATAATGGTTTACCGTGTCGGCCGTGGGGGTATCTATGCCTTCGATAGAACGATCTTTCACTTTTCGTTCCTCGGCGGCCAATGTCGGGCTTAGAAGCCCCAAAACAACTGTCAAACCTATAAGGATGGATCGTTTCATGCGCAACTCCGGGTTATTATTTTACGCCACTGACAGGAAAGGATGAAAAGACCTCTGGATACTACATGATTGGCCAGCAATGGTCAACATGGCTAAAAACATTGATAATCAATTGTTTTAATATAATTTTACCGTCACGATTTCGGTGAAATCAATTTCTTAGCCGCCTCAACAAGAACCGAGATTTCAAAGGGTTTGGAAAGAAAGGCGGTGGCTCCAGAGCCTTTAACAGCGCTTTGATCGGTTGAAAAGTCGCGAGACGTTAATAGGAGTACCGGGGGAGATTGGGGATCTTGGGAAATCTCCTGTGCAACATGATAACCATCCATGAACGGCATCATCACGTCCAGGATGATGAGGTCGAACTTCTGTTGTCGGGCCATGTCGAGCGCTTTTTTACCATTCGGAACCGTGACGACCTCAAATCCGGCCGCATCCAGACTAAAGCGCAACAACTCAAGCAATTCATCCTCATCATCTGCCACTAAAACTCGTGCCACCATTCCTCCTAGGATTTAACGGAACCGTTCCCCGACTTACCGAATGACCAACACTCAGGTCCGAGAACTTTTTCCAACTCTTCAATGAATGCGCCGGTGGGTTTGACTCCCGCCCGCG
Organism: Elusimicrobiota bacterium; assembly: GCA_003140895.1. Classification (GTDB taxonomy): domain Bacteria; phylum Elusimicrobiota; class Elusimicrobia; order F11; family F11; genus PLLH01. Next base: position 23,930 of record PLLH01000044.1, read on the forward strand.
TTTCCAAGATGATATTCCCATCTTCGGGACTCTGCAACAACAAATTAACGCGGCAGAGACCCGGATATTTTCCAAACAGTTCTTTGAGGGTCCGGAACACGACGTCATCCAAGGAGGCTTCCTTCATGGAAACAGTCAGTGAACGAACAAACCGCTCCCGCGCCGCCTCAAACGAGACGATTTCCTCAGCCAAAATCTCCCGTCCTTCGCCCGGTTCGGCGGAATCTCGATTCTGAACTTTCCCTTTGATGACCACAATGGAGCCGGGCGCCAGCAATTCGTTCACCTCCGGCGTCAGATCTTTCGGGAATACAATGATTTCGACTTCGCCGTCCAAATCTTCCAAAACAAAACGAGCCATTAAATTGCCGCGTTTGGTGGTCATGCGGCGAACCGACAAGATATGGCCGGCCACGCGGGAGATGCCGGATTCAGGGAGGCGACCGATCGTCGACGTCGTGTAGCTGGCCATTTCCTGTTTAAACCGGGAAAGCGGATGCCCGGACAAATACAGCCCCAGGACTTCTTTTTCATACGCGAGAAATTCTTTTTCAGTCCACTCGGCCGTGGAGGATGGGGCGGGACGCGCAACCCGTCCCAGCGCTTTTAATTCCGCCTCTCCAAAAAGGGACTGGGTGGCGAATTCCGAAGCCGCTTTGGCCCGGGACCCCGCGTCCAGCGCCTCTTCCACTTGTTCCGACAAACGCGGCCGGGACTGGGAGGGGCGCGACTCCATGAAGCTGTCGAAAGCGCCGGCTTTGATCAACGATTCCACGACTTTCCGGTTCGTCAAGCGCGTATCGACGCGGGCGCAAAAATCATGCAACGATTCGAACGGGCCGTCTTTTTCGCGGGCTTGAATAATGGAATCGACCGCTCCCTCGCCGACATGTTTGACGGCGGTGAGCCCAAAGCGGATTTGCGGTTTCTCGGAGCCGACGAGGCTCTCCACGGAAAAGATCGCTCCCGATTTCTGGACGTCGGGCGGGAGAACCAAAATCCCCATGTCTTTACAATCCCCCAAGTAGCCGACCAGTTTGGACTCCACCTCTTTCGAGGCCATCGTGGAGCGGCCGATTTCACTCGAACAAAGGGCCGCCATGTATTCGACGGGGAAGTTGGCTTTGATAAAAGCCGTCTGATAGGAAACGAGGCCGTAAGCGGAAGCGTGGCTTTTGTTAAACCCATACCCTCCGAAATGCGCCATCAAATCGAAAATCGTGTTCGCCAGCTTGGCGTTGAGTCCGTTCTTGGCCGCCCCTTCGACAAAATTACCCCGCTGTTTTTCCAATTCTTCTTTGATCTTCTTGCCCATGGCTTTCCGGAGCCCGTCGGCTTGTCCCGGCGAAAACCCGGCCAGAACCTGGGAGATCCGCATGACCTGTTCCTGATAAACAATGATCCCGTAGGTTTCCTCGATGATGGGCTTCAAGAGAGGATGATCGTATTTCACCTTGGAAGGGTCCGCTTTTCGGGCCACATATTCATCCAACATGCCGGACCCCATGGGACCGGGGCGATAAAGGGAAATGAGCGCCGTGATATCAGAGAGGACGCCCGGTTTGAGCTTGCGCAGAAGATCTCTCATCCCGGACGATTCCAACTGAAACACGCCGGACGTTTCGGCCCGGCAGAGAAGCGCGTACGTGGCTTTATCATCCACCGGAATCGTTTCGATATCAAAAAGAGGATTGTGCCTTTTGCGGATGAGCTCCACCGCGTCTCGAATGACCGACAACGTCCGCAGCCCCAAAAAGTCAACTTTGAGAAGACCCAGGCGCCCCAACGTGTCGCCGTCATATTGAGTGGTCACGATGTCGTGGTTGTTTTTGCAGAGAGGAACAAAGGCCGTGATATCTCCGGCGGCAATCACGGTTCCGGCGGCGTGAACGCCCGTGTGGCGCTTGAGGCCTTCCAACCGCTTGGCGAGTTCAATCAACCGTTTCACGTCGGGATTGGTTTGGCACATTTTTTTAAATTCAGGAACGCTCGCCATGGCGCCGTCAATCGTAATGCCGAGTTCCCGCGGGATGAGATTGGCGATCTTGTCCACTTCCGGAAGCGGCATGTCCAACACGCGCCCCACGTCTCTCACGACGCCTCGCGCCAGCATGGAACCGAACGTGATGATCTGGGCCACGCAATTCTCACCGTATTTTTGTTTCACATACTGGATGACCCGGTCGCGTCCGTCGTCGGAGAAATCGATATCCAGGTCGGGCATGGACCGGCGGTCCGGATTTAAAAACCGCTCAAAGAGAAGCCCGTTTTCGATGGGATCGATACTGGTGATGGCCAAACTGTACGCCACGAGACTTCCCGCTCCGCTTCCACGGCCCGGCCCAACGGGAATTTTGTTCTGGCGGGCAAAATGGATGAAGTCCCACACGATCAAGAAGTAGGGAGCAAACCCCATCCGGTTAATAACCCCCAGCTCCATTTCGAGGCGCTGTTTGTAGTTGTCCGGAATGGTTCCCCGCTTTTTGGCCAGCCCTTCCAGACAGAGCTTCTTCAAATAGGATTCAGGGGTTTCTCCCGATGGAACTTCGTAACGAGGGAGGAGAAGCTGGTCGAAATTAATTTTAAGCTCGCATTGACTGGCAATATCCAGCGTCGCCGACAGCGCCTTCGGGAGTTCTGAGAATCGCTGAATCATATCCTCCGGCGGCTTGTAATAAAACTCCGGAGACCCGTACCGAAGGCGTTTCTCGTCGCTGACTTTCTTGCCGGTCCCGATGCAAAGCAGGGCGTCGTGAGCCGCGTAATCATCCCGCCTGAAGTAATGGCAATCATTCGTGACGACGAGAGGCGTGTCTGTTTTTTCCCCCAGCTCCACCAGCTTCGGCAGCACCTCTTTTTGCGCCGGCAGCCCATGATCCATGAGTTCAATAAAAAATCGGCCCGGTCCAAAAATGGATTTGTATTCGCCCAAGGCCGTGAGCGCCCGCTCATCGCTCCCGGCCCGGAGCGCGGAGGGAACCTCCCCCTTCAAGCATCCGGAAAACCCGATCAACCCGGAGGCGTGTTTGGCCAAAATTTCTTTGTCGATGCGGGGCTTGTAGTGGAATCCTTCCAGGTAGGCGGCCGACGCCAGTTTGATCAAGTGTTGATACCCTTCCAGGTTCGTTGAAAGAAGGGTCAGGTGATACATGGATTCGCCGATGCGCTGGTCTTTGTCTAAACGGGACCCCGGCGCGATGTAGGCTTCCATGCCGATGATGGGTTTGATGCCGGCGGCGTGGCACGAGCGGTAAAACTCAATGGCCCCGAACATATTGCCGTGATCCGTGAGGGCGAGCGCCTTGTATCCCTGGGCCGCCNNGGCGCGGATGAATTCAGACGGTTGGCCTTTGTCGTCGGTGAGAGGAGCGGCTCCGTCCAAGAGGCTGTATTCGGAATGGTTATGGAGATGAACAAACTCAGCAGATTTTTTCTGGCTCATGGGATCACGTTAACAGGTGCTGTTTATTGATGACGTTCATCGCCTTCGAATACCCGTGGGCGAACACCGACCGGAGCCCCTCTTCCATGATTTTGAAAATATCCGAGAGAGAGTCCCGTTCAGACGACTTAAATGGTTTAAGAACAAAATCGGCCGGATCTTCTCCGGGCGGGACGGGACCGATGCCGACGCGAAGCCGGCCGATGTCTTCGAGCCCAAGCGTTTCAAGTATGGATTTAAGCCCGTTGTGCCCGCCGGCGGATCCTTCCGACCGAAGCCGAAGCGACCCGAACGGAATCATAAAATCGTCGATCACAACGAGGAGGTCGGCGGCGGAAAAACCTTCGGCATCGATGAATTTTTTCAGGCAGGGTCCGGATTCATTCATGTAACACGTGAGAAGACATCCGGTGACGGGAACAGAGCCGCCGATCGAGAGGGAATAGGCCTCCGCGGTTCGGGATTGATGAGTGAGGGGCGCGCCTTTGGCCAGAAACTCGACAAACCGCTTCCCAACGTTGTGGCGCGTGTTGTGATACGAGTCTTTGGGATTGCCCAACCCAACGATCAACCGGGGAACGGTGGTGCTCATTGGGAGCCTCGCCCGCCCTTATTTTTCTTTCTTCTTCTCTTCTTTGGCTGGGGCGGCTGCGGCAGCCGGGGCCGCCACGGCGGCTCCTTCCGCTCCCTCTTCATCTTTCTTGCCCTTCGCGATCACTTCGGGTTCGGCAGCGCCCGCCACAGCACCCTCAATAGCCGTCGGAGCCGGAGCAACCGCTTCCACCTTCGGAGACACGACGTTGACAACGATATGGTCTCCGGCGGTCATAAACTCAACTCCCTCAGGAGGCGTCAGATCGGCCACTTTAATGCCATTCCCGATTTCAAGGCCGGACACATCGATATCAATGGAGGCTGGAATATTTTCAGGCAAGCATTTAACGCGAATTTCACGTTGGATATGTTCCAAAACGCCGCCGGAGTTTTTCACACCGGGGGCTTCGCCGATCACGTGTGTCGGAACGTTCATTTCCAAATGTTCCTTGGTGCTGATGCGTTGGAGGTCCACATGGATGGGTTTTTGAGTAAACATGTCGCGCTGAATTCCCTTCACAATGCCGAGAGTGATCTCGGAACCCAATTTAATATTGAACAAGGCGTTCACGCCCGCTTTGGTATGGATGGCTTTTCCAAAAACCTTGGAATCAATGGCGACGGAAATAGCGTCCCCGTGGCCATAAATAACGCCGGGGATCCAGCCGTCTCTCCTCATTTGGCGGACATTTTTATTGACGCCCGCCGTTCCCAAATCTCTAGGTTGAATTTCGAGTTCTAATCTTTGCATAACATCCTCCTGAAAGTTTAAACGAACAAACCGCTGACGGTTCGTTCTTCGTGAATCCGTTTAATGGCTTCGCTGAGCAGCGGCGCCACTGTGAGAACTTTAATTTTGTCGCTCTTTTTCCCATTGAGCGCGATGGAATCGGTGATCACCAATTCTTTGAGCGGAGAGTTTTCGATCCGCTCGATGGCGGGCCCCGCCAACACGCCGTGCGCGCAGGCCGCGTAAACGGATTTGGCTCCGTTTTTTATCAACGCTTGACATCCTTTGACGAGAGTCCCCGCCGTATCGACGAGGTCGTCAATAATCAGAGCGTTCTTGCCGTTCACGTCACCGACCACATGAAGCATTTCGGCGTCGGTGGCGGAGGTGCGGCGTTTATCAATGATGGCCAAATCGTAATTGAGACGTTTCGCGAACGCCCGGGCGCGCTCCACGCCGCCCGCGTCCGGAGAGACCACCACGGTGTCTTTGATCTTCTTCTTTCTGAAATAATCGATCAACACCGGGTTCGCGTACAGATGATCCACGGGAATATCAAAAAAACCTTGAATCTGAGCCGCGTGAAGATCCATGGTCAACACCCGGTCGGCTCCGGCGGTCGTGATCAAATTGGACACCAGCTTCGACGAAATGGGAACGCGGGGCTGGGCCTTTCGGTCCTGACGCCCGTATCCGAAATAAGGAATGACGGCCGTGATCCGGGAAGCGCTCGCCCGGCGGAGCGCGTCGATCAAGAGCAACAGCTCCATCAAATTGTCGTTGGCCGGCTCGCTGGTCGGCTGAAGAATGAAAGCGTCGGTGCCGCGGACGTTTTCCAGAATCTTAATTTCAATCTCGGCGTCCGGAAAACGCCCGACATAGGCTTTCCCCAACGGCATCCGAAGATGCTGCGCCACCGACTTCGCCAAAGCCATGTTCCCATTACCGGAAAACAATTTAAGCTGATTCACGCTTGAAACCCCTCCCGTCTTTACTTCTTGTTTTTAAATTTTTTCTTGGCCCACTCTTTCTTCACAACCACCCCGGTCCGTTCCACAGCCAGCGCCCACGCCGGGACATCCTGACTGATGCTGGATCCAGCCCCAATCACCGAATGCGCCCCCAACTGAACAGGCGCAATCAAATTGACATTGGAGCCAATGAACGCGTGATCTTGGATGATGGTGGGAAATTTCTGAATACCGTCGTAGTTGCAGGTAATCGTTCCGGCTCCGATATTAACATTTTTCCCCACTTTTGCATCTCCTAAATAGGACAAATGGTTGACTTTGGACCCCTCTCCCAAGACGGTGGCTTTCACCTCGGAGAAGTTCCCCAGGTGGACACGGGGGCCCACGTCGCTCTTGGGGCGAACCCGGGAATAGGGCCCCACTTTGGCTTCCCGGCGAATGACGGAGGATTCCGCAAAACTGGCTTTAAAGGTCACGTTATTTTCAATCACGCAATCCGTAATGTGGGCCCACGGCCCAATTTGACAGTTGGATCCGATCCGGGTGTTGCCCAAGAGATACGTCTGAGGCCAGAGAACCGTATCGGTCCCAACGTGCGCCATCTCCGAAACATAGGTGGAAGCGGGATCAATGATGGTGACTCCAGCGGCCATGAGAGACGCCAGGGTCCGGGCTTTGAGCGCGGCTTCCGCTCTGGCCAGGTCGAACCGGTTGTTGATCCCCAACGCTTCGTTGGGGTCGTCGCAAACAACGGCTCCCACGCGGGCGCCGTCTCCTTTCAAAATTTCGATCACATCGGTCAGATAGAATTCGTTCTTGGCGTTTTTAGAGGTGATTCGAGGAAGCGCCCGAACGAGGGCCGCCACGTTAAAGCAATACGTCCCCGTGTTGATCTCATGGATTTGCCGCTCCGCCTGAGTGGCGTCCAGTTCCTCAACGATTTTCTCAAGAGAACCATCCTCTTCCCGAACGATCCGCCCATACCCGAACGGTTTTTCAACATCGGCTGACAACACCGTGGCGGCATTTCCTTCTTTGTGATGGAGTTTCCGTAAATTCGCGAGGCTTTGTGTTTGAAGAAGAGGCGCGTCGCCACAGGTCACGACGACGTCTCCTTTTTGGGATTTAAGCCAGGAGAGGGCCTGCTTTACTGCGCCCCCAGACCCGTTTAATACTTTCTGAGTGAAAAATTTTGCTTTGGGCCAGCGAGCTTTGACCGCCTCCGCCACCCGCTCCCCGCCGTGCCCCACGATCACACAAACGTGAGAAGGTTTGAGCCCGTCCACGGTTCGGCAGACGCGCTCCACCATCGGAACCCCTCCGATCGGATGCAGCACCTTCGGAAGAGCCGATTTCATGCGGACGCCTTTGCCCGCAGCTAAAATAAGGATGGATAGATTCGGCATGGAACGAGTTTTTACCAGATTTTGACCTTTTGGGGACGAAAAAGTGAATGAGCGTACTATTCTGCGAGCGGGACGGGTGGTTCGGCTTCGTTCCACGCCCGCCTGCCGAACGTTCAATCCGGAAGAGGTTGGGCAGAGGGCGGGCAGGCTCCCCGAGTCACTGCGCCGAACCACCCGTCCCGCAACGCCATGTCAGAGGGTGATTATTGTACCGTTCTGTCAGATAGATTAGACTCCATCAGTCAAATAACCAAGTAAGGAGGCGGAGAAAAGAAGCATTATGTGCGGCATCGTTGGATTTTTTAAAACCGGAGAAACAGCCAACCCGCTTCCAACAGAGGCTCGCCTCAACGAGGCGGCGGCTCTTCTTGCGCACCGAGGACCGGACGCCGGCGGCGTTCGCCTTTGGCCCGACGACGGGCTTGGGCTCGCTCACCGACAGCTCTCGATTTTTGATTTAGACCCCAGAGCCAACCAACCCTTTTCATCTTTTGATCAAACCGTTCACATCACCTTCGACGGCGAGATCACCAATTTCCGGTCGCTTAAAAAAGAATTGGAAGAAAAAGGCATCCGCTTTAAAACTGAAACCGACACCGAAGTCCTCGTGGAAGGGTATAAAGTTTGGGGATTGGATGAACTTCTTCGCCGAGCCGCCGGCCTGTTTGCCTTCGCGCTCTATGACTCAACAAAGAAAGCTCTTACTTTGGCTCGGGACCGCGCGGGGCAGAAACCTCTCTTCTATAGCCATCATAAAGGGATGGCTCTTTTTGGATCTGAGATCAAAGCGCTTCTCTCGCTCGACCCCGCTCTCAAACAAATGGACCCGGATGGCTTCCACGCTTATCTCTCCGTGAAATTTGTCCCCTCTCCCCACACGCTTTTCAAAGGAATCAACAAAATTCCGCCCGGACATTATCTCGAACTAAAAAAAGACAGCCGCCCTCGTTCCGTTCGCTTTTGGGACCCGTTTTCATCAAACGCATTTAAGATCACATCCCAGGGGGATGCGTTGGAACAGATTGAAACGGTGTTTTCCACAGCTGTCCAACGTCGTTTGGTGAGCGACGGCCCGATCTGCCTCTTCTTAAGCGGCGGGATGGATTCGGGCCTCATTGCCGCCCATCTGGATAAAACCCGAAAGAGCGACATCACCGCCTATTCGCTCGGTTATAAGGATTTTCCCGCGTTCAATGAATTGGAAACTTCGCGGCTCATCGCCAAAAAATTCTCCCTTCCCACCCGGGAAATCATGCTGGATTCCGCCCAAGCCATCGACGCCCTGGAAAACGATTCTCTCGTCTTGGATGAACCCCATTCTGACTGGGATTGGATTCCTCTTGATCATTTAAGCCGGCAGGCTCACGCGGATGGATTTAACGTCGCGCTGATGGGAGACGGGGCCGACGAACTTTTTTTTGGCACCGACCTCATGTGGAAAGGTCTCCATGAATTCAAACGGTTCGCGAATCCGTTTTTAAAAACGATGGCCAAGATCGTGGCGCCGGTGGGGCACCGCCGGTTCGACCGCCTTAGGCGCATGGCGGCAGGTGAACACCCCTATCTGGGCAGTTCCGTCGGCTTCACGAGGTCGCAACAACATCAAATCATGGGCCCGGCCATGAAAGGGCACCCTCTTCGCGGATGGGGATGGGAGCATGTCACCTCGCTTTACTCTGAGTACAATAAAATGAACCCCGGCGACGATATCGTCAACCTTATTTGTTTCATTGAGTTTTACACGAAAATGGGAGAAGTCCTTCTCCAGCGCGTGGACCGGATCACCATGCTTCATTCGCTGGAAGCCCGCGCTCCGTTTCTCGATCACGACCTGATTGAGCTGGCCTTCTCAATTCCGGGCGAAATCAAAATCAAAGGGAACCGGCTGAAAGGAATCTTAAAAGAGTTCGCCGCGCGCTCTCTGCCACCTGACATCATCGACCGCGAAAAAACGGGGTTTTCTTTCCCGTTTAACGAATGGCTTCGAGGTGAACTGGGAACCCATGTTGAAAACGCCTTCAAACGTTCCCGTTTGTTTGAAGGGGGGTGGGCGAACCGGGATTTCTGCCTCACGCTGCTCAAGGATCACCGGGCCGGCGGGCGTGATAACTCCGTTCGCTTATGGATGATGTTTGATCTGTGCCGATGGTACGACCGGTGGATGGCATGATGAAAAAAATCGCCATCGCTTCCCGTCAAGTGACGGGGCACAGTGGGGCAACAACCATCATCCTGGAGCACATAAAACGGCTGTCCGCGCTGGGATGGGACGTTCATCTCTATGGGGAGAAACTGGACATTAAACGCATTCGAGAAGCCGGCGGCATTCCCCACTGGATCCCGCGCCTTCCCGTGGGTTCCTTGAAGCGCCCCGCCTTCGCCCACCTATNNAAGAAGTTCGACGTGATCCACGGCCACGGTGATATTCTGCGTCAAGATATCGTCAACCTGCACAACTGTGTTCACGCCGCACACGAACTCATCCATGGAAAACCCATCGAACGCAAAGGCGTCGCCTTGATTCACGAACGCCTGCTCACAGAGAACAAGTTCAAATATTTAATCGCCAATTCAAACCTCATGAAAGAGGACATCGTGAGGCGTTTTTCCGTCGACCCGAATAAAATTCGGGTCGTCTATCCCGGTTTAAATCCCAACCGGTTTCGCCCGGAAGACAGGGACCGGTATCGGGAACCGACCCGAACCTTGTTCGGAGTGAAACCAGGTGAGATTTTGGTGGGCCTTGTCACCTCCGGCGACTACAAAAAAAGAGGCGTGGCTCTCTTCATTGAAAGTCTGGCGCGGCTTAAACAAGAGTCAAAGGAAAAAATCCGGGCTTGGATTATCGGCGGGGAGACAAATTTAAGCCTCCTTAAAGAAAAAGCCGCCTACGCTCAGATGGGAAACCGCATCCACTTTCTCCCGGCCATCCCAAATGTGGAAACGTATTACCACGCGTTGGACCTTTTTGTTTACCCGGCTCTCTTTGAAGAATTCGGCTTGAGCGTTCAAGAAGCCTTGGCGGTGGGACTCCCGGTGCTCACAACCAAACGGGTGGGGGCGACGGAACTTCTTGGTAAAGAGGGCGACGGCATTCTTCTGGAGAAGCCGGACGCGGCGCTTTTCGCCAAAAAGATCGAAGAGTTAATCAACAATAAAGATCTTCGCGACCTTTGGAGCCGTCTTGGCCCCCCCCATGTCCGGCAGAACACGTGGGATGTGAACTTTCAAAAGGTCTTTGAGTTATACCGCCAAATCACCCATTGATGAATTTTCGGGAACTTACCCCCCTCCCATCGCCTTGTATAGGGTGAGCATCAAAATGTCACGGGGAAATTCGAGGAGGGAATTATGGCTTTATCTGTGTTGAACGAGAATGAAACAATCAGTCCGGTGGAACTTTTAGAAAAATTAAATTGGCGGTATGCCACAAAGAAATTTGATCCGACCAAGAAAATCCCCTCCGACATCTGGAAAACACTTGAAAAAGCGTTGATTTTAAGCCCGTCGTCCTTTGGGCTCCAGCCATGGAAGTTTTTCGTTGTTTCCGACACCGCCCTCCGAAAGAAACTGCAGGCCGCGTCCTGGAATCAACCCCAAATCGTGGACGCATCGCACCTGGTCGTTTTCGCCCACAAAAAAGGTCTGAACGCCTCCGATGTGGATCATTTCGTCCAGAGCCTATCAGACGTGCGAAAAGTGCCGTTGGCATCGCTGGACGGGTATAAACAAATGATGGTGGGGTTCGTGAACAAAGCGGGAAGCGGATTTGACATCAATGCCTGGGCCGCGCGGCAAGTGTACATCGCTCTTGGAACATTCTTAACGTCAGCGGCTCTTCTTGGAATTGACGCCTGCCCCATGGAAGGATTGGATCCGGACCAATACGATCAAATCCTGGGAATGACGAAACAGGGATATCACACGCTCTGCGTCGCTACAGTCGGTTATCGAGCGGCTGACGACCAGGCGGCGTCACTGACCAAGGTGCGGTTCGATCAAAATGATGTCGTGGTTCACATCTAGAAAAAGAAGCGCGTGAGAAAGAATCAGAGCTTCACGAGTCCCAATTCTTGCATGATGGATTTTAAATTGTCGACGGTGATGAACTTGGTCATATACTCATCGCACCCGCCGGCAAACGAAGACGCGACCCGATTGCCGTCATAGGCCATCGAAATCATCAAAATTTTGACGCGCGCCCCTTTTTCTTTCGGAAGATTGACGTTCTCCCATTCCCGAAGTTTTGTCACGACCTCCGGCCCTTTCATTCCGGGCATCTCGACGTCCATGGAAATCAAATCATAAGGGACGGATTCCCCATGCGCCCACTCGAACATTTTGAGCGCGATCTCCCCATTGGGGGCCACATCGCAATCCCCATACATGGAAAAAATCTTTTTTAATCGATACCGGCTGACATACTCATCATCCACCACCAGAGATCTCATAGTCCCTCCTGCCAATATACTGCGCCAATCGGTTGAATTCTTTTTCGAATTCTCCAAAATTTTTGAGGCATTCTTCAAGACTGCCTTTTTCCACGTCCCCGCGTCCCAGCGCGGCTCGAATCAAATCCACCTGCTTCGTCCCATGCGTGGCAAAGTTTCCCATCACTTCCACCAGGGATGACCGGTCTCCCCCATACTCCCGAACCGCCTCGTCAAAATCAAGGGGAGATGTGATTGTATCAGGATTCTCCTCGCTCTTCTTCTCTTCATCGATTTTTTTACTCTCGCCCGCGTTCTGATGGACCAGCCATTTTTCAATGGTCTTAATAAACGTCGCGTGACGGAAGGGAAAAATAGTCAAGAAGGGACGAGCTGCAACTCGGTCCCCGGTCGTCCTTGCGCCCGATAAAACAGGCGATCGGGAAATTGGGCACGTACGCACGCGTTGACTTCGGGAGAGCTTTCAACAGCGATAAGGACTCCTTGGTTGGGATACAATTCGAATGGATAATTTTTAGGGATTTCGACCGAGATACCGTAAATAGCGCTGGGAGGAACGACAACCACGGCGTGTCGAATTCCGCTGCGCTTAATAGCATCCGAAACGGTGTTCCGGAGAGTGACATCCGTGCTGCACGGAGGATAAACCAGAGGAGCGATCCACACGACACCCGCCAGAACCCCAAACGCCACCAACGCCAGAGGACCTTTATAGAGAAATAATTGTTTGAGTTGTGAACTTGCATAGGAAGCCCGGGTCCATAGGAATGAGAAAAGAACTCCCGCTCCGACCGCCATCGACACAACGGCGGGTAAAACGTAGCGAGGGCCATATCCAAAATCAAATCCTCGACAAAAACTGGTCGAGGTATAGAAGGCGAACAAGAGCGCTGTTCCCATTCCCAACATCAAAGCGATTCGCCGGGCCGCCCCTCGAAATAGAAGCAACCCAGCCAACCCGGACACGGGACTGCACGGCCACCAGCAATAAGATCCTGTGGCCAACGGGATCCCCCACTTGATTTCATTGGGCTTTGGCAAGCTTATTTTAAATTCGAACCACGGATACATGGGATACAAATGAGCGGTCATCGAATAGCCGGTGGTGAACCAACGGCCGAGCTGCATCCGTAAAATAATAAGAGTGAGGCCACAAAAAAAGAAGAAAGCAAGAGCCGCCGAGGTCGTGGACCTCCAAGCAATTCGACGCCGACTCCACGCAAAAATAAAATACAGGAAAAGACCAATTCCAAGCACGGCTCCATCCGCCGGACGGGTCGCCAACATCAACGCGCTGGTCGAACCCAAAACGAGCCCCCATCCCCATTGGTGAAGGGCCCCCAATTCAGGACGCGTCACAACGCAGAGCGCCTCAATCGCCCAACTGAAAAGGGCGGCAACGAAAACATGGGGGAAACGTGATCCTCCGTTGATCAGTAAAGTAGAACTCGAAAGAATGAGGAGCGCGGCGATGATCCCGGCCACATCGGCCTGCCGGTTTTCGTCATGAATCGTGCCGCCTCCTGCCGCTGCGCGACGAGCAAGGCGCGCGACCCCAACCGCTAAAAGGCCTAATGAAAAAGGTCCGGCCAGCCAAACGGCGTTAAACCAGACGAACGGGGCCATAAAAAGCGGCCAACCCGGCGTGTACTGCGAAAATTGACGGCCTTCCTTCAAAAAAACCCACATACTATCGAAGGCGGGAGGACACGGGAAAGCAAGACCATAGGCTCGCCCCTTGGCGAAAACCGCGGCCTGAAACGTGTACGCCCACTCATCCGCGCTATCACACTGCCGATGAAGCACAAAAACACTAACAGCACCGGCCAAAATGACCGCACCTATAAAAATGGCCGTATCCATGAGGATCCGAGATTTTTCCTGATGCGCCTGAGGAATAGGGGGTGAATCTAAGACAAAAGCACGAGACATCGCCCCGGAGCGGAATGTCAGGCTGAGCAAAAACCCGAACCACATCAAGTGAAAGACAATGAGTTCCCAACCGGATTCTATCCCTAAATGGCAGAGCCACAGAAGCCCTATCTCTCCAATAAAGGAGACCGCCAACAGCCGTTTCGGAGTGACCCGAACAAAGGCCATTGTCACCATCGCAGCGGCGATTTGTAAAACAAGGATCTCATACTCATAGGATGGGGGAAGGCGGACTCCGGCCATAAGGAGAAGACTCTTTTCGACGGGAATTAAAACAGCCACCCAAACCGCCAGAGAGAAAAGGACTGACGACAACAGCGGGCGCAACGGGGCAAACCATAAGAGCCCCATAAGGACAAGGCCCAGCGCGATCTGAGCCGACATAAAAGCCTCAAACATATAGGGAGTGTAAGGACTGTGCACAAAAGCCTCCGAACAGGGATCTTTATTTTAAGGAATCATAGGCAAATGCAGCAACCACATCAACATTATTCCCGGCGCAAAGCAACAGATCAAACGATTGAATAAATTGATTCAACTTCATAGAGTGATGGAATCATTTTTGCTTTTCACTTTGCTTCGGTGTCTTTTTTCGATAAGAAAATTAGCATGCGTACAAAGGCTGGGCCATGAACACGCGTCATCAAACCAAACCGGATCCGAAAACGGTTCATCGCCCCGTATGTGCCAGCCTTTTTGCGTGCGTTCTCTTCTCTTTCCTCACATGCGCCGGAGAAGACCGGGTTCGCCCAGATCGTGGCGCAGAGCATCAAACCGGACGATCCGCTCAATTCGGCTCTCAAAACAATTGAACGGGAAGCGATCCGGTGCAAAAATTTGGTTCGCGACCTTTTAACGTTCTCTCGAAGCTCCAAATCCGACGACCTGGTTGACATGGATCTCAACAGCGTCATCGACAGCGCTCTCTCCTTGATCGAAGACAGAACCAAGGTTTCCAACACTCACTTGGTTCGAGAATTTGATCCCCAACTGCCGAAAGCGCCGATGAATTCAAATCAAATCCAACAAATTGTTATTAATCTGGCCAATAACGCCATCGATGCGATGCCGAACGGAGGAACCATCACCGTCCGCACGCACCTCTCGAAGAAAAAGGAAGGAACGGTGTTCTCCGTCATGCTGCCCCTCTCACAAGAATCAAAGGGATAGAAGTGTAATCGAAGGGCCTAAGCTTCTTCGCGCACAACTAAAAAAAGTGCCCGCCAGTTTTTTTGGCAGGCACTTTAAATCCAAATGAATTATTTTGAATCTATATTATTGAGACTTCTCCAATGTCCCGATCACTTCACCACTCACAACCATCTCAACTCGACGGTTTTGTCGCCGGCCTTCAGGTGTGTCATTGGATGCGATGGGATTGGTTTTCCCGAACCCACGTGACATGATGGAATTGGCCGACACACCCTGGCTGACGAGGTAATCCAGAGCCGCCTGGGCTCTCTTTTCCGACAACCGTTGGTTATATTCATCGCTTCCTACACTGTCGGTGTGCCCTTCAACGGCCAGGCTTAAACCAGGATGAGACGATACAATCCCGGCAATTTTTGCCAATTTTTCGCGGACCGGTGGCCGCAGCTCTGAACGTCCCGTTTGGAAAAGAGCATCGGACATATTGACGATAAGTCCCCGGGCGGTATCCTGCGTCTGAAGAATTGAATTCAACTGTACCAAGAGTTGAGAGCGCAGGACCGATTTCTCACCTTCGGCCTTAGTTGCTCGCATATTGGCGGCATTCGCCTGCCCTTTGGATTTCTCGGCCGCTGCCCGAGCTGATTTCGCGTCCGCTTGAGCGGCGGTTGAGGATGCGGCGGATTTGGTTGCCAGAGCAAGAGCCGCGGCGCGTTCTGTGTCCGACAGTCCTTTGGCTTGTTCTGCTTTGGCCTGAGCGTTTTCCGCAACCACCTGACCTGCCGTTGCACTGGCAGCTTGGTTATTGGCGCTACTAATTTGTTCAATGGATTGTTTGCGTTCCATTGCTAGCGTGTCTTCATCTTGACGTTTCACGGAAATCGAACGGCTGTCCTCGGCGATTTGAACGGCTTCACGCGCCGTCATGGACCGGCCTTTTTTGCCTCCCGCCTTTGTTTCAGATAAGGCAAGAAGTCTCTCCGCATTTTTGAATCCCTCGGCGGCGTAGGCTTCTGCGCCCGCAGCTTTGGCAATCCGCACGGCATTCCGGGCTTGATAAACGTTGAAAGGCGTCTTCTTATCCATGACCTGCGGCTGAAGATCGGTGGCGGCGATGTTCTTGGTGTATTGACCTCTCGGAAGCAACTCGTATTTGGCGTCAATGAATTCAATCTTCGCTTTGTTGTCTGACTTAATCGCATTCTCCAAAATCACAACATTGCTCGGTTGTGAAACAGCGAAATAAGGCTCCGCCGTCACGAGAAGACTCAAGGCCTGGAGGGGTGTTTTTGCGTTCAGCTGACTTTTACCCTCTTTAACGATCAGCTCTCCAAGGTTGGTCGCTCGTCCATCTGGGGATATAGCCCAAAAGATATAGGTTAAATACTCAGAGCCGAACTGAGTGGCTGCCGTCAGGTTCTCAAATTCCGCTTTAATGTCCGTCACACCTGCTTTGTTCTTAACTTGAGCGACGCCTTTGGCATCGGGAAGGAGAACGGTGCCCTTGAAATCAATGGCAACGGACCCTTTCAGATTCCGGTAATTGATCGCTTTCGCCGCGGTTTGCACGGCCGTAACTTGGTAAAGCGGTGTCGCGGTGGCTAAAGCCGCGTGAGTCGGATTTTGTCTCATCAAGAATGCGGTAAAAATAAACAACGCGATTAACTTTTTCTTCATATCAAATGTCTCCTGGTTTTTTATTTCTGGTTTGAGGCCTGGATCCCCGCTTTCGCGGGAATGACGGCCCTTAATCTGGCCATGTCCCTTCTCACCCCTTCAACACCGGGCGGCCCTGAATGACACGAATAAGAACCACGATCAAAGCCACGATTAACAAAAGATGGATGAACCCACCCAATGTGTACGAACTGACCAAGCCCACGGCCCACAAAAGCATCAACACAACAGCGATTGTCCAAAGCATATTCTCCTCCCTTATTCACTTCACAAGATTCAGCTATAAATAATAAGACACCCAGGTTAGAGGTGCGGTAACAAATGGAACACCCCCCTAATTATCTCCACGCACAACTGGTTCATCCACCAAATGTTGCGACGCAAACCATACCTGCAGTTCATTGGTCCGTATGACATCGCTGACCAAAATATCGTTCGTTCCTTCGTCGCCGTCTTTGCTCGCTTGACGGGCCATCGTTCGCGACTCTTTCAACACGATCTCATGCGCATGAAGGAGGCGCGATAATTGAGATGGGACTTCCTCACGGCCCCGAGGGGCCCGTGGAATTATCGAAGTTTCGGCGACATCAGGCGCCATCGCGATGGTGACGCCACCGAGCGTCTGGATTCTTTCCGCCAGCAAATCAACCAATTCGCTTTGCTCTTTAAAATGCTTATCGAACAACAGATGGAGCTGGTAAAAGGTGGGGCCAGAAACCTGCCAGTGATGCTTCTTGTAGAGATCGCGCAATGTCATTGTGTCTGCTAACAGCTGATTTAAATTGGCAACGCTGGCGGCGCAGGCTTTTTCTTCGAGAGCAATCGACAACTTGACAATGGTACCGTACGGTTGAATCTCTCGTCCCTTCTGTCCCGTCCGCGGACGCGCGCGAGCCAGTATGGCGTTGGCAACGCTCCCTTCACGGTTATTACTCCTGTTATCACCTCTATTGTTATCGCCCATCGTAATCCTCCTGTTATCAAACAATCGTAAATTGGACTTATATAGACTGAGACACGGGATATCGGGGCAAGGTAACAGTCGTGAAATGGAAAGACTAAGTTAACGAGACGAACGCAACGATTGGACTTGTTCTTCGAGTTCGGCGACGCGATGGGTGAGTTCCAAGAGCAATACGGCGGCGGACAAGCTGATGTCGAGCGTGTCGCAAATTCGCTCCAATTGGCGAAGACGAAGGACGGTTCCGTTACCCAATTCCAGGCGACCGTCGATTTCATGAATCTCAACAACAGATTCCTGCAGGCACTGTCTGAAAAAATCAGAGTCAATTTGGAAATGCTCGCACAATTGATGGAGTGCGGCATCCGGCATGTTAACCATGTATTTCCTCCTCCAACTGTTTTAAAAGAGCTTCGGCTTTTGTTGAAAAGGAATCGGGGATATCAATCTCGATACGAACAAAGAGATCGCCGCGCTCCCCGGTCTTTCCAAGGCCCTTTCCAGCGAGACGAAGCCGGGTTCCAGTGTGAGTCCCTTTAGGAACGCGCAGATGCACGGGCCCCTCCAGCGTCGGCACTGCTGCCGAAGAACCCAACGCCGCAGCCCAAGGCATCACGCGCACATTTGTTTCAAGATTCATCCCATCCAATTTGAATTTCGGATGGGGCAGAAGACGAATTGTCAAATAAAGGTCTCCTCGGAACTGAGGCCCCTCGTTTCCTTGTCCTTTAAGTCGGATACGGCTTCCCGATGTCAGTCCAGGCGGGATTTTGGTCGTGACCTCACGCTGCCGGCGGGCTTCTCCGACGCCCCCGCACACAGGGCAAAAAGTTTTCCCCTTTCGTCCTGTCCCATGACAGTTTTGGCAAAGACCTGTTGTCATGAGCGAAAAGGATTTTTTCACACCGCGAACAGCTTCTTCCAGAGAAATATCCAGGACGGCTTCGATGTCCAGCTCCGACTGAAAAACCGGGTTCGGTTCGGCTTGGGTCTCGCTTTGCCGAAAGAGGGTACGGAAAAAATCGCTAAAGGCTTCGTCTGTTGGGCCGGACGAACCGCCGCCGTCACGCTCATGCCGGGGCGAAGGAGGGGGCCCGTCCTTCCAACTCTCTCCCAACTGATCGTATTTGGAACGGTTTTCTTTGGAACTTAAAACGGCGTAGGCCTCGTTCACCTCTTTCATTCGATCGGTATGAAAAGATTTTTCTTTTTCGGAATGAAGGTCCGGATGATGTTGACGCGCCAATCGACGGTAGGCTAGTTTAATTTCTGCTTCGGTCGCAGCTCGGGAAACTCCGAGGACTTCGTAGTAATCTTTAAATTTGGGAGCCATGGCGGCTGCGGTTTCCTATCCGTTCCATTTCCAATTTCGGATTTCGGGCATGTCTTCACCATGTTCGCGGATATAAGCCCGGTGATCGACCAGTTTTTCTTGTAGAGCTTGCTTGATATAGCCGACGCGAGATCCCAACTGAGGAAGCCGGTCGACGACATCATTGACCAAATGAAAACGGTCCAGTTCGTTCATGACGGTTATATCGAAAGGCGTGGTGGTGGTGCCCTCCTCTTTATATCCGCGAACATGCACGTTGTCATGGTTGGTTCGCCGATAGGTGAGGCGATGAATCAACCAGGGATACCCATGGTAGGCGAACATAATGGGTTTGTCCTTGGTGAACAGGGCATCGAAATTGGCGTCGCTTAAACCGTGCGGATGTTCGCTCTGAGTCTGAAGGGTCATCAAGTCAACCACGTTAACGACACGGACGCGCAGATCCGGCAAATACTCCCGCAACAATTTCACAGCGGCCAGAGTTTCCAAGGTCGGCACATCTCCCGCGCACGCCATGACGACGTCCGGGTTTCCGCCTTCATCATTGCTGGCCCATTCCCATATGCCAATGCCCGCCGTGCAATGTTTAATCGCCGCGTCCATGGTGAGCCACTGCGGAGAGGGTTGCTTCCCCGCAACGATCACATTGACGTAGTTGCGGCTTCGCAAGCAATGATCCGTGACCGATAACAGGGTGTTGGCATCCGGGGGAAAATAAACGCGGATGATGTCCGCCTTCTTGTTCACGACATGATCAATGAAACCGGGATCCTGATGGCTGAACCCATTGTGATCTTGTCTCCACACATGAGATGTCAGTAAATAATTAAGCGAGGCGATCGGCCGTCGCCAAGGAATGTGACGCGTCACCTTCAACCACTTCGCGTGCTGGTTGAACATGGAATCAATAATATGGATGAACGCCTCGTAGCACGAGAACAACCCGTGCCGGCCGGTCAGGAGATACCCTTCCAGCCATCCCTGACAAAGATGCTCACTCAAAATTTCCATGACTCGGCCATCGTTCGCGATATGGTCGTCGGTTTTACGGATTTCTCCTTCGAAGATCCGATTCGTGACTTCGAACACCGCACTGAGGCGATTGGACGCGGTCTCGTCGGGCCCAAAGAGTCGAAAGTTGCGTTGGCGTTCGTTGAGCTTCATGACATCCCTCAAAAAGGTTCCCATCACGCGCGTGGCTTCGGCCTCAACGGCGCCCGGCGCGGGCACGTCCACCGCATACGTGTGGAAATCGGGAAGCTCCAAGTCTCGCAGGACGAGACCCCCGTTCGTGTCAGGAACCGCCCCCATCCGACGATCCCCTTTGGGGGCCAACTCGGCCAATTCGAGACGGAGCCGGCCCTTTTCATCGAAAAGCTCTTCGGGCTTGTAGCTTTTCATCCAGTCCTCAAGCAGTTTGAGATGTCCCGGTTTGGTTGCCATCTCGCTAAACGGAACTTGATGAGAGCGCCATGAATTTTCCGTCGGGAGTCCATCCACTTCTTTGGGGCCCGTCCATCCCTTGGGAGTCCGGAGCACGATCATGGGCCAGAAGGGACGTTCGAAGATTCCCGTCTTTCGGGCCTCAGTTTGGATCTTGCGAATGTCATTCGTCACTTGATCGAGCGTGGCGGCCATGAGTTGGTGCATTTGCTCCGGATCGTCCCCTTCGACGAAATACGGCGTGTGACCGCATCCGCGTAGAAGATCGTCGAGTTCTTGGTGGCTGATCCGAGCCAATACAGTGGGGTTATTTATTTTGTAGCCGTTCAGATGCAGAATCGGCAGAACGGCTCCATCATGAATGGGATTTAAAAATTTATTGGAGTGCCAGCTCGCCGCAAGAGGCCCCGTCTCCGCTTCGCCGTCTCCGATAACGCAACAAACGAGAAGATCGGGATTATCGAAGACCGCGCCGTACGCATGCGCCAAGGAATAGCCCAGTTCGCCCCCTTCATGAATGGACCCCGGCGTCTCAGGCGCCACATGGCTCGGAATTCCGCCGGGAAATGAAAATTGTTTAAAAAGCCGCTTCATGCCTTCTTCATCTTGCGACATATGCGGATAAATTTCGCTGTAGGTTCCCTCTAAGTAGGTGTTCGCCACGAGACCTGGGCCGCCATGTCCGGGACCCGCCACATAAATAACCTTGAGATCTTTTTCTTTGATCAACCGATTCATGTGAACGTAAATGAAATTAAGCCCCGGAGTTGTTCCCCAATGGCCCAACAAGCGCGGTTTCACGTGCTTTAACGTGAGAGGCTCTTTCAATAAGGGATTATCATAAAGATAGATCTGGCCGACGGAGAGATAGTTGGCCGCCCGCCAATAAGCATGCATTTTCTTTAACAGATCTGAGCCGAGAGGTTTCTTTAAGTCATTTTGAAGAGTGTTCATGCTGATCCTTCCTTTTTGCCTTGTCTCTGGTGTTTCAAAACCAGGTTGGCGATATGAACTTCTTCATCCGTCCGGATGACGCGCACCGCCACTCTTGATCCTTTTTTCGAAATTATTTCATCGCTCTTTTTATTGCGTTTGGCGTCCAGATCAATCCCTAGAAACCCAAGTCCCTCGCAAATTCGTGAGCGCACTTCGGAAGAATTCTCTCCAATCCCACCTGAGAAGACCAACGTGTCCAACCCTCCGAGAGAAGCGGCAAAGGCGCCGATCCATTTCTTCGCCTGATAGCAAAACAGCTCAACGGCCTCTCGCGCGCGGATATCGTTCGCCTGCCGTTTGATCAAATCGCGCATGTCGGAGCTGGTCTCGGAAACACCCAGAAGGCCGGATTCGTGATTGATCAGGTGATTAAATTGTTGGGGTGAAAGATGCTCAGCGCTCATCAAGGTCCACGCGACACCGGGATCCAAATCTCCCGGCCGCGTTCCCATCGGCAAGCCGCCAGCTGGGGTAAAACCCATGGTGGTATCGACGCTCTTGCCGAACCAAACGGCTGCCATGCTCGCCCCGTTGCCGAGATGAGCCAGGATCACGCGCCCTCGAGCTTCTTTCGCGCCCCCAACTCGAGCGAGGGACCCCATGAGATACGCATAGGACAGACCGTGAAAGCCGTAGCGTTGCACGCCCTTCTTGTCGAAGCGGCGAGGGATCGGCAAGACACGGGCCACGCGAGGCATGGCGCGGTGAAAAGCCGTGTCAAAGCAGGCCACCTGAAGCAACCTGGGATGACGTCGACAGAAAGCCTCCATCAGTTCAATCTCACGAGGGAGATGCTCGGGGTCATACGGACGGTACCGACGCAGCTCGCGAAGGAGTTTTGACGTCACGCGCTCAGGCTTGGCATGTTTCATTCCAAAGACCACTCGGTGGCCCACGGATTTGACCTTGGAAAAATCAATTCGCTCTTCGAGCCAATCAATCATAAAATTGACTGCGGATTTATGATCGCGGCATTTGATAGTGCGACGGCCTTCTTGATCTCTCGCCTCGTCCTTGAATGTCAGGACCGACTCTCCTAATCCGATCCGATCCATCTTCCCTGACAATTCTCGCTTCAATGGATGCTTTGCCTGAAACAGCGCGAACCGGATGCTGGAGGAGCCTCCGTTGATTGTCAGAACAAATGATTTCTGTGGATTCGCCATTCGACATTTTATGACACGCAAGAGCTCTTTTGTGTAACAAAAAAACATGCCTGTTACCTTCGCTAGCCGGTCAGTGTCATATCCTCTAGAGCCTTAAAGGGAGATCATAATTATGAAACAAACAATTCAAGGAATAGTTCTAAGTTTAAGTTTGAGTGGGTTGGTGTTGGCAGCGAATATCACCGCCCCGACCCCCACAAAGAACAACCCTCAGCCCTCTGGACCAAATACAATTGGAAAGAACACGGATGTTCACGGTGGATCAATGGCCATCAGCGGTTCAAGTACCACCAAAAAGAACACGGATGTTCACGGTGGATCAATGACCATCAGCGGTTCAAGTACCACTAAAAAGAACACGGATGTTCGCGATGGGTCAATTACCCCCAAATAATTAAGGAGAAACAAATGAAAATAACCACAAAAGCAATAGCTGCGCTGGCGCTTCTATCGATTGGTGTGCCATCTGTGAATGCCGGAATTCTTGATCTCCGAGTTGGGGCTGGCCTTTCGGCCGCCAATCCAAGGGGGTTTGAAAACCGAGTGAATAACCTCAGCGGAACCGACTTAAAAGCAGGAAATTTTGACACTTTTAACGCGGATCTCATTTTTCACCTTCCGGTCCTTCCGATGACGTTGGGCGTGCGCTACGAACAGGCCGCCCAGAACAAAAGCGCCTCTTCTTCGGAATGGAAGTTGAACGTCAACAATCTGGCTCTTCTGGTCGACTGGCGACTCATCAACTCCAAGATTTATCTCGGGCCCATCGTCAGCATTGGCTATCCGTGGGCGGATCTCAAGTTTAACAACGGCGGATCCAGTGAAAGCCACCATCTTAATTCTCAACAGTTAAGTTATTCCGGCGGTCTTGAAGCGGGAGTCTATCTTGGGCCGTTCCTCATCGGTGCAGAGGCAGGGTATAAATCCATTCATTTAAAAAGAGGCACTTCCTCCGATTCTTCTGTTAACGCGAATGTTAACTTGGATGGGTTTTACGGGAAAGCTCTTGTAGGCCTCACATTCTTGTAAGCAAGGAGGAAATCTCATCGTGGCGCGAAAATTTATTTTAATACTGTCGAGTTTCGCCATTTTAACATCGGCCCAGGCCGGCGTGGGCATTGGCTCAGATGTTTTTTCTAGAGGTCGGTTCCATACCTCGGTCATCGGGACACTGGGAAGCGCGTTCAACCATGACTACGTCGTGGGTGGGCTGGGTCTTGGTGTCATGCTCTTTGATGGTTTCGAATTGGGTCTGGATGGCGAGGCGTGGTTTGGCGCTAAACCCAAGATTTACAAGGTGAGCCCGGGCGTCCGATACGTATTCCCAATCGCAGGCCCCCTCAAACCTTACGTGGGTGTCTTTTACAAACGGACCACCTTTGAAGGAAGTATTAAGGACTTGGATTCCGTGGGCGGCCGAGCGGGGGTTTATTCCCGCGTTGCAGAGCACGCGTATGCGGGTATTGGCGTTGTTCACGAGGAATATAAAAATTGCAACGAATCGATTTATACCCACTGCTCATCCACTCAACCAGAATTTAATATTTCTCTCTGGTTTTAAAACAAATCACCTTTTCCCCCCACCCCGGCTAATTTGCCAAGTCCTTTACTCTGTTACCGGCTCTTTCAATCGCTTGTCCGGTTTCATGGGTTGCATCTTCAATTTTATCCTTCGCTTTTTCAACAGGCGTTTTTGGTTGACACCCCGCAATCATTCCATTGAAAAGTACGACAGCAACAATTAACGCCGTATTCGTATTCATTTTCTTCAATCTCCCTTAATATTTATCTTCGTATATGATCTTCTGACACCGAACCACTTCATGAGGTAACAAACGCAAGGGCCGCCCCGCCCCGCGGCGGGCGGCCTTTGAGAGGGTGGCGGTCAAGCTGGACGGCGAAGGCGGCTGGAAGCGGGGTCGGGATTCAAGTCGGACATATTCCTGACGCACACGCTCTTGAAATTCACCTTCTTATGCGTGCCGTCGCAAAACAGTTTATTTAACGATTGCCCGCATCGACAGAGAAGCGCTTTGTTTTTATTTTTCGTGTCCATCTTTTCGCCTTGGCTGTCCAGGATTTCAACCTCGCCGCTAACAATGAACGGACCGTTTTTCATCGCCTGTATTTTAACTGTATCCATTATTTACCTCCATTCATGAGATCGTTGGCTGTGTTTTGGAAAAGAGGCCCCAAACCCGCTGCGCAATGAAAGGGCTTAAGACTCGAAAGCCTACGGTCGTTAAGATTGTCCGAAAAAGTGTTCTCTTCTTATTGAAAAAAATGTTTTTAAAAACAGACAACAAAAAAGGGAGCATTTCCACCACTCCGCTTGATAGGAGGAATGGAGGGTGTGAAGAAATGCTCGCACGTTTTTCTTCCATCCTGTTTTGAAGATGTTCCCGTGTTAGAAGAAACGTTTTTCGATCCACCTGAAACTCCTCTTTAATTCGGCAAGACTCCCCTGAAAAGGGGGCCCCAATCCTTCCTGGCGCTTTCCGAACAGCCAAAGGACCAACACCCCTGACGCGAAATAAAAAACGCCCAATATGAAACCGATCCCCTCCCATTGGAACCCCCTTCTTAAAAACCAACCAATCAGGGCCAGTTGAAAATAGACAAAAGATGAAAACAAAAGGATGGCGCCGGCCCCTAACCTCACTAGTCGACGCCATCCCTCTTGTTTTTCAACTCCCCATTCCAGCAAGGCAAGTTCCAGATGATCTTTCACCAGACCGAACGGGAACTTGCCATGAGAGGGAGGTTCTTCGATCTGTGGCATACCGCCCCTAATCTTGTCCTTTGGATTTTAAAAGCGCCCCGACGACGAGTCCCAACAAAACCGCAACTCCAACGGCTTGTCCCGGATGCTTTTGGATGAAGCTCTTGGTCCGACTCCATGTTTTTCCACGGGTGGACTGGGCCCCGCTCCAAAGACTTTGGACCTTCGCTTTGACATTCGCAAGTGCCTCGTCTACGTAAGGGAAGGTGTCTTCAATATTATTTCCATCTCGATGCTTTACGATTTTTTCCACTTTAATACCTCCTTCGATTTTCGCTCAGATTGCCCCCTATTACTATTAGATGCAGTGGGACTCTGACGGGTTACACCCTTGACCCGCGGAACAAACTAAAAAATCCGACGATGGCCGCAATCAGACCCCCGATCAGAAGCCAGACAGTCCTGTTGGTGGGTGAACCGGTGAAAAAGCGTGACACATCGGAACCAAACGAATTTGAAGCGTTGACGCCATAGCCGATCAGGATAATTCCTGCCGTCAGAAGCGCGATTGATATGCCTTTGTTCATAGTGACCTCCCTTATTTTGGACTCATGGCAAGATTGGCTCTGGTCTTGGCAAGCTGTTCACGAAGCGCTGTGTCGTCTAAGGGAGCCGATGCATCGGCCTCATCCAGAATCTTCCGCGCCTCAGAGGATCGGGCCTGCCGAATATAAAGTTCAGCCAGGGTTTCCAAAACATAGGGCCGCAAGGGTCCTCCTTGCTTCAAAGCTGTTTGGGCATACCGCTCGGCTTTATCCAGATCTTTATCGCGCGTTAGGCAGACCATGGCGAGATTGTTATTGGCACCGGCATGATTCCGGTCTAAACGCAAAACCTGCCGGTAACACACCTCCGCTTTTCTCAAATCCCCGCTCGCGAAGGCGAGATTGCCCCGGGCGATATGGGCCGGGATGTATTTCTTTTGCAGACGAAGGGCGGCCTCGTATTGCTGGCCAGCCGATTCAGTGAGCCCTTGCGCCTCGTAGGAGGCGCCCAGTTGCATATGTTGATCGGGGGTGAGTGGATCCGAATGCCTGACGAGCGGCGAAAAGGTTGCGCAAGCCGGAAGGGCGCTCACCATTAGAAAAAGAACCCATTGGAAACGGTTACGTCCTTTCATTAAGAGACCCCTTGTCCTGATCGGACGGTAAAATCAATAAGGTCGACCGCTGTGTCTTGTCCCAATTCTTCAGAAAACTCCCGTAGCGAATAAATTGGTTTTTCACCAAACCAGAATGAACATACAGTCCTTGGCGCGCCTCATCATAACCACTGACCACGACAAAGTGACCGATTGGAAGGAAATCATATCCGCGATTAATAAACGCGACCAGCGGATGCCCCTTGTTCAACTCGGCCTTGAGATCATCGATACTCCCATTGTAAAGACACGCCTTAAAACCACGGTGTTGGGCGGCCAGCAAAAGATCGATGGAAAGGCTTCCCTTGAGATGGGCCACATAGATTTCTTTTTTGAGAACCAGCGGATCAATGGGATGGCCCCAAAAAGTGAGCACACTGGCCAACGCAGAAGGTCCGCATTGGTCGGTGTGATCGGGAAAGAAGGGGACGCTCAGAAGCCGTTGTTCCTTCACAGGGCCGCCCTTCTCAGGCTCCGGTGAGTTTTTTATTTGGAAACTGGCACATCCTGACACCCAGAGGCAAAGGAAAGCCACTTGAATCAGTCTCGTGCTCCTCAAACTATTGAGTGTGGGCATAGGGACTCCTTGCTCTTTTAAATTCGTTTGAACACGTACATGAAAAGAGCCACAAGAATCGCAATAACCAGCACCGTAATCAAAAAGCCGCCGCCACCGTCTCCACCTGGGCTGACCGTCCGGATTTGCATGGCCGTTTGATGAACCTGGGCGTCAGAAAGTTGGCTAAGCCGGTTATCAATTTGTTCCGGGGACAACTTGAACTCCGTGAGTCGCTGGCGGATTATTTTGGATTCCAGGGCGGTTTGAATCGTTTTGAGATCGGCTGCCCGCGTGACATTCGGTTCATGAACCGCGTTGGACACTTGAGCGGGTGCCAGCATCGCCCAACCCTGTGGTGGGCACGTTAGCGCCATCGTTGTCACGATAATCAGCGTGCCGATCAGGGACTTTTTCGAGAATGTACATCGTTTCTTTTTCATTGGAGTCTCCTTAATGATGACTGTAATTGATCTTCAGCAATTGTTCCCTCTGCAACCAAAATCCTTCCTAACAGGGCCTTTGTTTTACGCTGAATATTGAGAGCAAGAATCAATTCGTTGGGAGTAATGGCGGAACTTTCAATTAATAAGTCGCCGAGGCGCCGACGGAATGCAAGAAGTTGATTGACTGAAGGAAAATGATTCGTTGTTTTCGCCCAGGGAACAGGCACCTGTTTTAAATCGGAGCGGACGAACAGGGAGAGCGCCCGCAGAAACGCGTGGATGTTTATGATATTGAGATAAAAAGTGAGCGGAACGCTGAGGAGCGCGGGAGCCCAACCGTATATTCTCCACACGGCGATGGCCCGCTCAAGGAGTCGATGGACCATCATGATGGTGACAAGGATAATCAAAGTCCGGTCGAGCGGCCTGAGCGCGGGAACAACCGCATGGCCAGTCCACCAAAATGAGACCTGATAAAAAATCCAGTAAGCGAGGATCACGTAAGCGGCCATGAGAAGAAGATACCCCAGAGGACCTTTCCGGTCCCGCAGCAAACTATACCGTGTCGCTTTGCCGCCGGACCAACCGGTGGCCTTCCATTCCTGAAGCGAGATTCCAAGAACCCAACGGCTCTTCTGCCGAATAGCGTTCGCGTACTTGTTTGGGAAAAGCGCCCGGGTGGCGATCCATTCCTTGGCCACGCGTTCGACCGGCGCGCCAAACAGGAAGAACCGGGGGCGGCTCGTCAGTCGCTTCACCGATTGATGCACAAAAATCCCTTTGAGCCCGTGCCGATTGAGGAGAAGCGAAAAAGCATAATCTTCGGTGAGAGTTTCAGGACTGAACAAGGTCCCTTCCGATTTATCGAAAAGCTTATCGAAGGCAGCCCTTGAAAACGCGGTGCCAACCCCGGCGGAGGGAACGAATCCCCCCATCCATTCACGACAGATCATATCTTTGGTGTGATTCTCGGCGAACTCATCGGCATAGGTCCAAGGCGTAAACCACGAAAGCCGGGACCGAAGCGGGAAGACGGGAATTTGAACCATATCCTTGTGCGGCAACAGGTAGTTATAAAGCTTCAGGGAGAGAGGGTGGATGACGTCTTCGGCGTCGTGCATGATGAAAATGTCAAAGTGGACGCCACTCTTCCTTTCATAGTCCAGGATGCCGGCATAAATGGCATTTAAGTTGTCCGCTTTTGTGGTCGGGCCGGAAACAACACCGGTGATCTCATGAATGCGGGAGTTTTTCTTGAGGCTGGGAGCGAGGGCTTGATCTGTCGCCAGATCATTTGGATAAACGCCAACGAACACATCGTAGTTGTCATAGTTGAGCGTGCTCATCGTGTTGGAAAGCATCTCCGCGAGAACATTGCTTTCCTGCCAGCAGGGGATCATGAGGGCGATCCGCTGCTCAGGGCAGGCGTTCAACTTTTCCAGCGTGAGCGGCGGCATGCGGCGGCGCATCATGAAGCGGTAACCCATTCTCAACCAATAATACGTGTCGAGGAGGAGGTCGTCCGTTCCATAAATAAGAATGGCGACCGTCGTGCATAAAAAGAAGGTATGAAATAATTCCATATTCATTAAAACCTCAAGTTCCCGACGAGTTCCCATCGTTGATCCGTGTAAGCGTTCCCGTGTGGATTGGGGATGCGGCTCGCGACGTTGAGATAAGAGCCGCGAACAACGGTGTAACGAAGAAAGAGTGGAAAGGCATGATCAGGAGTGAGCGCCGCTCCAACACCCCATTCGCCCACGTTATTGAAATAATCCTTGTTGGAGTCCATGGATCCGCCGAAATAGAAAAAGCCGTCCAAATCCGCCCGGCTTTTCTCAATGAGGCGCCGCCCCTCTCTCCACTGCAAATAACCGATCCAGTTGCGGTCGTAACGGGAATAAAAGCTGACATCCGAGTAGAGGGAAGCGGAACGTGTGAAGGGAAACCGCCAGCTTGGAGCGCAATTCGCGGGTGGAGTCCACCGGTCAAAATAGGAGAGACCGGAGCGGAAATCGTCCCGCCAATGATCCCGGTTCTGGTCGATCAAGTCATACGCGCGGCCCTGTTCCGCGGTGGCGGAAACGGGAATTTTCTTGAAAGGACGGTAACGAACGCCCGCGGCAAAAATGGCCGCGTTGTCGGACCAAATCGCCGGAATGTTGCCCCCGGTGCTTTTGCTGTCGTCGGTGTATCGCAGACTGCCGTAAATCTCCCATTCGCCGCGATTCGCGAGAGCCACGCCGGCGCGGGTTTGCGAATAAGTGATGAAATCATCGAAGCGCGAAAGATAAATAGGCGCGAGGTAAAGATCGGCGAAAGCGGGGCGAGGCAAGAATTGCCAGCGTTGAGGGGCCAGATCGGCCAGCGCCTGACAAGCCAGGGCGGTCGATGTTCCCGAAGATTCCTTGAGATCATCAAAACTCTTTCGCGCCAGCGCGCTTTTTCCCATGCGTTGATAGGCATAGGCCAACTGAAGCCTTGCTTTTTCATTGCCCGGATCCGTCTTTAGCGCTGTTTTAAGATGGTCGACGGCTTGGCCATACTTTTTCTCATTTGTAAGAACGTAAGCCATTTCCATCTGGGCCGTGCCATTGGACGGATCCAAGGCGGTATAGGCCTCCAGCGCGCTCCGCGCCGCAGAAGGGTCCGTTGTCTTAAGGCGATAATATTCGTCCAAACCATTGGAAGCGGCTTGAAGGAGGGACGTTAGTCCGAAAAGAAAAGAAGCGATGAAAGCGACACTCTTTAATTGGTGAGAAAACTTGTTCATGTTAAATGAGACACGCGGGTTCGGGCCGAGGTAACAAACGAGGCCCTCTCAACTAATTAATATCGAATTTGGCGCCGAGTCCCACGCGGGTTTCTTCTCGTTCAAAAAATTGGCCGTAATATTCCGGACCTGTTGTGAACTCCAAAAAATACGAAATACCTCGCCCGTATTTAGGATCTGGCCCTGTTTTGATTCCGACCTGCGAGTTGAACATGGGTTTCCACCGTGTTCGTTCCCACCACTGAACATCATTGGCCCAGTAAACTTGCGCATGACTATTCCTGAAAACATTGGAAGTCATCTCGAACCCGGATTGAAAAGCGTGTTTTTTCTGTTCCGGCGGATGGACCAAGAGGTGATAGGTATATCCACCGTACAAGCGTAATGTTGGGCCAACGTTGTAAGATAAAAGAGATCGCAAGCTGTTCCAGGAATTTTTATTGGCGATTTGACCGCTCGTCCGAATGTAGTCGTCCCCCAAGTGAGAACTGACGTGGTAGAGCATAAAGCGTCCGGACCATCGGCCCACACGCACGTCGAGTGGGATATTTCCATAGAAGTCGATGACTTGAAGGTCCTTATTACTTGAGAAGTTAAAACGCGGGAATATTCCTCCCCCGATATTCACTTGCACGTACCCTAATGTGTTGGGCAGCGCCCAACGATAAATCCCGTAATAATGCCCGATCGCCACTTCCGCGGCCGTTACATCGTGCAAAGGGAATGCGACGCGCAGCGCAAAATGCAATTCCCGCGGGTCCGCTCGAAGAGGAGCGAAAAGCGCGTCCGGATCCGGAGCCAACCCTGTTGGGCGCGGGGGCCGAACCTCCGCCCAAACAGGAGCGGCGAGAACAGTGAAAAGCACATAAAAAAATGAAATCCTTTTCATCTCTGGTTAGAGGCAATAAAGCTTCTATTCGAATGGAAAGAACTGGTAATCGTCCGCTGCTCAAACGATGTCATGAGATGGATTAATCTCGCTGTGTGTTTTTTCTCCGAAGCCACTATGTTTTCCAGCATTCGATGCGTCGTGGGATCTTTTCCGTTAATGACACGAATCATCTCACGATAAAAATCGATGGCCATTCGCTCCGCCACCCAATCCCCTTTGATCATCTCTCGAAAAGAACTCCCTTCAATATATTCCGAATGATTCTCCATGAGATGACCCACGGGGGTAAAATTCGGTTCCCCCTCTAGCTGGGTGATTCTTTCCGCAACAAGATCAACATGGACCTGCGCATCTTGAGCCAGTTTCTGGAATTCGGCCGCCAGGGAACCGGCGTGAACCTCCTTTGCCATGGATTCCTGCCTCTTGTACCGAAGGACGCAAACAATTTCTATCGCGAGAATCTCATTCAAGAGATTCAGAACCGTTTCGCGATCGACATCGGTCCACCCCGCCACGGCGCCTTCATTCAAAACGAAACATCCGTTGACCATATTATTCCCCAATGGACTCCTTGATATTCTTAAGGGTGGGTTCAATCCCACTCTTCAGGTGATTCCACGCCTCCTTTCCCTTACGCAAGAGGCCTGAAACAATTTGATCGTTGGCCGATTCATTCCGACTGAACGATTTGATAAGAATCAAACTCACCAACGCCCCCACTCCAGCGGCGATCCCCATTGCCTTACCGGGGTTTTCACGGCAATAGTCTTGAATGTCTTTAATGGCTTGATGAGCGGAAGACGTTGCCTCTTTAGCGGCATCGGATATTTTTTCCGCGGTCTGCATATAATCCCCCTTTAAGTTGCTCTCGGCTTCCCCGCTCACGGCTCCATTCATCTTCTTCAGGCTATCCATAGGGTTCTCCTTTATTTTTTCATTTCGTTTCAACTATTGTTTTTGACACGCCAAACATCAGGCAGGTAACAGAAAGTAATTTTTGAATGGGAAGGACTGAAGGGAAGGAATCGTTAATTGAGGTTTTCGATGCGGACGGCTTCAATGGGGGAATGGCTTATCGCCGGGCCCACGACAACCCGGTCGCGGCCCGCGGCTTTCGCGCTATAGAGCGCGTTGTCGGCCACTTTTAAGAGATCATCCAACATGTCGCCATGTTCCGGGAACGCGGAAACGCCCATCGAAAAGCTAATGCGTGGCAGCGATTTGCCGTCATGTTGCACATCCAAGCGTTTAACTTCTTCCCGTAATTTTTCGGCGCGTTTCTGGCATTCGCCCAATGGAATCCCGGGCAGGATGATTAAAAACTCCTCTCCTCCGTATCGACACGGAATATCATTGCCGCGAAACTGCGTCTTCAGAAAGTTGCCCAACGCCTTCAGCACGGCATCCCCAGCCTCATGTCCGAAGGAATCATTGAGTTTCTTAAAGTGGTCGATATCCATCATTAAAATTCCCAACGGCTGTTGGTCGCGAAGGGCGCGCCTTAACTCTCGCTCCAACGCTTCCTTCATGTAACGCCGGTTATGCAAGCTCGTAACGGGATCATGAATGGACTGCTCGCGCAAAGCCTCTCGCAATTTTAAATTCGCCAAAGCCAGCCCGATGTAGTCAGCGATGGTTCCCGCTAACCCAAGTTTTGATTTCTCCAATAAGATCGAAGATTTCCCGGTGGCTCCAATATCCCCTTCAGCACAGCGAAGGTGTAAGACCCCTTGGATCTCACCGTAGGCGATCATGGGTGCGCACAAATAATTTGATACGGATGACCCCAGATGCTGGCAAATCAGCCTGGAGGCGACATCTTCTCCGTTGACCACATGCACGCGCCCCCGTCTTAACGCCACGCAATCGTTGAGCGCAAACTCTTGTTCTCCCGGAAGCGGTCCTCCCCAAGCAATGGCCACTTCCAAAACATTCCGCGAGGGCTCTAACGTGTACAAGACCCCTTGAGTGCCGGAAAACAATTGGGAACTGAAACGCCCCGCCACGCGGTAAGCCTCGTCGACAGAAACACAGGATTGAAGGGAATCCCCCATTTCGCTCAAGAGACCGATTTCCTGATTACGTTCAGCCAGTTCTTTTACCGTCTGCTTCAGCGATTCATTGGTTTGGGCCAGGGCCTTCTCCACGCATTTTCGATCGGTGATGTCGCGGATGTTGCATTGAATCACTCTCTGGCCATTCACGTCATAAACGTTGCTGACAAACTCGACTTCCTTTCGCTGTCCGTCTTTCGTTTTGAGCGGTAAATCTTCGTAACGAACATAGCCTTTTGTTTGCAATTCCTGATAAGCGATGATGGACCGTTCATGATCCTCAAACAGACCAATTTCCCAAAGTTTTTTCCCCAGCATCTCACGTTCGGAATACCCCAACAACTCTCTTAAGAAGGGGTTAACCTCGGTGATCTGTCCTGTCACGGCGTCAAGAATCAAGATTCCGTCTTTCGCCGATTCAAAGAGTCGGCGAAAACGAATTTCGGAGGCAGCCAGACTTTTTTCCGCGCGGCCGTGTTCGCTTGATTCGCCATTCAAAATTTTGACAGGGGTCGCCACGAGGAACTGGTTTGTTTGATCCAATTGAGATTCCATGATAGATAGGACTCCGGAAGGGTCCCAGAGGTAACAGGAGATTAACGGCCGGCGGGGCTTTTAAGGATGGACTTTCTTTAATACGAGAGCCGTGCCCACCACATTTCCATCCAGATCCTTGATGGTCGATTCTTTGCAGGCGCCCTTCTCAAACGAAAAAACGTCCTTGAGTGGCTTACCAAAGACCTTGTCGAAGAGGTGCCCGGTCAGGCCTTCGGCCATTTTATTCATATAAATCACATGGCCCTGGGTGTCGATGGCCATCACCGCCTCGCTGAGATTTCCTAATATTTTACCGTGCCACGCTTCGACATTCTTCATCATCCGGTCCATATTGTTCCGGTAGAGAACCACTTCGATGGTCGTTTTCAAGCTTCGCTCGTCAAATGGTTTCAGGATATAACCCGATGGCAGGGTGCCTTTGGCACGGCCCACGGTGGTTTCATCGGCGTAAGCGGTCAAATAGATGACAGGAATATCAAACTGGGTGACAACGTGTTCCGCGACGTCGATCCCGTCCATTGAACCTTGAATGTGAATATCCATGAGCACCAACTCGGGCTTGGTTGCTTCGATTTTTTGAATGGCCTCATCTCCGCTCACGGCCATACCCACAACTTTATATCCCAATCGCTCCAGCATTCGTTTCAAATCATCCGCAACAATTCTTTCATCTTCAACGATGAATATCTGCTCACTAGCCATTATTTTCCCCCTCCCCTATTTTTCGTTCACTCATGATAGACGGTCTTTAAACGTCACGATGAATTTTATCCCGTGATTGCTTTCCAACTGGATTTGCCCTTCCAGTTGTTGGGTCAAAAGACGAACCAGTCGCAAACCCAGGGAATCCGCTTTGGTCCAATCAAAATTTTCCGGAAAACCGACCCCCTGGTCGGCCACGCTCAGTTGAAAAAGTCCGTCCGGCAATTTTCGAAAACGAATATCAAGGGGACCGCTTGTTTTATCCGGATACGCGTATTTCGCGGCATTGGATATGAGCTCCGTGAGAAGGAGACCGCAAGGAAAGGCCACGTCCAAACTGAGCATCACATCATCAACCTCTACTTTGGGCGCGTTCTCCGACGATGTCAAACCAAAGGTGCGGAAAAGGTTGCGGACCAAACTGGCCACATAGGCAGAGAAATTAATCCGAGAAAGATCGGCTGATTTGTAGAGA
This sequence comes from Elusimicrobiota bacterium, assembly GCA_003140895.1. Lineage (GTDB taxonomy): Bacteria > Elusimicrobiota > Elusimicrobia > F11 > F11 > PLLH01. Next base: position 58,560 of record PLLH01000044.1, read on the forward strand.
TACTCGTGAACCATGGCCATGGCTCGCACGCGCTCTTGGCTTTCCAAAAAAAGAGCGGCTGTCGCCTTGTCTTGAACCGTTTCCGATTGGAGACGGAGCAGACTCGAAATGATTTGGAGATTATTCTTAACGCGGTGATGAATTTCCTTGAGCAATACTTCTTTCTCTTGCAGTGACGCTCTCATTGACTCTTCGGCTTTTCTACGTTCGGTGGCATCTCGAATGATAACCGACACGCCCATCATTTTTCCTCCCGCATCCATCAACTTGCTTAACGACGTTTCAGCCCAGAAAGGCTGCCCGTCTTTGCGGCCAGCCCATCCTTCAATTTTGAAGGTACCCGCAGACAGCACGAGGTCAAAAGCATGATCCAATTCAAGCCCCTGTTCTCGAGAGGGAAAAAGGTGAGACACCTGTTCTCCCAAAACTTCTGCCTCCTTATAACCCGTTATGAGCTCGGCACCCGGGTTCCAAACGAGGATCTCTCCTTTCGAATTCAAAAGAAACACCGCGTGATCTTTGAGGCCTTGGACAAGATGTGTGTAGTTCTGTTCACTTTCCTGGAGCGCTTTCTCAAGCTGAACGCCAATCACCGATGAGGCCCTGATAACCAAATAAAACGCGATCAACGACGACACCATGAACGTTAAAAAAGAAGCGAGAGGAGGAGATATGAAGGCCGGCATGCTCCACTTAACGCACACGTAGATAAGGATGACAGAGATGGCCATGGGAAAAGATTTCCGTAAAAGAGCAGCGCGAACGGAAGGGCCCACAAAGGGTCGCATGGGAAAATAGTCTGGCCCCAAAGAACCAAGGATGGCCGACGCCAACAGAACCGTGCAAATAACAGCGAACAAATGCGGGATAGGTAGCTGACCATCACGCCAGGTGTGAATACCGTTCAAATAACAGATAAGTAAAAAAATAAAACTTACGACTAGGAAAAGAACCATTCCACCAAGAGCGTCCCCCAGCTTATGGCGCTTTGGGCTGGCAAACGGCATCACCGCGATCGACAGGCTCAAGCCAAATAACGCTGCATATGTGAACGGAGTACCAATAATAACGGTTGAGAAAAAATAATTTATCGATAGGAAAAAGAAAAAAAGTATTCCCGTGCAGAACACCACACTTTTTCTCAATCGTGACCCGAGTTGACTGTTGTAAAAGAGGAGAACGCTGGCCAATAAGGAAAAGCCGGAGGCGGCTTGGGGTGACATATTAACCCAGTGTTGTTGCATGAGTTGGAAGGAAAAAGAGGGAGAGATAATCCAGAGGGCAAGAACAAAAAAACCGATACTTAAGATTAAAATGTTTATGAGTCCGGCGAACCAATGATCGAAAAAGGATTCTTTTTTTGCCTTCTCAGGGATCACTTTGATTAATTCCGACAATGAAATGACCCCTCAGATGGCTCGAAGAGCACGCAATGCCATGATGATGGATCCCAACAAAAAGACCCCCCCGCTAGACGCATATCCCCATCCTTGGCTGTAGGGCCAAATCGGCAGGAGGGCAACAATGACCATAATAAACATCACCGTTACTTGCTTCATGATGAATAGTCAGACACATTGATTGGGGTGAAGGTAACACCATATTAAAAAGATTTTTGGCTTTCCAGATGGCTCAAAACCATTTTTCGGGCCCGATGAAGGTAAACCTTGACCGTTCCGACCGGCCGTCCAACGCGAATCGCCACGTCTTTTAGAGACAAATGCTGAAAATAATGAAGCGTAAATATCACCCGAGGCGCCTCCTTCAGATGTTCCAAAGCGATCATGACCCGTTCCAGTTCCCACCGGTCTTGAACAATTTTGTCAAGAGAAGGGGAATTCTCTGGCCATTGAGGAGAGCGGCTGTCTTCAGTTTTTCCTGACACATCCAGAGAGTCCATGCGCCTCATGTTTCGTTGCCGAACGTGGTTCCGTACAAGGTTTAAGGCAATGGTATAGAGCCACGTGAAAAATTTGGATTCGCCTCTAAATTTCCCCAGGTGCTGATAAGCTTGCAGGAAAACCTGCTGGACAACATCCTCCGCCTCCTGCCGATGCCTTAAATGACGATGGACCATGTTGAAGATCGGTGTTTGATGCTTATTCAGCAATATCTCAAAGGATTTTTTGTCGCCTTGCAGAATAGACTGAATGAGGCTCTCGTCGGTGGTTTCAGGGGTGGGAACATTGCAAGTGTCGCTTTTAATCACTACGCATTCTATGAAATACGGGCTCTGTCGGGTGGGGAATTGACCATTTAGAAACAAACCTTCGTTTACAACATTTTTAAAAGTTCCATATCTCTTTGGATCAAAGCCCATTTTTTTCTGCGGGTCCAGCGCTTGAGCTGGGATTCTCTATTTCTTGCTGACAAGAGATTGAGGTGTTCTTCAGTCCACAGCAACCTGATTGGTCTATAAAGCTTTGCGTGAAGACTTCCCTTTCCACACTGGTGGTATTCTAATCGTCGCTGAACATGTTGGCTGATTCCAATGTAAAAAGAACCATTCGCACATTCGAGAATGTAGACAAACCATTTTTCTGACATAGTCCCCTCCTTGTCATTGGAGGGGTACTTCTAAACCTGGCCCTTCGACTCAGTCGCTTCGCTCCTTCGCTCAGGGCAGTTCGACGCAATCAGGTATCAACAAGATCCATACCCGCTTCGAAAGGAGGGAAACTGCCTGCAGTGAGCGAGCGTCGTTTGCGAGTCGAACTGGGGCGGATGGATTCGAACCATCGAATGCGGGCTCCAAAGGCCCGTGCCTTACCACTTGGCTACGCCCCAAAATGGTTTTTGATCCTACAAAATTTCCGTGGCCGCCCACCCCTACAATGTGTGGACGAGGAACGAATCCCATCGTTTGGATTTGAGGCGGCGCAGGATCCGAGCCCCTTCTAAGCGGTTTTTCACAAAACCAAAAACGCTGGCGCCGGAACCGGACATCATGACCTGTCGACACCCCAACGTCTTAAGTTCAGTGTGCGCAGCCAAAACCGCTGGGAACCTCGGAAAAACAACCGCTTCAAAATCGTTGCGATACTTGCGGGGCCAAAGGGGATTCGGTCTCCGTTCCACGCTTCCCGAGTCTCTCCGACCGAATCCCCTTTGGCCCCGCGCCTCATCGAGCCAACCATAAGCCTTCGGTGTCGACACAAAAACTCGAGGATAAACAAGGACCAGCCACCGCTTCTTGGTTTTTGGAAGCGACGTCAATCGGTCTCCGATTCCACGCCCTTCGGCCCGACCGCCGGCCAGAAAAAAGGGAACATCGGCGCCCAAACGCCGAGCGCATTGATAAAGAAGCGCCGGTACGTTTCCGCGCTTGATCGCCTCAGCTCCCGGGATTCGTTTCCAGAGAACCCACCCCGCCCACAAGGCCGCCGCCGCGTCCGACGAACCTCCCCCCAACCCTGCTCCAGTCGGAATCTGTTTATCCAACTCCACGTGAATTCCACCAGAAACTCCCAACTCTTTCTTCAGAAGAAGCAACGCCTTCAAAATTAAATTATCTTTCCCAGTCGGGATATGAGAAGCGTTGGTTGTGAGCTGAACAGCCCCGTCGGTCAATCGGCAAACCAACCGATCTTGAAGTGAAATTTCCTGAAAAAGGGTGTGAAGCGAGTGATAACCGTCCGGCCGGTGGGAACCGATGGCCAAATGAAGGTTGATTTTGGCGAAGGCCGGAACGGCGAGACCGGCCTTCTTATTTTTTTTCTTCATGGCGACGAGCGTCATCAAAGGAAAAAACCGGGTTCAATAATTCACATCGGAGCACGAGGCCCGTTTGGGGATTCTCCCATTCGAGCAGGGCCGGGATCAGGGGAACCTTTGATTTATCATAGGACCGGAGGCGCAACACGTCTCCTTTGTCGGAGAATGTCACCTGATGCAGCTCCCCTGTTCCCCCGTTAACCCCCAGCGTTGTCCCGTTCGACGAGGCGAAGAGGTCCCCCTTTTGAACAGTGAGTGTTTTCTCCAGGTCAGACGGATCCGTGGTCAACAAAAGCGCGGAGAAGAGGCTGCTCATTCTCTCAAAGGCCTGCGTGACGTCTTTCTGGTTCGAGAGGAACAAGGGATGAATGGCGCCGAACTGAGCCGGTTTTCCCTGTTCTTTGACCAACAACATCACCGGCCCCGACAACGGCCCGGGAACTTCCACCCGCAGGTCCCCGCCCTGGTCGTAGCTCATGGACGCGCGACTTTCAAAACACGGCTTCCCCTGGCAAACTTGTATCCGCACCAATCCTTTGATCGATTTAAGAGACTGGTAACGTGATTTGGTCCGATTGATAAAATAAGTGAAGCGCTCCGCCGGGCTCAACCGACCCAAGGCTCGTTTGATTTTTTTCTTCAGTTTTTTCTGACTCGGCTTGACCTGAAGGGCCTTGTCCCAGGAAAGAAGAGCGGTCATCACGGATCCCTTGGCCGATTGAACGTCGCCCAGATGCTCCCAAATCAACGTGTCATTGGATTTCTCAAGGGCTTGTTTAAGAAAAATCTCGGCCTTGTCAAATTTCCCAAGGCGATAATACACCCATCCCATCGAATCCAGATAAGAACCGTTCTCCGGATCCAGAGCGACAGCCTCCGTCGCTAATTTTTCCGCTTGATCCAGATGAATGTTCTTGTCGGCGTAGGAGTAGGCCAAATAATTGAGCGCCATGTGATCATCAGGCTTCAGTTGAATGGCGCGAAGAAGAGATTCTTCGACCTTGGGGAAACGATTCATTCGGTCATACAAAGAAGCCAGATGGAAATAGGTGCCGGCGTCGTTTGGATCCAAGTCCACCAGATTTCTCAGAACCTTCTCCGCTTGGGAAAATTGTTTGTCTTGCTCGTAGGCGATGGCCAGATAGTTGAGGAAGTCCGTGTTCTCCGGCTCCCCCTTGGACAAATCGCTTAAGACGGCGATGGCTTTTTTATTCTGGCCGGCCTGGGAATAATAATAGGAGAGGCGGAGCGAGACGGCCGTATCGGGAGACTTGGCCGCGACCTGCTCCAGAAGCGCGATGGCCTCCTTCCATTCTCCTTTGTATTCATGAAGAAGCGCCAGCCAAAAATTGGCGGAGACGCTGGTGGGCGCGATGGACCGGGCCTGGGTAAACGCCTCGGTGGCCTCGGCCATCTCGTTATTGCGATAGCGCAGTTCCCCGATCCGGAGCAGAATGGGAAGGTTGGTTGGATCTTGAACCAGAACGGCTTCATAGTGGCTGATGGCGGTCACCGTGTCTTGACTGACCTCCGCCTCTTGAGCCAACGCAAGATGGGCTCGAAGCGACGACGGCGACCATTCCAACACTTTCTCCCACGTCTCGTTGGCCTTCTCCGTCTCTTCCAAGCTCTCGTAGAGCTGAGCGACCCGCTCTCTCACGTCCACTTCGCCGGGATGACGCAAGAGATACTCATTATAAAGCTGGATGGCCCGTTTGGGATCACGCGGGGTGACAGCCATGGCCAAGTTCATCAGCGGCTCCGCCTCGTCGGGTGAAAGCTCCACCGCTTTATTCAGCCTCTCCTCCGCCTTGTCTTTATCCCCGCTCGTCCAATAAATCTGGCCCGCCAAGATATAAAGCTTCGCGTTGTCCTTATCCAACTGAATGGCTTTTTCGATATGCGCAATCGCCTCATCCATAAGCCCCAAACGAAACGAAAACTCGGCGGCGGTCTTAAACAACGAGGGGCTGTCCGGCGTCAACGCAAGCGCCTTGGTCAGCTCTTGTTGCGCCATCACAAGATTACCCTGGCTCTCGTAGAGAAGCGCTTTCAGATAAATTTGATACGACTGGCTTGATTGAGCGTGAGGGGCGGCATGAAGAGAGCCGCCGGAAAAAGCGACGACCAACGCCGCGCAACGCAACGCTTTGATTATTTTCATAAATCCTTTTTCATCATGATCGAATCTTCTCCGCCGGGATAAGAATGAGGACGCCGGCCCACCACATCCAACCCCGCGGCCTCATACAGTTTGAGCGCGGGACTATTGGTTTGCTCCACATCAAGGAACAGCCGTTCGGCGCCGCGGCTCTTGGCCCAGTCAAATATCATTGAGAGCAGTTCCCGCCCGCGCCCCTGCCGGCGATGACGCGGCAGGATCATGATATTCAGAAGGTACGCCTCACCCTCAACCACTTGAACGACGCCAAACCCGATAATTCCATCCGCGCCTTCCCACACGAGCGGCCGCGAGGTATCGGAGCGAAGCGTATCAAGAAAACTTTCCTTTGACCATGGATAGGTCCGTTCTGTTATTTCGAGGTCGGAAAAAATCGCCGCCTCTTCCGGCTTCATGAGTCGAAGGCCAAACCCTTCAGCGAGCATGGCCCCGCCCTTCGGCCCGCCCAGCGCGTTCCCGCTCCGCCCAACAAGGCTGAAGATAGAGGGGGCGGATTTTTTCATAATGAAATTGACGCGGCCGAGGCTGTGCAAGAAATTTCTTAACGCCGATCTCCGCCACCGCCGTCGGACGGGCCGGTTGCCGGACCGATTGCCATGTCAGTCCATGAACCGAAGACGCCGCTTCTTTCAAGCCCGCCGCGTTATTGCCGACCACAACGACGGCACGGTTCTTTTTCTTAGGGTTCAAAACCAACGCCGACAACATTTGAACAAACTCGCTCTCGTTTTTCCAACACGGTTTAAGTGTCTCTTTGAGTGAAATGGTTTTTGCCGCGCGGCCCGGACGGGCCTCATAGACGGCGAAATAACATTCCCCCGCCAACGCCGGCAGACACGACACGACGGTCATTGTTTCCTTAACGCGGGCGACGTGAGCTATCGCCTCAAGACTGGAGAGGCCCACAACCGGAACGCCCAACCCTTGACCGAGAGCTCGGGCCGTGGACACTCCCACGCGGACCCCGGTAAAACTTCCGGGCCCGACATCCACCGCCACAAGTCCAATTTGTTTTTTCGACAGACGTCGCTCTTTCAGGAGTCGATCCAGAGTGGGAATCAATCGATCCGATTGTGTTCCTTTTCCGGAGGACACATACCGCTTTAAATGGAACACCTCTCCCGTTTTTCGGTTGAATCGCGTGAGGGCGAGCCCCAAGAAGTCCCCGGCTGTTTCGATGGACACGCAATAAGAAACGCTCATGCGGCCACCCTTTTCACCAGTTGTTGAAAACGGTCTCCGATTCCAGTGACAATAATCTCTCGCGCGTGAGACCGGGGCTTCATTTTAAGAACGATCTCAAGCCGGTCGGCGGGCCAGACCTCTTTGCATCGATCGGCCCATTCAATAAAAACAACCCCCGGTGGAATTTCGCCCGCCCCCGTCAAATAATCGTGAATCCCCATGTCTAAAATATCCTTCTTGTTCAGTCGATAAAAATCGAGATGATGGAGAGGAATTTTTCCCTGATGCGTCTGCGCCAGAACAAACGTGGGGCTTTGCGCCATCTCTTTCACGCCCAAAGCACGCGCCACTCCTTGAACCAGCGTTGTTTTCCCGGCTCCCAGCGGGGCCATGAGTAAAACCACGTCGCCCCGCTTGAGGCGTTGGCCCAACCGCGCGCCGAACCGGGTGGTTTCACTCGCGGAGGACGAGATAAAACTAAAAGACGCCTTTTTCATTGGAAATGCTCGAATGACACCGGAGGCGAACAGCGCTTCCCGTGATGAGTGAACCGCAACCCGTGTTGCCTGGGGCGAATCTCCCCGATCACGGAAAAGGCCATCTTGGATGAAAGCCGGGAGACTGCCGCCGCGCTGGCTGTAAACAGAAGGCCGTAGTCTTCGCCGGCCGATAAAAGGGACGGTGTTTTTTTAAACTCGGCGGCATACGGAGCGGAAACAGGAATCAAGTCCACGTCGACTTCGGCCCCCACG
>PLLH01000033.1 GCA_003140895.1 Elusimicrobiota bacterium
GACCGCTCAGTTGGTGGATTTATTGGAACGACATCATGTCCGGGCCACTTTTTTTGTTGTTGGGAAAATGGCGGCGCGATATCCGTCGCTGGTACGTCTCCTGGCTCATGAAGGCCATGAAATCGCGGGGCATTCCTGGTCTCATTCCGACATCCGAACCATGTCCGAAAAACAAATGAAGTGGGAATTGGACCGAACCCGGCTTTTGATCGAGAAAATCACGGGTGTCCAAACGTGGATGTTTCGAACTCCCGGCGGCAGCGAGCATTACATCCGGTCCCGGTTTAAAGTGCCTCCCGAATATCAACTGGTGTTGTGGGATGTTCATAGCTTGGATAACGAAGGAATTTCTCCCGATGAGATTGTTGATCGGATTGAAACCCAGACGAAAGATGGGGATGTCCTTCTTCTGCACAACGGAATCGCCAACACGGTCACGGCTCTGGAAAAGGCGATCCCCTTCCTTCGGGAAAAAGGCTTCGAGTTTGTGACCGTGTCTGAGCTGTCCCGCTATCAACTGGCCGATTCCCGGCTCTATCAGAAACATTTTATTTGCCGAGGTTAATGGAATGATCAAACGAGCTCTGATTGTCTTGTTATGCGTCTCGGGCGTGTGGGCTTTTTGGCCCGGCGCCGGGATTAAATACGCCGTCGTCGATGTCCGTTCCGGCATGACGGCGCGCGACGTTCTTCTGTCGCTTCAAAATGAAAAACTGTTGTCCGTCCCCTATCCGTTTCTACTCTGGACGCGGCTTCGCGGGGCGGGGCCCCGGCTCAAGCTGGGGCGGTATCGTCTTTCGTTGGGCCGGTCGTCGTTTTGGATCATTGACGATTTGATCGCTGGGCGGACCCTCAAAACCAGCGTTGTCGTCCCGGAAGGGTTCGCGTCATGGCAGATCGCCGATCGATTGGTGGAAGCCAAAGTGTGCGACGGAGATCAATTTAAAAGGGTCGTCGCGGCTGAAAAGCTGGAAGGGTTTTTGTTCCCGGCGACCTACGATTTTGATTTCGGCATCGACCCGGCGCAGGCGGCTCACCTCCTGAAGGCCAATTTCGACCGCCGGTGGACGCCGGAGATGGAATCTCAAGCCGCTTCCATGGGATGGGGAAAAAGGGAGACTGTTACCCTGGCGTCGATTTTGGAGCGCGAAGCGGTGGACCGCGCCGAACTCCCCACTATTTCTTCCGTGTACCACAACCGTCTCAAACGCAAAATCTTGCTTCAGGCGGACCCGACGGTCCAATTCGCGCTGGGGTATTGGAAGTCGCGGCTGACCTATGACGATTACAGGAAAACGATATCTCCCTATAACACCTATCTTCATGCCGGGCTTCCTCCGGGGCCGATAAGCAACCCGGGGCTTGACGCCATCAAAGCGGCGCTCTGGCCGGCACAAACAGAGTATCTGTATTTCGTCGCCGATGATGAGGGGAAGCATACGTTTACGACCAATTATCGCGATCACACGAACAAGGTGAACCAGCGCAATAAGAAAAACCAGGGAACGAAGAGGATTCCCACGTCGAAGAAGGGGCGTTCATGAGTTTATCCGCCGCCGATTTTGAGCTCCTTCTTCAAGCCAACCGAATCCTTTCGTCAAAATTGAATGTGGGCGATGTGTTGACGGCGGTCTTGGAACTGGCCACAAAAGTGGTGCGCGCCGAAGCGTCGTCCTTGCTCCTCTTGGACGAGAAAACCAAGGAGCTCTATTTTGACGTGACGCTGGGCGCCGTCAAAGATTCCGTCAAACAAATACGGCTCAAGGTGGGGGAAGGGATCGCCGGGTGGGTGGCTCAGGAACGGGTCCCTTTGATCGTTAACGACGTCAGCCGGGATCCCCGCTTCACTCAGAAAGTGGATAAATCCACCAGTTTTAAGACCCACTCCATCTTGGCGGTGCCGCTTTTGGCCAAAGGGCGGTTGATCGGCGTGGTGGAAGCGATCAACAAGGAGTTGGGGAAGGATTTCTCTGAGAGCGATCGGGAAGCCTTTGAGATTTTCGCCAGCCAATCCGCCATTGCCATCGAAAACGCCCGCCTTTTTTCCGACGTTGTTCGGGAGAAAGTGAAACTGAATACGGTGTTTGGCGAAATGTCGGAAGGGGTCATGCTATTGGATGAGGCGGGACGTCTTTTGATGCTAAACCAGGCGGCGGCGCGATTCGTGGGGTTGAGCGTTGAAGAGGCGGTCGGAAAAACATTCGGTCCCGATGTGTTTAACGGGTTTGAATCGTCACTTCCCTTTGAACAGGTGTTGGGGGCAAAAGAAAAAAACCAGGCGCTGGATCTCGTCCGGCACGAAGGGAAAGATTTTTATCTTTTAGCGTTGGTTCACCGTCTTCGTTCTGATCCCAATTCGCCGGAAGGCTATCTCGTTATTTTGCGGGACACGACGGAAGAAAAACGAGACGAGATGTTGAAGCGCAACTTTTTATCCCTCATTTCTCACAAGCTTAAGACGCCGCTCACGGTTATTTTGGGTTACGCTCCGATTCTCTCTTCTGACGTCGCGGGCTTGTCCGACTTCCAGAAAAAAGCCGTGTCCGCGATTCAGGATCAAGGCGATCAATTAAGCGGGTTGGTCGAAAAGCTGCTCCATTTCTCCGTTGTTGAGTCGGCCCGTTTGGCGCGGCCCTCGGAGGCCACTCCTCTTAAAACCATCGTGGAGGAGGCGGTCGGCCCTTTTCAAGGAATGTCAGACGAGAAGAAGAGCCGGATAACCGTCGGAGAAACAGGGGGGCTTCCTTCCGTGTTCGTGGACCGGTTGCTCATGGTGGAGGTGGTTAAGAATTTGATAGAGAACGCCCTGAAGGTTAATGATAAGAAAAAGAAGGACGTCGACATCGAGTTTAAAAAAGAAGAGAAGGCGGTTCTCATTCGCGTGAAAGACAACGGCACGGGAATTCCGTCGGAAGAACAGGAAAAAATATTTAATAAATTTTATCAGATCGAAAATTCCTTCACGGGGCAGGTTCCCGGCGCCGGGTTGGGGTTGGCGTTCTGCAGAAAAGTGGTGGGGGAATTTGGCGGCGCAATTTCCGTTCACTCTGAGATAGGGAAAGGGTCCACCTTTACTGTTTCACTGCCCATCCATTAGAATTCGTCCACTTCAGCTAGAAGTTTAGTATGGCGCTTGCATAAGCGCGCCGGCTTTCCGGACTCATCGTGCCAAGGCTGCCGACATGCTCTCCGAACGCGGGAACAAGTCTCTTGTTGTCGGCCACGTTCATGCATGCCAAAGAGAAGCTGAGACTGTTGTTAAAAAATTTCTTGGTTCTCATCGATACATCGACCAAGTTCACGGTGGCATAGGCGTCCTCGGTGCCGGCGAGATAGGCGATTCGATAAATCGTTCTCAGGTCGACGTTGAACCTGAAATAACTTGTCAGGGGGACTTCGCAGCCGAGGAAACTGCTGGCCAGCGGAGAATTCACCGGTTGCCCATTGGAGATATGAGCCGTGGTCTTGTCAACCCCATCTCGGACGGCGCTATCCACCCTCGCGCGAGTAAGGTTTCCATTCCAATACATCGTCACTTTTTTCACGGGCAGATAATTGACGCCCCATTCCAAACCGTCTGATGAGATGCCACCCCCATTATTATAAGCATTCATATTCCCACCAGAACCGAAGTCATTAATGACCTTCTCCAAAACTTGGTGGAAAAGAGTGGCATTCAGTTTGAGCTTGTCGGAATAGTCATACATCGCGATTAATTCATGGGCCGTCAAATATTCGGGACCAATGCCAGGCGCCGCCCCTCTGGCTTCGTTCCCGGTGGGTCTTCGGGCGGTGTTGTTGTAAAGATACTTAAGCGTTAGGTTGTTTTTCGGCGAAAAGATCAGCCCGGCTCTTGGAGACAATAGATACGGGTTGACGAGAGCGTGAATCTGATGATCCATCCGTCCTCCCAAGACAGCTTGCCACCGATCCAAAAATTGATAGCGGCCTTGCATATAAAGGTTGTTGAAGGTCATTCTGGATGGACCGGTTTGGTCTTTATACCAATCGATTCCATTTGCGACGGCCAAGGAGGAATTAAAGGAAGGGTCAGTTGTGGTTTCCTGTGCGGATAATTCCCCACCGGCGTTGAGGTTCAATTTGTCGTGCAACAGATTTGTCTCCCCGCTGAAACCGCCGGCTGTCCTTCGCTGGGTGTCGATGGCCATGCCTGTGATAAACCACTGCTTCTTATACGTTTCTCCGTAAAAATAAAAATTGTTTTTATCTTCATTGATCAGATGATACTCTCCCCGCATTGCATTGGTCTCAAACTCATCATGGAACGGTCCATTTTTTGACTTGAGAGCGTCCCCTAGAGTGTTGCCATCATTAAACCACGATATGGGAATGACATGATCTTCGTGGTCATTAAATGCCAGGAATTTAAATCTTTGGTCTTTGATCTTGGCAAGAACCTGGTAGGAGGGGTTGATGCCGTTCTCTTTCCATGATTTCCCATCTTGGGTTCTTGTGGCCGGATCCTGCTTTTCCGTATGCAGACCCACGAAATAGCCATCGCCTTCCTTTTCAAACTTCTTGCCATACAGCACGTCGTAGGCCTGCCTGTCGTTGTTCCCTACCTCAACATGTGTTTCATATCCATTGAGATCATCCCGAAGATTGAGGTTAAAAAGTCCCGCTTCCGCGGATCCGCCCCAGGTCAAGCCGGCGGGGCCTCTCGCCACTTCGATGTTTTTGTAGAAATAAGGAGAGAAAATAAAATGACCGAAGTCCGGAATGTTCATCAGCTCGAAGCCAAACCGTGTCCGCCATAATTGGCCGGCGATCCCCCGGGTGTTGATGCTGGTTTGCCCATAAAAATCCGTATCATAGAAACTGAATCCCGGTACGCGCCCCAAAAGTTCATTGAAGGAATGAACGTTCCAACGATTTAACTCCTCTTGGCTGACGACGGTGACCGACATCGNNACATCGGAACGTTTTTGATGCTCTCCGATTTCTTTGACACTCCGACAACCTTGGCCTCTTCCTCGAAAAATTGGAAGGCATCCGGTTCGCTGGCCCAACAACGGGATGCTTCCACTCCCATCCACGTCCCCAAGATAATTCCGAGCGCCATCATTCTTTTCATAAACAGACCTCCGCGAATATTACCCTGTGCTTTTCTCTGACCGAATTGTGGCCATAACGATCGGAATTAAAACTCTTTATTCTGTTGAAAGAAAGAAAAACCCGGGGAATTTAAACTTTGGGGCCGCGGCGGTGAAGCCCCGTCCGGCCCGCGTTGGCGAAAAAAGGAAGAAGCGATTTCATTTTCGGAATGTTTTCTTCGGCGCTGGCGGCACCGATGGCGATGATCTCCGGCGCTTTGTTCAAATCCCACCATTGATAATCTCCGGTGTTGACGTGCATGACCACGTGGGCGATTTCCGATCGTGCCGCTGAAATTTCATACTGCATGGTGTAAATCGTTTTAAGCAAAATTTCGATGAGGTTGGGGCCGCGTAAGAAGGAACGCAAAGGTTTTCTCCACCCCATCACGCGGGGCACCCGCCGCTCTCCCGCCTTGGAGGTTAAATTGGCGGAGATCAAAATATTGGCTCCTTGAGCGATGATATGCGAGGTCGGCACCGGGTTCACGAGGCCGCCGTCCACCAGATAGCGCCCGTTCATGTAATGGGGCTTAAGGAATACCGGTAGAGAGAGACTGGCGCGCACCGCTTCGGCGACGTTTCCTTCTTCGATCGCGATTTCTTTTCCCGTCATAATATCGACGGCAATGCAACAAAAGGGGAGGAGCAAGTCGGAGAAGGTCCGGTCCCCGATAATGGACCTGAGGAAATTTAAAATGCCGTTTCCAACGAAGATGCCGGACCGAGGGAATGTGAGATCCATCATCCGCCGAAGACGGGCTTGCGTCATATCGCAGGCGATCTTTTCGATTTCATCCGGAGAAAGTCCCATGGCGTAAAACGCGCCGAGGAGGGCTCCCATGGACGTTCCGCTGATGACGTCCGGGAAAATCCCTTCCCGTTCCATGACTTTGAGCATCCCGATCAGAGAATACCCGTGCGCGGCACCCGACCCCATGGCGAAACCGATGACAAGTTCTCCGAGCGAGCGCGCCAACCGGTCGAACATCCGTTGCCCCATCTTCTCCGGCGGGAGGAGCGCGGCGGACTCCGTCTGCATCATTCGACCTCCCCACGTTTCGTCCCAGGGGATTTTGAATTCCGGGATCCAGTCACGCGGATGAGAACTTGATTTCGTATCGAGCCAAACTTTCTCCAGCCGTTTTTTCGCCGGCATGGATTCGTCGATCCGCCGGAGAAGCGAGAAATCTTCTTCCCGGCTTTCATGCCCCAGAACGGCCATCGCCCGGTCTGAATCGGTGGTGATGTTGATGATGAGCTCATCAATTCGCGGGGGGAGAAAAAGGAGGCAGAAGTCATAGTGATCTTTAATGGCGTCGGTGAAATGCGTTCCTTGGGACACCGCTTCTTTCAGGAAGGAGATTTCATCCAGGGCGAGGATTTCGAGTCCGGAGGGATGAACGAGAACGTGTTGATCCAGCCTGCGTTGGTCTTGAAAAATCCCGTTGGTGAGGGGAGGAGAAGAGGGGATAAATTCTTTGAGCCCAAGCCCCGTGAGAAGTGTCTGGGAATCAATGCCGGCGCTCAGCATCAAAATCTTTTTTCTTGTTTGTTCCGCCAATGAGATCCCAAGATTGATGGCAAAAAAGGCTTGGTCCTTCGATGAGAGGCCTAGAAAAAAGGTGAAGGTTTTTCCTCGCTCCCGGGTTTGATTGTTTTTGTTGATCGCGGAGGCCAAGCGGCTTGAAAGAATTCGCGACAGGTGAACGGCCAACGTCGGATGTTTGTCCAGGAGGTGATCGAAATCCGTTTTTTGAAGGACGAGAAGCTCGGCGGTGGAGTCGATGACGGCGGTGGTTTGCCGCAGCTCGTCCGACAGAAGCGACATTTCGTCGATGATATCGCCCCGGTTGAGATAAGCCAGGGTTTTTTCCTCTTTTGATACGAGGCGGATGGATCCGGACAAGATGAAAAAAGCGGAGCCTCCCGGGTCGTTTTCTTTGAATAGAGTGGCGCCATTGGGTAAGGAGGTGTACTTCAGTCGCTTGGCGATCAAGCCGAGATGCGTGTCGGTAAAGCTTGAGAAAATCTGGGCTTTCCGTAACAGTTTGAGCCAATCTACATTCATTGACATGGTCAGTGGAAGCTTAACCCCACACAGTGAGCACTTTCAATGAAATTTCGAATTGATTTTCCGTCCTGTTTTTGATGACGCCGCGGATGATTTTGTTGGGGGTTTCGTCCTTCAACGGTATAATGGATTCAAATGGATTCACTACATTCGACATCAGTCCTGGTTGAAAACGCCCCAGGAATCAAGGCGATCTTTCGATCGCTCCGCCATCGGAATTTCGGTCTCTATTTCGCCGGCCAGGGAGTATCGCTCATCGGGACGTGGATGCAGCAGGTGGCGATGAGCTGGTTGGTGTATCGCCTCACGGGGTCCCCGTTTTTGCTGGGCGTGGTGATTTTCTGCAATCAATTCCCGACGTTTTTATTTTCCTCGTTTGCCGGGGTCTTGGCGGACCGGTGGGATCGGCGGCGCATCCTTCTTCTGACGCAGACTCTGTCACTTCTGCAAGCGCTTTTATTGGCCCTCCTCACCATGCGAGGCGTTGTGGCTGTCTGGCATATCATCGCGCTCGGCGTTTTCCTCGGTCTCGTCAACTCCGTCGATATCCCGGCGCGGCAATCCTTTTTGATCGACATGATTGATAATAAAAAAGATCTCGGGAATGCCATCGCCCTCAATTCCTCCTTGGTGAATCTCGCGCGGTTGATCGGCCCGTCCCTCGCGGGGATTTTGATCGCCCTCGTTGGAGAAGGCGTGTGTTTCTTGATCAACGCTCTGAGTTTTTTGGCTGTGATCGGATCGTTGGTCGCGATGAGAATAGCGGTCATGAACGAAGAGGGGCCGTCGGGCGATCTGTGGTCCGGGTGGAAGGAAGGGCTCCGCTACGCGTTCGGGTTTTCTCCCATCGGGGCGATTTTAATTTTGCTGGGGCTTTTAAGCATGTCGGGAACGCCATACATGGTTTTGATGCCCATTTTCGCGACGCGCACGTTTCACGGCGGGCCGCATACGCTTGGGTTTTTGATGGCGGCTTCCGGAATGGGCGCGTTGATTGGAGCGATTTATCTGGCGTCGAGAAAAAATATTTTGGGACTCTGGCGGATTATCGCCGGGTCGGCCCTGTTTTTCGGACTTTCCATTATGGGGTTTTCTTTTTCCCGCGTTTTATGGCTTTCCCTCTTTTTGAATTTTACCGGCGGGTTCGCCATGATGGTGGGGATGGCGGCCAGTAACACCATTTTGCAGACCATTGTTGACGACGATAAACGCGGCCGCGTGATGAGCTTGTTCGCGACGGCGTTTATCGGGACCGCTCCGATTGGAAGTTTGATCGCCGGGGCTCTGGCCGAACGAATCGGGGCGCCTCTCACGGTTTTATTGGG
>PLLH01000028.1 GCA_003140895.1 Elusimicrobiota bacterium
AACAACACGCGAATCCCCGCCGTACCACCTAACCATCTCCTATCTCGAACGCAAACAAGAACAGAAACCGTTTACGCCCTGGGGTGGGCTTTCTCGTACACCTTCCTCAGCCGATCCGGCGTCACGTGAGCGTATATCTGCGTCGTGGAAAGATTTTTGTGGCCGAGCATTTCCTGAACGCTTCTCAGATCACATCCATGATCGAGAAGATGAGTCGCAAAACTATGCCGGAGGGCGTGAGGGCTGACCTTGCGATTAATGCCGGCTTTCCGAGCGCTGGCCTCTATGAAAAAATGAATGGCCCTCGTTGATAAGCGTCCGCCGAACTTGTTGAGGAATAGAGGCCGGGCCTCCATTTTTCCTTTGCCGCTAACGCCCACCTCTTCATGCCGGTCTTTCAGATAGGTTTTCACCGCCTCGAGCGCCTGAAGGCCCACCGGAACGATCCGCTCTCGATTTCCTTTCCCGACCACGCGAACCGTTCCGCTCCAAAAATCGATGTCTTCGATATTCAGGCTTTCAATTTCGCCCACGCGCAACCCCGAGGAATAGAGGAGCTCAACCAAAGCCCGGTTTCGGGACGCCGCCAAAGGACGGCGGGCCTCGCTCATCGTCTCGATCAATTTTTCAACTTCAGACTCCGTTAAAAAATTGGGTATTTTTCTCTCGCGCCGGGGCGAAGGGAGATTGATGCAGGGGTTGGCCGTAATAATGTTTTCTCTGGCCACGTATTTAAAAAAAGAACGAAGAGAAGCCCATTTTCGCAAAAGGGTGGCGCGCGAATAAGGCAGGGACCGGATGTGACTCAGGAAAGAACGAATGAAAATCCGGTCGCATTGAGCCAGCGACAATTTCTTCCCGGCGATGTACTGGGTCAAATCGCGAAGATCGATGGAATAAGCGCGGATGGTGGCAGGGGAGGCATTTCGTTCTACTTTGAGAGTGAGAAAAAACTTGCGGACCGCGAGCTCAACGTCCATGAACGCCCTCCAATGGAACGCTCTTAGGCGGGATCTGGCTGCTCCTCAATTTTTTTAATGGTTTTGCATTTGGGATAGCCGGAACAGGCCAGGAAATCACCGAACCGTCCGCGGCGGCGGACCATGTCCATTTCGCAATTAGGACACTTCTCTCCCGTCGGCTCGGGAGGTTTCTTTTCTTGATTCAGAGATTTTGTGAACTTGCACTCGGGATACCCGGAGCACGCCAAAAATTTTCCGCGGCGACCCATCCGAACGACAAGAGGTTTGCCGCAGGTATCGCACGTCTCGGTTGTTGTTTCAGGTTTCACCAAATTGCCCTCTCGATCGAGCGAGACCTTAAAGGTACAGGTGGGATATTTTTCACAGGCCAGAAAACGTCCGAAACGACTCTCTCGAATCAACATCGTGCCGCCGCATCGTTCGCATTTATGCTCTGTTTCCTGAGCCTTTGGCTTCAACACTTTCATTTCCGTCTCGGCCAATAATAATTTTTTGGAGAACGGATCCCAGAAATTTTTCACCACGCCCTGCCACTTCGCTTTCCCATCGGCGACGTTGTCGAGAAGGCTCTCCATCTCGGCGGTGAAGTTCACGTCCACGATTTCTGCAAAATTTTCAACCAATTGTTTGTCGACGGTTTTGCCCAGCTCCGTTGGAACAAACCGGCGCTCGTCAACGCGAACGTAGCCGCGTTGCTGGATGGTGTGAATGGTTGGAGCGTAGGTTGAAGGCCGCCCGATTCCAAGCTCCTCCATCATCTTGACCAAGCTCGCCTCGTTGTAGCGCGGAGGCGGCTCCGTAAAATGCTGATCAGGCTTCATCGCCACTTTGGACAAAGGATCTCCAGCAACCAGATTGGGAAGAACCTCGCTTTTCCCGTCGGAGTCGTCCGACATCGGCGTTAACGCCAGAAACCCCTGGAACCGAACAACGCGGCCCGTGGCCCGGAACAGGTAGGGCTTGGGCTCCGTTGCGATATCCACCGTCAACGTGTCATAAATGGCGTCCGCCATTTGGCTCGCCACAAACCGCTCCCAGATCAGCTTGTACAATTTGAATTGTTCCGGATTTAAATGGGCTTTAACGGCTTCGGGCTCGCGCATCACGGAGGAAGGCCGGATGGCTTCGTGCGCCTCTTGAGCCCCCTTCGCCTTTGTTTTAAAAACGCGCGTCTTGGGTGGAAGGAGAGTTTTTCCGAACTTGGCCTCAATATAATGGGCGGCTTCTTGTTGGGCCGCTTTCGCGACAAAAGTGGAATCCGTTCTCATGTACGTGATGAGACCCACGGTGCCGGCGCTTCCCAACGTGAACCCTTCGTACAGTTGCTGAGCGATGGACATCGTCCGGTGAGCGCGGAACCCCAATTTATAAGACGCTTCTTGCTGGAGAGAGGCGGTGGTAAAAGGAGCGGGCGGCTGGCGGCGCCGCTCCTTGGGATCAACGTGAGCCACCTTATACGTTGAGGTTTCAATATCCGTCAGAATCCGGTCGACGACCTCTTTGGAATTGAGCTCCAGACGGTCATACCGATGCCCGTCAAATGAATAGATGTGCGCCCAAAACGGGGACTCTCCCTTTTTTTCAAGCTGAACCGAAAGAGTCCAATATTCTTGAGGGACAAATTTTCCGATCTCTTCTTCCCGTTGGCAAATCATCCGGACCGTTACCGATTGAACCCGGCCCGCGGAGAGACCGCGCCGCACTTTTTTCCACAGGAGCGGAGATAACTTATATCCGACCAAACGGTCCAACACGCGCCGCGCCACCTGCGCATCGACAAGATGGAGATCGAGATCACGCGGTTCAAGCAAAGCCGATTTGATCGCTTCCGGCGTAATTTCGTGGAACGTGATTCTCCTTAACTTCTCTGGCGGCACTTTGAGAAGTTGGGACAAATGCCAGGCAATCGCTTCCCCTTCCCGGTCATAGTCCGTCGCCAGATAAATGATTTTGGCCGCCTTGGCCGCTTTGTTCAGGAGGGGAATCAGTTTCTTGGCGCGAGGAAGCACCACATAGGTCGGTTCAAAATTGTTGTCGATTTCCACACCGAGCTTCCGTTGGGGAAGGTCCCGGATATGGCCAAAGGAACTCCGAACGACAAATCCTTTTGAGAGAATCTTGCCGATGGTCTTTTCTTTTGTGGGTGACTCAACAATGACGAGAGAATCCATAGGAGGCTTATTGTAACAAGAAGTTTGGGGAATTCAATGAACTTAATTTTTTATAAACCATTTTATTGGGCCCCTTTCATTTTCTAACAATCGCCCCGCCCGGTAGCAAACGCACCAATCCGCGCAGCTCCATCTCGAGCAGGACCGCCGCCAGGTCACGAGGATCTTTTTTTATTTTCAACGCCAACACATCTTTATTGACAGGGACGTCGCCGAGAAACAACAGCAACCGGTTTTCTTCCTCCGTCAGCCCGGGGTTATTTTCCCCCGGCGCGCCGCCGCTGCCCTGATGAGAAACATCAGCCAATCCGGGAATTTCTTCCAGGATGTCATCAACGTTCGTCACCATCTTCGCTCCCATGTGAAGAAGATAGTGAGGCCCCGCGCTCAATGCGGACGTAATAGGTCCCGGAACCGCGTAGACCTCCCGGCCCGCGTCCGCCGCGAGGCGCGCCGTGATCAAGGCGCCGCTCTTTATCTGCCCCTCAATCACCACGGTTCCCTGGGATAAACCCGCGATAATCCGATTTCGGCGTGGGAAATTGGCCGGGAAGGGTGTTGTCTTCATGGGAAATTCACTGATCAGGGCCCCGGACGCTTCGATTCTTTCCGCCAGCCGCTTATTTTCGGAGGGATAGAGCACCGAAAGACCGCTCCCCAAAACAGCCCATGTCCGGCCGCCGTGAACCAGGGTTTCATCGTGCACATGGCTGTCAATTCCACGGGCAAAACCGCTCACGGTTGAGATGCCCGCTTCCGCCAGATCGGCGGACAAGCGCCGCGCCACCTTCTCGCCGTAATAAGAGCACTTCCGACTCCCCACCAACGCTACCGCGGGCGGGTCAAACATCGGTTCCGAGCCGCGTACATATATAATAGGAGGAGCATCGGACAGTTCACGCAGGAGCCGGGGGTAATTGTCGGACGACCACAACAGAACTCGAACGTTCTCTTTTTGAATCAGCTCTAAATCCTCTTCCGCACACCGCCTTGCCGTGTCCCATTCCAACCGGATCTGATTCACCGTTGTTTCGCCAAAAGAAGGGAGCTCACGCCAAGCATCAGGACCGGCAGCCACAGTCTCTTTGGCCGACTTAAATACCTGAAGAAGAGAATGAAAACGAGCGGGGCCCACCGCGGGGAGCGCGTTGATAAAAATCGATGCCTGTATTTCGTTTAGATCCATACCTCATGTAGGGAGGGGGCGAAGATCAGCCACAAAGACCGGAGGGACAACGGAAGGGAAAAACTATCGACTCATGTTGAGGGCATTGGCAGCCTGAGAAGCAATGAAGGCTCTTCGACTGGTCTTATGGTCCTCGGCAAATTTCAAATAAGCGTCAATGGCGTCGGCCCGATGACCGGAGCGTTCCAAGCATTCAGCAACTTTAAATTCCGCCTCTTCGGCCATCTCCGTCTTTGGACATCTCTTAACAACGGGCTCAAACATCTTTAGGGCGTCATCGTAATTGCTCATGACGATCTGAAAGTTGCCCACGAATGTATTGACGCGACATGTCCACGAGACGTTGTGCTTATCGGCATAGGCTTGAAAATCAGGAGATCCCAAATAATCCCAGCCGACTTTCCCAGCTATGAGGAGGGCAATAAAGATGAAAACATATTTCTTCATCTTGAAAAATTTACTTTTCTCGCCGGACCAAATCTCCTATTTCGATGCCATCTCGATTTCGGATCACGCGGGCTGAACAGGTTTCATCATCAATTTTATCGGTCACTTCGGCAATGCCCACATGTTTCACTTCAAATCCCATAAATTTTCCACTCTGTGGATCCCGAATCTTGTCGCCGCGTCGATAGATCCCAACGCGTTCGCCGGCTCTTAAGCCCTGGCTGTGCCCCACATTAAGATAAATCAGGTCATGAACCGCGAACATGCTTTTAATCTTCTGGTCTTGCCCGCCGGCAACGAACCCGTCAAACTCCCAGTCCGGGCCGGCCACAAACCCTTCCGAGCCGGGTAAAATTTTCTTTGTCTGTTTCGCCGGCTTCGGAGCGGCTTCCGGCTCTTTCGCCGGGGCCGCTTCTTCCGGAGTTTTGGAGACATCTTTCATCTCCTCGGAGTCCTTCGCGCCCGGTTCGATGGCTTCGTCCTGCATGGGTTGATCCGAAACCGGTTCGGAGACAGCTTCACTTTTATTTAACCCAATTGATTCCTGAGGAACTTCCCTTAACGCCGCCGTCAATGAGATCCCCAACATCACCCCCATGAAAGGTGTCAAAGCTACCAGCAACCATCGATATGTTTTCATTAGTCCTCCTCGCAAATTGGTTCAAACAAAACCGAAGATAAGTATACCAAAGCCGTCCATTTTTCGGATGAATTTAAAGTTAAGTTGTCTACAACCCAAAGTCAAGAGACTAATTGAATTTCATCCCGCCTTCGCCTCCGGCTACGGCGGGCAAGCCGATATCGCAGAGATTAAGCAGGAGCAAGATCCCCCTCTGCCGGTCTGCGGTCCAGGACCCGGTACCCGATGGCCTCTGACAAATGGGCAGATGTAATGGCTTCCTCCCCCGCCAAATCAGCGATGGTTCGCGAAACACGAAGGATCCGGTCATACGCCCGCGCTGAAAGACCCAATTTTTTTATGGCCTGCTTGATGAGCGCTTTCCCGCCCGGATCCAACGCGCAGAAGGATTTTATTTGTCTGACATTCATCTGGCTGTTGGTGAAAAGGCCGGTCGGCTGAAGACGCCGCCTCTGCCGCTCGCGGGCCGCCGTCACACGAAGCCGAATCTGAGATGACGACTCCCCTCCCATCCCTTCCTCGGTTATCTCGTCAATCATGAGAGAAGGGACTTCGATATGCAAGTCGATCCGGTCCAATAGCGGACCGGAAATTTTCGCGCGGTATTTCTGAATATGAGAAGCCGGACAAACGCAGGGTCTCATTTCGGACCCCAAATAACCGCACGGACACGGATTGGCGGCCGCCACCAAAAGAAAGTCGGCTGGATATTTGACGGAGTTCGCGATTCGGGCCACAGTGACAAACCGGTCCTCCAGAGGTTGCCTCAACCCTTCAAGAACATTCCGCCCAAACTCAGAAAACTCATCCAGAAAAAGAACGCCGCGATGGGCGAGAGACACCTCCCCCGGCCTTGGGTTGGATCCGCCGCCGATCAAGGCGACATCGCTTACCTGATGATGCGGGCTTCGGAACGGCCGGGTGGCCATGAGGGAATCGCTGTCGCGCAAATAGCCGGCGACCGAATGGATTTTCGTCGTCTCAAGAGCCTCCTCAAATTCCATGTCCGGCAAAATGGTGGGCAATCGCCGGGCCAACAACGTCTTCCCGGACCCCGGCGGCCCTAATAATAGGATGTTGTGTCCCCCCGCCGCCGCCACTTCCACCGCGCGCTTTGCGAAGAGCTGCCCTTTGACATCCGAAAAATCAACCGTATACGCCCGAGACTGTTGAAACACCGTCTTTCGATCGATGATGAAGGGAGAATCGTGGTTTTCCCCAATCAAAAACTTAACGGCGTCCTCAAGGGAATGAACCGGATAGACATCGACCCCCTCAACAATGGCGGCTTCTTTGGCATTCTTCCAAGGGAGAACCAACTTCTTCACTTGTTTTTTCTTAAGGCCCATCGTGCACGGCAACACCCCGCGCACCGGGCGGAGGTCCCCGTTTAACCCCAACTCCCCCAGAAAAGCGCAGTCTCCAAAGTTATCCTGAGCAATGACGTCGGCCGCACCTAAAATGCCAATGGCCATGGCCAGATCAAAGGAGGGGCCTTCTTTCTTGATGTGGCCGGGGGCGAGATTGACGGTGATGCGCTGTGCGGGAAAATGATAACCGGAATTTTTAATGGCGGAGATGACACGGTCTTTTGATTCACGAACGCCGGCGTCCGGCAACCCCACCATGGAAAAAGAGGGAAGCCCCGGCCGGTAATCCACCTCCACCGTGACGGGATACCCATCAATCCCATTCACCGCAGCTGAATACACGCGAGAAAGCATAGAAACTCCTTTCGGAGGGGACGAGACGTTGTTCAGTTAGAGGGATTTATCATGTCAGGAGGGAGACAACGGAAAGGATCGTATTAAATCATCGACGGAAATGGCAAGCCAAAAAGAACCCGAAGTTAAGTTAAAACGCGAACCGCTCAATCGGATTCCAGGGCAGGAACAACATTCTCTCTTATTTCATCAAGTCTGGCGACCTCAACCAACAAGGAAGGAATTTACCGTTTAAAATCGTAGAAAAGTTTGTCAGCGAGAGCGGTTTTCTTTCCGCGAAGCCCTTGGACAATTTCCGGTCCGCTGGTGAAAACGATGGTAAAAAGAGCCCAGTCGCCAAATCGGTCAAATTTCCGACATGATGTGATGATGTGAGTCTTTGTGAGTTTCCCAAACTTTTTCCCGAGTTTCTTCCCATGCGTCTTCAGGCGGCGCGCCAAATCAACATCTTCTCCAATGCTGATATTTTCGTCAAAACCGCCGACGGAGTCAAAATCACGCCGATAACACCAAAACAATCCTCCGGCCAAACGACTCACGATTTCAACGACCCTTAAGCATAAAAATGACAACAAGATTCCCGGCGATTTCCTCTCCGGATAAATAGGGACCCCTCCGCCGATGTAGCGNNAATTGAAGGGCCCGATCAATTTCCGCCAACATATTCTCCGACATCCGGCTGTCGGCATCAATGGTCACAAGAATTTCTCCTGTGGCGATCCTGGCTCCCGCGTTACGGATTTTGGACAGATTCTTCGCGTCTTCACGAATCACGCGCGCGCCCTGTTGAATGGCGATTTGCTCCGTCCGGTCCGTGCACCGGTTCAAGACAACAATGACCTCAACGTCAGTAGGATAGGGAAGTGCGG
>PLLH01000061.1 GCA_003140895.1 Elusimicrobiota bacterium
GCGCTTCTTGTCCGATGCCTTTATCAATAAACTCGATGGATACACCTCGTCAGAGGTGATTCGAAATTATCGGGAGGATTTTGAACGTGACGCGCCCGACGGTGCCGATGAGCTTCATTGGATGACGTATTTGGATTTGCGGTTCCGATTGCCGGAGCTGTTGCTCATGCGCGTCGATAAAATGACGATGGCCACCGCCGTCGAAGCCCGCGTTCCCTTCTTGGATCAAGAATTTATCCGGCTTGTGATGGGGATTTCACAAAAGATGAAATTTAAAAATAAAACCCTGAAATATCTCCTTAAGAAAGCCGTTGAGCCGCTTCTGCCGCGGGAGATTATTCATCGGCCCAAACAAGGGTTCGCGGTCCCGATTGATGAGTGGTTTCAGTCGCGGGCGCGCGCGTGGTCGGATCGGAAGATCATGGATTTTGTCAAACGATCGCCCTATTTCAATAAAGAAGCCATGGCGTCCTTTTTGCAGCATTCCAACGGTAAGATGACGTGGTTTCTTCTTAATTTTGTTCTGTGGCATGAGACGTGGATTGAAGAGAAGTCGCTGGACCTGCCTTTTTAGAGGAATTGAACCTTGGATATCTTTCATCGCCTTCATCGTTTTGAACGTCTCTCGAAAACAGAGATCCCGCTGGTTGTTTTTCATCGGCTGAGGAGATCCTTCTGGAGCTTCCTCGAGCGTGTTTCATCCAAGTCAACGCCGACTTCCCCAAAACCCCATTCTCTTCGCCCGCTCTCGTTATTGCATAAAGATGTGATGACGCCGGGCTTTGGGCAATATTTTAGCGAGATCTTTCCGGAGGAGGCCGCCGAACTGCTTCGAGAGGCCGACCTCGCCATTAACCTTATCGTGGATCTGTTGGGGTCCGGCCCGGTTGATCTGGCCTCATTTAAGACCCGGCCGAATTTGAAAGTGATTAAGGGAGCGCAGTTGAGCGCTGTTAAGCCGGGCCTGATCGGGCGTATCCCTTGGCACTTTGACGTCAAATCGGGAATCGGATGGGATCCCGCCGCGTTTTATGCGGATATTCGTTATGGGGAAATCCTGGGGGCAGATATTAAAGTCCCGTGGGAATTATCTCGATGTCAGCATTTTGTGACGTTAGGCCAAGCCTACCGCCTGACCATGGATGAGAAATACGCCCGCTGTTTTGTTGAACAGGCTCAAGATTGGATGGACCAGAATCCCGTTAAAATCGGAGTCAATTGGTCATCTCCTATGGACGTCGCTCTGCGCGCCTGCAATTGGTTATTGGCGCTGGAGCTCTTTCAGGGGTCTTCATCGGTGTCCAATGGATTTAAGGAGCGGATATCGGCGACGTTGTGGGAACACGGACGCCATGTGGCGCGCCATTTGGAATGGGGCGGGCGGATTTCAACCAATCATTATATTTCGAATTTGCTTGGGCTGGCTTACCTGGGAAAAGCCTTCGGGCATGTCCCGTGGGAACGGTTTGCCTCGAAGGAATTTCAAAAAGAAATCCTCAGTCAGACGTATGATGATGGCGCTGATTTTGAAGGGTCCACCGCCTACCATAAATTTGTTCTTGAGATGTTTTTCTTCGGATCTCGGATGTTGGACTTAAAAGAGGCTCCCTTCCACGCCCGGTTGCGTCTGATGTTTCAATGCCTTCAGCAGACCATGATGAGTGACGGGCATATTCCGCTTGTGGGGGACAACGACAGTGGCCGAATTCACTCGTTGTTTAGGCGCCCGGATTCGGATGGACGCGCCCTGCTGAATTGGGGAGCCCTTCATTTTAAGGATCATCAGCTCAAGGTGCACGGGTGGGAAAAGACATCTGACATTGCGTGGCTCTATGGCTTTTCAGGCTACGAATCATTTAAGGCGTATTATGGAATGAGTTCGTCGGAGATTCCGTCAAAACAGCCGTCCTCCTCGGGCTTCCTGGTGCTTCGCGGGCCCAATCATTACCTCAGTTTCTCCGCCCAACCCAATGGAACGCGGGGCGTGGGGAATCACACGCATAACGACAAATTGAGTTTTACGTTGTGCGTTGAAGGGCAACGGTATTTCGTGGACCCCGGAACGGTTCTCTATAGCTCAAATCCGTCGATGAGAAACCTGTTTCGGTCGACCGCCATGCACAACACGGTGCAAGTGGATGGGATGGAGCAAAATGAAATGAAACCCGACTCTCTTTTTTCATTGGGAGATGACGCGGAGGTTTCTGTTCACCAATTCATTCCGGGTCGGAAAATCAATGCCACTCATTCAGGGTATGAAAGGCTGGCCGATCCCGTGATCCATCGCCGGATCATTGAAAAAAGCGACCACGCGTTGGAATGGATGCTGGTGGATGAATTTTCAGGGACGGGGGAACATCGCTTTCAGTGGACCTTTATGTTGGACCCGGAAATTCGGGTTAAACGAATTTCGCCCGGCCAGGTCACTCTTTTTTCAAAGAAAGGAGGCCTGACGTTCGAATGTCTTAATCCCACCATGGAATCTCTGGTTGAGGACGTTTCAGTGGCGCCCGCTTACGGTGTTTTGCAGGAGTCCAAAGCCATTCGTTTTCGCGCGGAAGGAACCATGCCGATGCGCGTGGAGTTTAGAATTCGTTTCGATGAAAAATTAAAGGAGCGTTAACACCGGTGAAAATTTCACTTTTTGGCGCGAAAGGCATGTTAGGGTCGGATTTGGTGAACCTAGCTCCGAAAGAGACCCGGATTTTATCTCACGATCTGGAAACGAATATCACGAACCTTAATACCGTGGAGGGAGCGTTGAAAGCAGATCGGCCCGATGGGGTCATCAACGCCGTGGCCTTCACCAACGTCGATGGGGCGGAAAAGGAGCCCGGAGAAGCGTTCCTCGTTAACGGAAAAGGCCCGGAGCACCTGGCCGTTGTTTGTGCGGAGCTGGATATTCCGCTCATCCAGATATCCACCGATTTTGTCTTTGACGGGAATCGGGAATCGCTTTACACCGAAGAAGACCGACCCACTCCTCTTTCCAAATACGGAGAGTCGAAGTTGGCCGGAGAAACATCGGCCCGCCGATGGGTCAAACATTATATTTTGAGGACCAGTTCACTTTATGGCACCGGGCGCGATAATCACGCCGCACGCGTTTTGAAAGCCATCAAGAACAAAGAGAAGATTAATGTCGCGACTGATCTTTTTTGCTCGCCCACCTTCACGGGGGATTTGGCCCGGTGGATCTATCAACTGATTGAAAAGAAGCCTCCATATGGGACGTATCATGTATGCCACACCGGGTTTTGTTCCCGATACGACTTTGCCGCGCGGATCTGTGAGCTTAAAAATGTGGATCCAAGCACCATTTTGAATCCCATCACAATGGAATCGCTTCACTTGCCAGCCAGACGCCCTCTGCATGCCTGCCTTTCGATGAACAAGTGGGAAAAACAGGTGGGAGCTCTATTGAGTTGGCAAGATGGGTTGGAAAACTACTTATCGGCTCTTTAAGAGCTGATGGACATTAACGAGGTTATTCTACCTTAGTTCTTCGAAGCGAGTAAATGTTCCCAAGAAATCCCTTCTCCTGATTTGATGGAGTGAGTTGTCTTGCAGTTTAAAATGACCTTCCAAAAACGCGGATGCAATCCGGGCTTCAAATTCCGTTCCGAACGAAGAATACGAATGTTTTGAGGGGTCAGAACGCCGCCTTCGGGAATTGCCTGGACGGCGTGAATGCTTCTTTTGTCGCACGGATACAGGTCCGCTTCGGCCGGTGCGATTTCTTTCCGACCATGTCCCAGAATCACTTGCACTTGAGTCTTTCCGTAGGTTTCTTTCAGCGAATTGAGTCGATCATCGGGTTTTATTTTCTCAATAGATCGTATGGCTGCCACCATTTCTTTGAGTTCATTTGGTTCAAGGGAAAAAGGATGATCAGGGCCGGCTGTGGCCCGGTTTAAAGTGAAATGTTTTTCGATAAAACAAGCTCCAACAGCCGTCGCCATTTGGGGAACGCATTGGTAATCCAATGAGTGATCGGAAAATCCGATGGGCAGGCCGAAAGCGTTTGTGAGAGTTTCAATGATTTTAATGTTTAGTTGATCCATTGGACAGGGATAGGATGAAATGCAATGGAGTAACCCAATCGGAGCCTGTGGGTTGATGCCGCGGATAGTTGAAAGGGCTTCTTCGATATCTGCCATCGTGCTGATGCCCGTTGAGCATAGCAGGGGCTTCCCAAAGCGGGCTGCTTCTTCGAGAAGTGGAAGATGGTTCAATTCCGGAGAGGCAATTTTGAAAGCGGAAACCCCAAGAGAATTCAGGCGCAGAACGGCGTTTTCATCAAAAGGAGAGCACAAGAACGCTATTCCCTGTTTCTCTGAGTATGATTTCAATTCTTCCAGCCACGAGTCCGGAATTTCATTTTTTCGAATGACATCAAAAAAATCCGCTTCTCCCATGGGAGTCGGAACCACGCCGCAATTGGGGGGATAGAGGTGCTCCGCATGAAAAAGCTGAAACTTGATGGCATCGGCTCCGGCTTCCGCCGCTACGTCGACCAGCTTGCGGGCTAAATTCAAGTCGCGATTGTGGTTGCTTCCGGCTTCGGCAATAACATAAACGGGATTCCCGATCCCGACTCTTTTCTTGCCGATGTTGAAGGTTGAGATGGGAGGCATTTTCTTTATCGTTCCACCGTGATGAGCCAGTCCGAATTGACAGCTTTTCTATTTAGGAAGGAAACCTCGGATTTTTCAAAACTGAGGTTCCGGAATTTATTAAATAACGACTTCACTTCTTTTTCCGAGACAAAATGTTGAACCGTCCCGGCTTCGTTGGTTTTTTGGGTTGATAATTTAAACGTGTGGGGTTCAACCTGTTTGCCTTTCCCAAAACGGAAATCGTCGGTTGTTCGGATGATAATGAAAGCCTTTCCTCCGGGTTTTAAAACTCGATGAACTTCTCCGATGGCTTTAGTCATGATGCGGGAATCGCCATAGTAGAAAACGCCGAAACTGATCACGGCGTCAAAAAAAGAGGATTCAAAAGGCAGTTTCGTCATTGAGGCTTCAAAAAGGGAGGGTTTCAGATGCCACTGTTTCAGCCATTCCGCGCAATGCCGCAGCCCTTCAGCTGAAATATCCACGCCATATGACTGGAAACCGAGTTCACCCAGTAATTTAAGATGTCGGCCGCCACCAACACCGATATCCAGAGCTTTGAGAATTTTTCTTCCCTGCAACGCCTGCTTAAAGTGAACCATCAGGAACCGGACCACGTTTTCATTCGGATATTGAGGCCGAAAACGCTGGTGTTGATGCAAGGCGTCCCAAAACACAGAGTGTGTTCGAATTAAAGCGCCTTGATCCGCATCCGGGATGGGTTTTTTCTTAATCATATACACCTGTGCGTCGGAGAAAATAACCAGAATTTTTTGTGTTCAGTTTGTGAACGCTATAATTTAGGTCATTTATCGTCAAGATTTATCAACCGATAATAGCTTGACTTCTCGGCTTGTTTTGTGGAAAATACGATATCCTTAAGAGAGACTGATGCTACCAGCGTATTGGATTCATATCCATGCGCTTTTTTTGTCTATGTTCCATTCAATTATTGAACGGTGAGGGCCTGTTAACAAAAATCCATGAACAACAACCCTGATTCGATCGATGCACATTCAGCTCATCAAAGCGGAGACGTGGATGAAAACTCTCTACGGATCCTCGACCTGCTGGCCGAAGAGCCGTACGTCTCACAACGTGAACTCTCGGAAAAGGTGGGACTTTCGGTTGGGCTGATCAATTTAATCATCAAACGCCTCGCCACAACCGGTTACATCAAGATTTCCAACCTAAACCCCAAAAAAGTGGGCTATTTTTTGACGAAAATGGGGTTGTCCGAGCAAATGCGCCGCTCCTATTATTACCTCAATAAGACGATCCAGACCTATAAAAACGTCATGAATCGGACCGACCAGTTAATCCTTAATTTGAAAGAGAAGGGGCATAAAAAATTCGTCATCGTGGGAGAGGGGGAAATCGCCGATCTGGTGACTCAAAGCTTTCGCCGATTGAACGACCCGGCCATCACCTGGACCCATGTTCCTGCCGAACCTCCGAAGGAATCGGAGAAAGAAGCGGTCATTCTGGACGCCCGTTTTGGCGATAACGGCACCCCGGGGATTTCGGTTTTGTCGACGCTGATGAATATCAAACAACATCAGGTATTTGATTTTTCTCCGCTGGACGCCTCTCAGGGGGAACAGCTCCCATGAAACAAGAGATGAAACACTCTCCTATTCCTTACGCCAAGCAATCAATTAATGACGAGGATATTGCCGCTGTCGTGGACGTCCTTAAGTCGCCGTATTTAACAACGGGGCCGAAAGTCAAAGAATTTGAAAACGCCGTCGCGAAAAAAGTTGGCGCCGCTTTTGGTGTTGCGGTGTCATCCGGAACGGCCGGACTCCATGCCGCCATGGCTGTAGCCGGAATCAAGCCGGGCGACGAAGTGCTCGTTTCAACGATGTCATTCCTGGCATCCTCTAATTGCGTTCTATACATGGGCGCCAAACCGGTTTTCGTTGATTCTCTCCCCAAGGGGTTTAATTTGGATCCCGCCGACGCCGCGAAGAAAATCACCTCCAAAACGAAGGCTCTCGTGGCTGTTGATTTTGCCGGAGAACCGGCTGACTGGGACGCCCTGTTGGCTCTGGCCAGAAAACACAAGCTCGTCGTTATTGAAGACGCGGCGCACGCCCTGGGAGCGGTGTATAGATCCAAACCGGTCGGCTCGTTCGCGGATATGACCGTGTTCAGTTTCCATCCGGTCAAACACATCACCACCGGCGAAGGCGGCCTGGTCACAACGAACAACGAAATTTTTGCCAAACAACTGCGGAAATTCCGGCATCACGGCATCGACGTGGATGTGGTGGCGCGGGACGCTCAAAAAACCTGGAAATATGACATGGTGGAGTTGGGATACAACTTGCGTCTCTCCGACATCCAATGCGCCCTCGGCATTTCCCAGCTGAAACGTCTGGATTTATTTCTGTCCCGCCGGGACGAAATTGTCGTCGGTTACGACAAATTTTTTGGATCTCTGCCCTTTGTTGATCTTCCTCCTCGTCCCTCAACCGGAACCGGAAGCCGCCACGCCTGGCATCTCTACATTCTGTCTCTCCGGCTGGATAAATTGACCGCCTCCCGCGATGAAATTTTCTCTTTTATGAGGGAGGCGGGCATCGGCGTTCATGTTCACTACAAACCCATTCACCTTCATCCGTATTATTCGCAACAGGGATACAAAAAAGGGGATTGTCCTCAGGCGGAACTTATCCATGAACGGATGCTGACTGTTCCTCTATACGCCGATTTGACGGACTTTGAACTGGCGCGCGTTGAAACGGCGTTTCAGGACTGTTTTAAACGATTTGGCATTAAGAAGTAAAAATTCATTTGAGGTGACATTATGATTCTTAAAGACAAAGTAATCTTGGTAACAGGTGGAACAGGTTCCTTCGGGAAACGATTCGTGAAAACAGTGCTGGAAAAGCACGCGCCCAAAAAACTCATTATTTTCAGCCGCGACGAGTTAAAACAATTTGAAATGGCTCATGACATCGGCAGCGACCCGCGGGTTCGCTTTTTCCTGGGAGACGTTCGGGACAAAGAGCGGCTGTTTCGGGCCTTTCACGGAGTGGATATCGTTGTCCATGCCGCCGCTCTGAAACAAGTTCCGATGTTGGAATATAACCCGTTTGAAGCGGTAAAAACGAACGTGATCGGTGCCGAAAACATCATCAACGCCGCGATCGACCAAAAAGTGGGGGCGGTTATCGCTCTCAGCACAGACAAGGCTGTCAATCCGTGCAATTTGTACGGGGCGACCAAACTGTGCGCCGAGAAGCTCTTCATTTCAGGCAATGCGTACACGGGAGAAGCCGTCACGCGTTTTGGCGTCGTTCGCTACGGAAACGTGGTGGGAAGCCGCGGAAGCGTGGTGCCTTTCTTCCAAAGCCGCCGGCACACCGGCGTTTTGCCGATCACCGATGATCGAATGACCCGTTTTTGGATCACCCTGGATCAAGCGGTGGAGCTGGTGCTCACGGCGCTTCGCCGGTTCAAAGGGGGCGAAATTTTCGTTCCGAAGATCCCCAGCATGAAGATTATGGACCTGGCCAAAGCCATCGCTCCTGAATGCAAGACAGAAATCATCGGTATTCGTCCCGGTGAAAAGCTTCATGAAGTGCTTTTGACTGAGGAAGAAGCCCGGCATACAGTCGAATTGGACGACTGTTACGTAATCCACCCGGAACAATATTGGTGGGCGGATCAGAAACCAGCCCAAAAGACGGCCCTCCCGGCCGACTTCCGGTATTCCAGCGATGCCAACACATCATGGCTAACGCCGGATCAATTGATGGCGATGGCTTCCGGAAGCTCCGCGCCAAGCACCGGCCCGGCGCGCAAATAAAAACAGGAGGCCTGTTTGAATAAATTTATATCCGTGTTCAAATCAGTTAAAAAAGTCGATGTCCTCATCGGCCTGACGTTTGTTCTGGCGATTTTCCTTCGCTGGTTCATGTTTCACGTGGCCGATCCAATGATCTTTGACGACACGGCCTCCTATGCGGGCGGTTCTAAATTTCTGGCAAAGACTTTTAGCTTTGCCAAATTGGGCAACCAGCGCCCGTTTCTTTATCCGGCAATAATCGGATTGATCCATTCCTGGTTCAATGACTCCAATCGGGTGGTTGTCCTTATGCAATATCTATTCGGATTGGGAAGCATGGGGCTTTTGTTGCTCGTCTGTCGAAAAATATTTACAGAGAAAGGGCCCGCCTTCGCGGCACTCATGCTTTACGTCTGCAATATGCATCTGCTGGGATTCGAGAAATCAATCATGGCCGACTCTCTCCACGTATTTACGACTTTGCTTTATCTGCTGCTCTTTCTCACCCTCGTTCTCAATAAGAAAATGGGAGAGCCCAAGGATTTATTCCGAGGGTTTTTTCTGGCTTTCTTGGTTGGATTTGTGTTTTTTCTTGATGTGGCGCTCCGCCAGATCAGTCAATTTACGTTGGCGCTGCTTCTTCTCTTCATCTTTGTGTTTCGTTTCGTTCAGGCCCGACAACAGATCTCTTTCTCTCGCATGATCCTTCAAAGTTGCGTCGAGACAGCGGGAGTGGCGGCGGGGTTTGTTCTCTTTCTCATTTTGATTAGCGCCAAAATGAAGGTGGACACAGGAATATTTGGCCTCACAGGTGTTGTTGAACGGTTTCCTACACTCTTTAAGGGGAATGGGCTTCTCGCCAAGTATTTCAGCCTTCCGCTCAGCTATTTATCTCTCTGTATGGCTCATCCAATCGAAATGTTCCGCAGCACTATTTCTTGGACGAATAACATGGTTTTTCGTGGTTCGATCGCTTTTTTCTTTCATCAACTTAAGGATTTTCATTCGATTCATTTGTCCACGGTAGTGTTGAAACCGTTTCTCCTTCCAAAATACCTGGTTAAAGTTATCTTGGCGGGAATGATTGAAACGAAAATTTATATTTCACTTGGCCTTGTCGGAGCGCTTCTCGCGATCAAAAAATGGCGGCCCGCCTTAAAGGAAAAAGGGGGGCTCGATCTCCTATTGATTCTTTCGATTGTTGTCCTTCATATCGCCGTCGCGGTATCCTATTGGGCTCAAACGGACCATAGCGGAGTTACGATTTCTTCGTATCGTTTAAACTTGGAACCGTTACTGATGATTCTGGCCGCTTATCCCCTGTATTTCTTATGGACCTTGTTTGACCGCCTCATCCAAACGCGGTTCGCGCCAATCGCCCAACGATTAACGGTTTCATTTTTTTCAATCACGGTTATTTTGTTCGTCTCAATATTGTTTGTTCTCGTCAAAGTTGGCTTATCCGCTACTTATTTGGCGACAAACCCTTCAATTCTTGGAATCGTTCCCTGGAATAATGGAAATGACACCTCTGTATTTACGGAATTTGCCTGTGCATTTTCAACTCCAATGGATAAAACCACCGTTCAAAAGGCGCTTTATCTAAAAGATTTGGATAGCAACCAACAATTAATAGGCAAGAGCTATTGGAACGGAGATTCTTATCTCGTTTTCATTCCCAATGATCCTCTGACGCCGTCACATCGCTACGAGTGGGGATTTGAATCCGGCGCCAGCTCAACAAGACAATTGCCTCTTACGGGATTTTCTTTAGTTCGTTTTCAAGCCGAACCAGTCGGCGGAGCGACGCAACCTTACAATGGATGCGACCGCCGGACGCCAAAAAGTGAAACCATCGCTGTCGAGAATCAGCCATCCTAGGGGAAAAGGGGAATCCGTATGAGCGGTCATGACATAGAAATCTCCATCATCGCACCGATGTACAACGAAGAGTTGAACATCTTCACGACGCTGCAGGAACTGTCCAGAGAATTGGGCAAGCTCAATAAATCATTTGAAATCATCTTCGTGAACGACGGAAGCACGGACAAAACGTTGGAAGTCTGCGAGAAAGCCAAAAAACAATATCCGAATCTGCATGTCGTCAGCTATTTCCCGAACCAGGGAAGAGGACGGGCGCTCCGGGAAGGGTTCAAAAAAGCCTCAGGGAAATACACCTTCACGATCGATTTTGATCTCTCCTACGACGTCACCCACATAACGCGGATGTACCAGTTCCTGCAGGAGAACCCCATGACCGATATCGTTCTGGTGTCCTGCTACATGCCGGGAGGACAAACGGTGGGAGTGACGCCGTCCCGGCTCTTTATCAGCAAGTTCGGGAACAAAGTGCTCTCGCACGCGTTTTCTCCGACGATTTACACGAGCACCTGCGTCGTTCGCGGTTACAAGACCGAGGTGATCAAGAAAATCCTTCTCGAAGCGGACGACAAAGAGATTCATTTGGAGATTCTCTCCAAGGCGCTGGCCTTGGGCCATGAGGTGAAGGAAATTCCAGGGACGCTCACAAAACGAAAGGCGGGCAAATCCAATTTTCGTTTCAAGGTGACGTCGCTTTCTCACATTGTTTTCCTTTTGATTGAACGACCGGCCCTTCATTTCGGCGTGATCGGGATTGCGTTTCTTGGGCTCAGCTCGATTTCCGGACTGATGTTGCTTTTGAACCGGCTTTTTCATATCGGGTTCCGGCATCGCCTGTTTGAATACATTTCTCCGGCTCTCGTCCTTTTGTTCCTGATGATCAGCCTGTTTTCCTTCTTTTTCAGTTTGATCGGTTCTCTGTTCACGAGTTTAAGGAGAGAAATCCTTAAAATTCAATCTCTGATCTTAAAGGACTAACCCCTTCTCAATTTATGTGCGGCATTTCTGGAATCCTCTCTCCGGCTTTAGCGGAAGCCCATCGAAACGACATCGTTCGCCAGATGATGAAGCTCCAACAACATCGCGGACCCGATGACAGCGGTACTTATAGCGACGCTCAGATTTCGCTCGGCCACAACCGCCTTTCCATCCTTGATCTGGCGCACGGGAAACAGCCCATCTTCAACGAGTCTAAAAACGTGGTCGTCATTTACAACGGCGAAATGTACAACTACCGGGAGTTGAGGGCTGATCTCCTTCAAAAAGGCCACGTGTTTTCAACAAACACAGACACGGAAGTCATCGTCCACGCGTTTGAAGAGTGGGGGGAAGCCGCCTTCATTCGATTCAATGGGATGTTCGCCTTCGCGCTTTGGGACATCGCCAAACAGGAGCTTTATCTGGTTCGCGACCGGCTTGGAATTAAACCCCTCTACTATCTCACCGACGGGAAAAAGGTGTGTTTCTCCTCGGAAATAAAGGCGATGAACGCTCTCCCCGATTTCAATCTCGCCATCGATCCCGACGGGTTGGCAAGGTACCTGTGCTTCCAGAATCAGTTTGGAGCGAATACTCTTTACTCTCACGTGCAGAAGGTTGAACCCGCTTCTTATCACAAGGTAAACCGGGATCTCCTTTGCACGAAGAAGCAATATTTTCAGCTTCAATTTTCGATGGACTATTCAAAGTCTTTTTCGGATTGGACGGAGGAGTTCTCTTCGGTCTTCAACGCTTCCGTTAAACGGCACATGATCGCGGACGTTCGCGTCGGCAGTTACTTGAGCGGAGGGTTCGATTCCTCCCTCGTGGCGTGGGGCGCTCAAAAAAACCTGGCGCCGGAACAGTTGTTCACATTTAATGGATATTTTGCCGAAGGCCCGGGCTATGACGAATCGCCTCTCGCCGAGGAAGTGGCGCGGTCCATAGGGTCAAACCATCACAAGGTGGTCATCACCTCGGATGATTTCCGAAACGAAATTGAAAAGATCGTTTATCACCTGGATGAACCCATGATGGGGCCCGGTTCCTTTTCGCAATACGTGGTGGCCCGGGAGATCGCCAAAGAAGTGAAGGTGGTGCTGACGGGGCATGGCGGGGATGAATTCATGGGGGGTTACCCTGTTTATAAAGCCGCTTTGTTAAAGGAGAATCCGTTCCGGTATAGAAAGGAAATATTCAACGGGTTGACCGTTCCGGATTTTATCCGGCTGGCGTATTTTTCCATTTTCCCGATGTTCCGGCCTCTATTGCGCTCTGGTTTGCATGTGTTGTTTACCCCACGCGACATCACGGCCCTCCTGGGTGACGGAATCCTTCCCAACTCCTTAGAAAATAATCTGATGGCCGAAGCCATCCCCTTTATCCATTCGGATTTAAAGCCCTTTAATAAGACGTTGCATAATTACATCAAGGGGTATCTCCCCGGCTTGTTTATCGTCGAAGATAAGATCAGCATGGCGCATTCGTTGGAATCCCGGACTCCCTTCTGCGACAACGAGATGCTCGCCCTTTCGACCAGAATTCCGGCGGACATGAAATTGCACGGGGGGCAACTCAAAGCCATTTCAAAGGCGTTCGCGAAAGACAAACTCCCCGCATCTTTGTACAAACAACCCAAACGAGGATTCCCGACGCCGGTTCATTTGTGGTTTCAAGGACCTCTCAAGAAATGGATGGAGGACCGGATTCTCCAGAGCGGGAACTCTGTGTTCAACGCCAAAGCCGTAAAAAAGATATGGTCCACTTTTTTGAGCCTCCGGCATGACAATCTTTATACGTACAACTACGGCTGTAAACTGTTTTCACTTCTTTGCGTTAACCTGCTGCTGACACAATCGGTAAACGGAAAGAAAATTCAAGTCAATTAAATCTAAACCAAGGTGGACTCTTATGTTGGCGACCCAAATTCCGTTGGACTTCATTAAATGCACGCAGTGCCATTCTAAACGCCCTCTCTCGTCTCATCAGCAAGGGGGGAATTCCTCTCTTCAATGCCCCGATTGCGGCTCCGTGTTTCCCAAAATCGACAACGTCGTCGGGATGATCTCGAAGGAACGGGATAAGGACACGCTGAAAAAATTTGAACACCAATGGGCCGTTTGGGGCGGGGACAAGGTTATCTTCGGGAAGACCTCGGAAGAATATGAGGACCGCTATTTGAAGGAATTCGCCAATCCCATAATCAAAAAGGGGTGGTTTGCCGGGAAGCGAACGTTGGACGCCGGTTGCGGCCACGGCATGATGGTGGAGGTTTTTAATCGTTTGGGCGCCGCGTCGGTGGGGCTGGAATTGGGGGACGGCGTGTTCCGCGCGGCCCGGCGGCTCGAAGGAAAAGACATTTTACTGGTGCAAGGCGACATCCTGGACATTCCGTTTCAGGAAAATAGCTTTGATTATGTCTACTCCAACGGCGTGATTCATCACACGCGAGATACGCGGCTGGCCTTTAAAAAACTGGCGTCGATAGTGAAACCCGGCGGCGGGCTCGATATCTGGCTTTATCCAAAGAAGGGGATTTTATGGGAGACGACCATGTATACCGGACGGCTTCTCACGACTCGAATCCCGCCGGCCCTTTTAAGCAAACTGGTTTATCTCCTCATTCCTCTCTTGTACGTTGTCCCGACCTGGAGCCGAACCTCGCCTCGCACGCACACGCTCAAGCAATGCGCGCAGGTGATCTACGATTGGCTGTCTCCGAAGTATCAAACCCACCATACTTTCGATGAAGTGAAGAAGTGGTACGAAGAAGAAGGATTCGAGGGAATTGGAGAAGTTAAAACGACGCCTTTGTCCATGTTTGGAACCAAAAAATCTCATTAGGAAATAACGCACACAATGACTGAAGAAAGCCAACACAACGAACCGATCCACGAGGGAAACCAGTTTAAGAAAATTCTTAAACATGGGTTTTGGTATCTCTTTTCCAGCCTTTCCACCAAAGTCATTCAACTGCTCCTGTTGCCTGTCTATACGCGTTATTTAAGCCCGGCGGATTATGGAGTCCTTGGAAGTCTCACCTCTATCACGCAACTCCTCCCCGTTTTTATTTCACTTTATATGGATTCGAGCTTTGACCGTTATTACTTTCTTGAGAAATCCATTTCCAGAGAGAGAATAAGATCGCTCTACAGCACGCACTTTTGGTTTGTTGGGATATGGGGTCTGTTTGTGACGACGATATTTTTTGTTGTTGCGCCCAGAACAGTCCAGCCGCTCTTGCATATTCCCTTCGCTCCCTATATCCCGCTTGTCGGATTGGCTGCGCTCTTTAATCAAGTGGCAAATTTCGGGCTGATCTATTTGAGGTCCAACTTAAAAGCCAAGAAGCTGAATATTGTGAATTTAATAGGTTTTTTGCTCAATTCATCCTTGACTCTTTTGTTGTTGGTTTCGTTTCGCTGGGGGATTGTGGCGAACCTCGTCGGAAATTTCGCATTGGCCACTTTTCTGTTGATCTATTATCTCATGATGGCAAAGGGGGAATCGCTGCTGGTTTTTAAAATTGACTTCGCCATTGTTAAGCGATCTCTTATTTATTCCATTCCCCTGCTCCCCAATATTATCGGCGGTTGGATTGCCGGACTTTCGGATCGACTGATCATGGCTTTTTACGGCAAGATTACCCAAGTCGGACTCTATTCCATCGCGGTTCAAATGGCCCTCTCTTTGTATTTGGTGAACGAAGCGGTAACCAACGTTCAAGGTCCCATCAGCATGTCGGCCATGACCGCGAACAAAGAAGCCGGAAAAGCTCAAATTTCCGAATTTATCTCCTATTATCTTCTGATTATTCTTTTCGCTTATTTGGCCGTGACGATGTTTTCAAAGGAGATGTTCGTGCTCTTAACGGGCAGCGATTATCACCAGGCCTATTCTCTTGTGGGGATTATCGCCTTGAACCATGTCTTTAGCGGCTTTTATCGGGTGTTTTCCAACGTGTTGGCGATGAATCAGAAGATGTGGATTATCTCTGTTGCCGCAATTTTGCAAGCTTTGTCCAACTTAACGCTCAACCTGATCTTCATCCCTCATTTTGCTCAGTATGCCGCCGCCTGGGCGGGAGTCGGAGGGATGGCCATTTACACCGCCTGCATCATCATTGGATCTCAGATATACGACCCCGTGCCGATCAATAAGCCCGTTGTTTTCACGTTGATTTGTTGGGCGGGAGTCATAGTCGGTTTTTATCTCTGCCTGGACATTTATTGGCATCTCAATGATTATCTGAATTTCGCATTAAAATTGGGGTTGTTGGCGGCTTATTTTATACCGCTTTTTGTGCTTTCCCAAATGAAGGACTCACGGGATCATCTTCAATTGCTTTTTAGGAAATCCTTGGTTAAACTCGTCGGACTCTATGGTAAGTGAGGTAAACACTCGTATGGCGGATAAAAAAATTGGCAACAGCAGATTAATCGAATTGCTTAACAGTAAAAAAGCCAAAATTGGCATCGTGGGGCTCGGATATGTGGGGCTCCCTTTGGCGCTTCGGTACACCAGCGTGGGGTACTCAGTTCTCGGACTTGATATTGACCCGAATAAAATCAAGAAAATAAGCCATGGGCAAACCTATATAGAGCACATCAGCTCCGATCGGATTCGCCAAGCCGTCAAAAAAGGGTTTCAAGCCACGACGGATTATAAAAAAGCCAAAGCCTGCGACGCGCTGATCATTTGCGTGCCGACGCCTCTTAATAAATACCGCGAACCGGATTTGAGCTTCGTGACCGACACCGTCGACGCTTTGCTGCCGTACTTGAGGAATGGGCAAATTGTTTCTCTTGAAAGCACCACGTATCCGGGAACAACAGATGAGGAAATTCAGACCCGGATTGAGTCAAAAGGATTCGTCGTTGGAAAAGATATTTTCCTGGTTCATTCACCTGAACGGGAAGATCCGGGAAACCCCAATTTTGAAACGCAGACCATTCCGAAGATTTGCGGCGGGATTACGCCGGCTTGTCTTAAAGCCGGTTTGGCCTTGTACGGAAGCGTGATAGACAAAGTCATTCCCGTGAGCTCCGCCAAAACGGCCGAACTCACCAAGCTTCTTGAAAATATCCATAGAGCCGTCAATATCGGCCTTGTGAATGAAATGAAAATGGTGGCAGACAAAATGGGGATTGATATTCATGAGGTGATCCGGGCGGCGTCTTCGAAACCCTTCGGGTTTACGCCGTATTATCCGGGTCCCGGGATCGGCGGCCATTGCATTCCGATCGATCCGTTTTATCTGAC
Source organism: Elusimicrobiota bacterium (assembly GCA_003140895.1). Taxonomy (GTDB): domain Bacteria; phylum Elusimicrobiota; class Elusimicrobia; order F11; family F11; genus PLLH01. The sequence goes on from PLLH01000061.1 coordinate 16,537, forward strand.
CTGGAAAGCGCGGGAATACGGCCTTAATACGCGGTTTATCGAACTCGCGGGAGAAGTCAACAGCGGTATGCCGGCGTGGGTGGTGGCGAAAGTGGGGCATTCGCTCAATCAAAGGCAGAAATCAATTAAGGGCAGCCGGATTCTGGTTCTTGGAATCGCCTATAAGAAAAACGTGGATGACATGCGCGAATCGCCGTCCGTGTTTATTATGGAAATTTTAAGAAACCTGGGAGCTTTGCTCTCCTATTCCGATCCTCATGTCCCGGTGTTTCCCAAAATGAGGGAACATCATTTTGATTTGAAGAGCGTTCCGATCTCTCCATCTATGTTGGCTTCTTACGATTGCGTCCTTATCGCGACGGATCATAAAAAGTTTGATTATGACAGCATCAAGAAACACGCCAAACTGATCGTCGACACCCGGGGCGTTTACACGCAGCCCGCTTCCAATGTGGTGAAGGCGTAAGAGGAATCCGAATGAACAAACCCATCCTCGATCGGAAAATTCGCTTCGGCCTTGTGGGCTGCGGACGGATTTCAGCCAATCACCTCTCCGCCCTGGAAGTTCATTCGGACAAGGCGGAGATTGTCGGCGTGTGCGACGAAGACCCGGCGAAGCTCAAAGCGGCCATGGAGAAAACCGGGAAACCGGGTTATTCCACGCTCGCTGATTTACTGAAACACAGCAACGCCGATATAGTGTCTCTCACGACCCCCAGCGGACTTCATTCGGAACAAGCCATTCAAGTGGCCCGCGCAGGGAAACACGTGCTGACCGAGAAACCCATGGCGACCCACTGGGAAGACGGACTTCGTATGCTTCAGGTTTGCGAAGAGGAAAACGTCCGGCTCTTCGTTGTTCTCCAGAACAGGAAGAACGAGACACTGGAACTTCTGAAGCGGGCCATCGAATTGGAGCGTTTCGGGAAAATTTACCTCGTGACGGTGAACGTCTTCTGGACGCGGCCGCAATCCTATTACGACGCCGCAAAATGGAGGGGGACTTGGAAATACGATGGCGGCGCCTTCATGAACCAGGCCAGCCATTACGTGGATTTGTTGACGTGGCTTCTGGGCCCGCTGGAAAGCGTTCAGGCCTTTACGGCCACGCTGGCTCGGAAAATTGAGGCGGAAGACACGGGGGTCATGAGCCTGCGCTGGGCGTCGGGCGCCTTGGGATCCATCAACGTGACGATGCTGACCTATGACCGGAACCTGGAAGGCTCCATTACTGTATTGGGAGAGAAAGGGTCCGTGCGGGTGGGGGGCGTCGCGGTCAATGAAATCCAGCATTGGGAATTCGCCACGCCTCACGATGACGACCACAAAGTCTCAGGGGCGCGTTATCACACGGCCTCCGTTTACGGATTCGGCCATCCGAAATATTACGATAACGTGATTCACGTGCTGAAAGGCAAAGAGGAACCAGACATCGATGGGCTGGAAGGCCTTAAATCCCTGGAAACTCTGACGGCCTGCTATCGCTCAGCCAAATCCGGGCAGCGGGTTCATCTTCCGCTGGAGCGGGTTTCCCTGGCGGTGACTTCAAAATGAGCTTTTCCTCGCATCCCACGGCCATTATCGACAATGGAGCTTCCATTGGAGACAACACCCGCGTATGGCATTGGGTCCATGTCTGCGGGGGAGCCAAAATTGGGAACAACTGCTCTTTGGGTCAAAATGTTTTCATCGGCAATAAAGCCGTTATCGGAAATAACGTCAAAATTCAGAACAACGTGTCAGTGTATGACGAAGTGATTCTGGACGACGATGTTTTTTGCGGCCCCAGCATGGTGTTCACGAACGTCATAAATCCGCGAAGCCATATCGTTCGAAAAAATGAATACAAGCGGACACTGGTAAAAAAGGGCGCCACGATCGGCGCCAACGCCACGATTCTTTGCGGGACGGTGATCGGGAAGTTCGGTTTTGTCGGCGCCGGCGCCGTGGTCATCAAAGACGTGAGCGATTATTCTCTCGTGGTCGGTGTTCCCGCCAAACACGTCGGATGGATGTGCGCGTGCGGCAACCAAATTCAAAAAAAGAAAAATAATTCAGGAACCTGCCCCAGCTGTTCCAAAACATATCGGCTAACAGCCAAAACCTGCGTTCCAAAGGACTAATTATGTCAACGGCACAAACGGCAAAGAAAATTGATTTTATTGATTTAGTTGCTCAACAGTCCCGCATTCGAAAACAAATAGATGAGCGCATCCGGCGTGTATTGGATCACGGACAGTATATTTTGGGGCCGGAAGTAACTGAATTGGAGTCCAAACTGGCTCAGTTCGTGGGAGTCAAGGAAGCTCTCTCGATGGCGAGCGGGACAGACGCTCTTTTGATCGCTCTCATGGCGCTGGGCGTGGGCCCCGGGGATGAAGTCATTACAACTCCTTTTACCTTCATATCGACGGCGGAAGTCATCGCGCTTCTTCAAGCCAAACCGGTTTTCGTCGATATCGATGAAAAAACATTCAACATCAACCCGGTTCTCATTGAGAAGGCCGTGACGAAAAAAACAAAAGCCATTATTCCCGTGAGTCTCTATGGTCAATGCGCCAACATGGAAGCCATCAACGAGATCGCCAAAAAACACAACATCCCGGTTATCGAAGATGGCTGCCAAAGTTTTGGCTCTACCCGGCATGGGAAACAGTCTTGCTCCTTGAGCACAATCGGTTGCACCAGCTTCTTTCCTTCAAAACCGCTGGGCGGGTACGGGGATGGGGGGGCCTGCTTTACCAATGACCCCGCCTTGGCTCAGAAAATGAAATGGATACGAGTTCACGGGCAGGATAAACGGTACCATCACCCGTTGATTGGCGTCAACGGCCGTTTTGACACACTCCAGGCCGCCATTCTCCTTCCCAAATTGGAAATTTTCCCCGAGGAAGTAACGCTTCGAGCAAAAATCGGAGAACGGTACACGCAGCTCCTCAAAGGCGTCGTGGGCACACCTGCGACGGACGCCGGGAACACGCATGTCTACGCTCAATACACGGTTCGGGTCAAAAACCGGGCGTCTTTCCAGGAATCCCTTAATAAAGCAGGAGTCCCCACGGCGGTTCACTATCCGATCCCTCTTCATCTTCAGCCGGCGTTTTCCTATTTGAATTACAAAGAGGGTTCATTGCCCGTGTCCGAACTGTGCGCGCGTGAAGTCGTGAGCCTTCCGATGCATCCCTATCTTTCGTCGGCGGACCAGGACAGAATCGTCGAAGCGGTGAAGCTGGCCTAGCTCCTGTTCGAATCAAAAAGGGGTTCTCAGTGATAAAAATTGTAACCATCGTCGGAGCGCGTCCTCAATTCGTTAAGGCCGCGGCGGTCTCCCGGGTCCTTCGAGGGCATCCAGGCGTCAAGGAAATCCTGCTTCACACAGGACAGCATTACGACGACCAGATGTCCGAGATCTTTTTTCACGAGATGCAAATCCCGAAGCCGGATGTGAACCTCGGCGTGGGATCGGGCCCGCAAGGCGAACAAACGGGGCAGATGCTCTCGGGAATTGAAAAAATCCTTATTCAGGAAAAACCCCAATGGGTTCTCGTTTATGGGGACACCAATTCCACATTGGCCGGGGCGCTCGCTGCGGTCAAACTCCATATCCCCGTGGCTCATGTCGAAGCCGGGCTTCGATCGTTTAATAAGGCCATGCCGGAAGAAATTAACCGCATTTTGACCGATCATATGTCGGATTTGCTGCTGGCGCCCACCAAAACAGCGGTTGAACATCTTTTGTTGGAAGGGATTTCCGTCCATTCCATCCGGAATGTGGGGGATGTCATGTACGATGCCGCCCTCTTTTACGCCCCTCAGGCTGAAAAGAAGAGCCGGATTCTGGAGGGGCTCTCCTTGACTCCCAAAGGGTTCGTGTTGGCCACTGTTCATCGAGCGGAGAACACCGATGACCCCATCATCCTTGAATCTCTATTCCAGGCCCTGAATTCGATATCGAAAGACCTCCCGGTTGTGTTGCCGCTCCACCCCAGAACGCGAAGTTCCTTGGAAAAGCTGAACATAAAGAAGAGTCTGAACTCATCATTTAAAATGATTGATCCTGTTGGATACTTCGACATGATCAAGCTCACTCAAAATGCCCGGTTTGTTATGACCGATTCGGGAGGGCTGCAAAAAGAGGCTTTTTTTTATCGGACGCCCTGTTTGACGCTTCGGACTGAAACGGAGTGGGTTGAACTGGTTGATTTGGGATGGAACGAGCTGGTTCCGCCGGTATCAAAAGAAGCGATTATCAGCAAAGCTCAAGCCCTTATGGAAAAACCCACCTCGTCCGCCAAAGAGGCCTCCCCTTATGGGAAAGGGCAGGCTTCGGTTAAAGTTCTGGACGCCCTGTTGAATATCGCTCAATGAAACCGCTGTTGATCCTCTCATTTAAATTCCCGCCGATGGGGGGGGTGGGGACGAGGCGGTGGGCCAAATTTTCGAAATATTTGGCTCGAAAAGACTACAAAGTCCATGTCGTCACCCTTCAATACCCCTTTCACGATGAAAATTCATGGGCGGCCGACGTTACGGACCCGCGGATTATTGTTCATCGCCTCCCTTGCCACGTTCCGCTTTGGATGATCAAGCGGGAAAACCGGATGTTTCTGGAAACGTGGGGTTCCATGATTTTTAAACGGATATTCCGGTCCTCCGCCATTGATATCGCCGACGGGTGGGAAAAATTCTGCGTTCCGTATGCCTTGAACCTGATTAAACAGGAGAACATTCGAAACGTTATCGTCACGGGGCCGCCCAGTTCGCTCCATTTTGCTGGGGCGCTCCTCAAAAAAGAGAATCCGGGAATCCATTTGATTCAGGATTACCGCGATCCCTGGAACACGGACAGGGATTACCAGCTTGGGCAGGGGCTCAAATCAACGATGGCTAAGGAACGGTCATTAAGAATGGAAAAAGAAGCTCTTCAGGCCGCGGATCGGGTGGTTGTGGTCACTCGCGACATGGAAAAACAATTAAAGGAACTGCATCCATCAATCACCGACCGCGTTTCGACGATCCACAACGGATTTGACCCGGATGAAACAATGCGAAATCACTCAAACCCCGCTCCGACATTCAGTCTTCTCTACTCCGGAATTTTGGGCACGGACCGGGCGCTCCGGCCCCGCGCGCTGGAACTCCTGGCCAACGCCATCGATTCGTTAAATGACGCCTTCATTCGGGAGAACCTGACAATTCACGTTACGAGCGACATCGACCTGGATTTTTTCAGTTTCAGCCCCATATTTGAGACGATCAAAAAGAATTTTCGCTTCCATCCCTTTATTAATCCGTCCAGAATTCCATCGCTCGTTCATGAGCATACGTATTGCCTGTCAATCAACGCGGAGGTGGATTCCCACGCCTTCGGGTCAAAAGTATTCGATTACATGGCCCAGGGGAAGAAAATCTTCCTTATCTCAAACGAGGGGGATTTGTCCGATGTACTCAAATCAAAGGGACTGTTCACGGCAACCTATGATCTGGAATCCGTGAAACAACAGCTGATTCGACTGAAAGAGGATTTTTTGGCGGGCGGCTACAAAACGCCGCTTGATTACTCTGAATTTGAACTGCCGCGTCTGGTTGAACGATTCGAGACGGTTTTAATTTAATGGAAACCATTCCCAAATTATTTCCTCGAGTTCCATATTTTCCTCCTGGTTGGGGCCGGGAAGAAGTCGCCACCGTCTGGCGTCATCTCCTTCATGGATTTTCAGACGACCCGGATGGTTTCGCTCATTTCAAAGAGCAGCTCGCTTCCGTTTTTCCGACAAAAAAAATGACTTTTTTTAATTCAGGAAAGGCGGCCATTTTTTCTCTCTTAAAACAGTGGAATGTCGGCCCCGGAGATGAGGTTATTATCCCGGCTTTTATATGCGAGTCGGTTTATTTCCCCATTTTAATGTGCGGCGCCGTTCCCGTGGAAGCGGACGTGGATCCGGAAGACTTAAACATATCCATCCCTTCGGTCATAAAGAAGATTTCCGCCAAGACGAAAGCGATTCTTGTGGCTCATCTTTACGGGAATCCGGCAAACATCGTTCCGTTGTTAGAGGTCGGAAAAAATAGAGGAATCAAAATTCTTGATGACGCCGCCCCTTCCTTTGGGGCCAGTTTGAACGGACAGCCAGTTGGGAGTTTTGGGAATGGAGGCGCCATCAGCATTGGGCCTGGGAAATCGACCTCCGGCGTTCGTGGGGCCATTTGCTTATCAAATGATCAGATTCCCGGATCGACTGAGAGAGAATCGGGAATCCGTTTGCTTCAGATATACCTCAAATTTCTTTTGACGAGACAATATCGAAAAGCGGCATATCCCTTAGTGCGATTACATCATTGGTGGGCCGGGTTAAATAAGAGAAAAGATGGGATCGAAATGGATACTCGCTTCACTATATCGCAAATGGCCGCCATTGACGCCGCCATCGGCTCACTTCAAGTTAATTCTGTTTTAGCCGGCGGCATAAAAAAAAGGCGGGCGAACTTTGACATTCTCGACGGAATTCTGCTGAAGGAAAGTAAAATTAAAGTCGTTCGGGCAAAGCGGGGGGAATCAGCCTATGCCAAATATGTTTTTATCCTTCCTGAGGGAAATCCTCTGAAGTTATTTTCTTTTCTCCAGACCAAAGGTATTGAGGTTTTTACCACGTATTCTCCAAAACCACGATTTGGAAGGAATGACCCCTATTTTGCGGACTCCTTGGCCGGCCGTGTTTTTGAATTTCCTCTCAATGAAACGCCGGACAACACGGCTTTTATCGGAGAATCAATCAAAGAAGGTCTAAACAGAATTTAAATTATGGAATACCAACTCATCAGCCATATCGATTCCATCCCTTCGAAACTCTGGGAGACGCTGGGTCGAGAAGGAACGGTTTTTCATCAGAGGGAATTCATCGAATCCCAGTGCGCGACCTCTCCGGAGGCGGTTCAATTTTTCCTTGCCAAAGATGGAGATGACGTCGTGGCGTTCCTGCCACTACTTGTGCGTCGTGTCCTTTTCTTTCGATACGCTGTGTTATTCGTTGAACCCTGGATTCAGGAAGGGGCGTCCCTAAAACTCGCTGAGGTCTTGTGCAATTTCTTTTTAGAAGACAAAGGCTTTATGTGGATCGATGCGAACTCAACCATGGCGCGGTTTGGAAACGTGGAAGGATCTCATGTCCGACGGGCTCCCTTTGGCTCATATGTGATAGATCTAACGCGGCCCGAAGATGAAATCTGGTCCAAAATCCATTCAAAGCACAAAAATTCCATCCGTTCGGCGGAAAAAAACAATGTTGTCGTTGAGATAATCCAAAAAATTGACGATATCTACCCCGTGCTGGACATAACGCACAAAATGGCCGGACTGCCCCTGCCTTCGTTATCCGAATTCCGGGGTTTATGGGAAGAGCTTCTTCAAAAAAACAAATGTCGACTCTATGCGGCCAAAAGCCATGGCGTCGTTCAAGGGGCGGTTCTGATCCCGTTCACCAAGCAACGCGCCTATTACTACTATGGTGGATCCATCGAAAACCATGTTCCTGGATCAATGAATTTGCTGCATTGGGAAGTTGTTAAAGATTTAAAAAAAACCGGCGTGTTAAAATATGACTTTGGGGGCGCCCGCGTGAACCCGGATAGAGAATCCAAAGCCTACGGTATTCAGCGTTTTAAAGAGAGATTCGGAGGGGAATTTGAAACGTGTTTCATCTGGGAAAAGATCAATAATTTATTGCTTTTTAAATTGTTCAAATGGGCAAAGCGTATTTCATTTCTTTGCCGGAACAAAACTTATCATGCCTCCTTGGTGGAACAGGAAATCTCGAGAGGGGCCATTCTCATGATAAAAGGTGAAACCCCATGAAGTTATCAGATCCTCAAAAAACGGTTCTCTTCTCCGAATGGAGAACCGAGGGTCGCGAGCTGGACATGTTATTGCCCGTGATCTATTTTCTCGAACGCAGAGAAATTGCTTGTTCCTACACTCCAATATTGGATTTGTGGGAGGTGCTCCGGAACGTTCCTGATCTAGCTATTCTTTCTGGCGGAATCGGATGTATTGAGAGTTTTCAATTTTCGAAACTCTGCCATCGCTCCGGTATTGATCTCTTTACGATGATCACGGAAGGATCTTTTTCTCCGTCTCAGGCCGATAGCATGCTTTGGGGATGGAATAAGGATCGGATTCTATACGAGAACAGTACCTTTATGTGGTCGGAAAATTCCTACGATATTGTGAAGGAAATTTATGAGGGACCTAAGGGGAAGATTAAAGTCAGCGGGTCTCCAGGACACGATAAGTACAAGATTTATAAACCGCTGATGAGGCTGGATAGAATGAATTTTAAGAAAGTTATTGGAATTGGAGGGAATGCCTTTGAATATCTTAAGGCTCATTCAAAAGAGATTATTCGGGTAACGAGTCAGCAGTATTATGATATTTGTGCAAGTTATGAAAAAATCTCAAATTCGATCATGAAAAAGTTGGTGAAACAAAATCCCGATATTCTTTTCATCATCAAATCGCATCCCGCCGACAACCTGATGGTTCCGCTTGAAGTCGCCGGCTTTGAGAATGAACATAACCTCCGCATTGTTCACGACGATTTCCCTATTTTTGAATTGATCGCCAATTCTGATTTTTGGCTTAGCTTTGCTTCGTCGACAACTCTGGAAGCGTGGCTTATGGGAAAGCCATGCCTTTCCTTTGGCACCCGCAAAGAGATTTTGGAGCATACGTATGTCAGCACCGGAGGACTTCTATCGGAGGATGCAGATCAGATTCAATGTTACATCGATGAATACTTCAGCACCGGCAAGATTGTTGATTTCGAGAACAAGGCAGATATACGTCGTCGTCTGGCGCATGATTTGATCGGGTTCGACGACGGGCTCAACCACGTCCGCTTTCTTTCCTTTTTGAGGCCTCTCATTGAAGGGGCACCCGGACAAAAAGGTCGATGGGACCTTGGTTGGATTGAGAAAGCCAAGCTCTATGTAAAACACTTGCGCGCATTGGCGGCGAAACGGAAAAAGACATGGCCTTTATTGAGACAGCATGCCAAGATCTATGAAATGTTTAACCTCGATAAACTAAACGAGATAAAGAAATGTCGGTACCCCCAGCTCGATGCTTTTTACGCAGAGCATTCGGACCGAATCGAACACCTTTATCGGTCCTATGCCGATGAGTGGAACAGGAGTCATTGAGAATGTGTTCCATATGCGGATATTTTTCCAGAACAAAGCCGATCGCTGTCGCTGAATTTGAACATGCGAACCGGCTGCTGTCCCACCGCGGGCCCGATCATGCGGGAACGGCTTCTTTCGATTTGAATGGACTGCGCTCACCTTCTCACGCGACGTCCACCCACGCCTGGATCGGACATAACCGGTTGAGTATCGTCGATTTATCCGATCAAGCGAATCAGCCATTTCATTCAAAATGCGGGCGATATGTCATGGTTTTTAACGGCGAGATTTATAATTTTCTTGAGCTTAAAAGTGAATTGTCCGGCTTGGGGTTTGAATTCACGACGACCAGCGATTCTGAGGTCCTTTTAAACGCCTATCTCGCCTGGGGCAAGCGGTGCGTGGAACGTTTCAATGGAATGTGGGCCTTTGCCATCGTCGACTCCGTTAAAGGAACGATTTTCGCTTCGCGAGATCGATTCGGCAAAAAACCGTTTTTCTATCACTTCGATTCGCCTTCCCACACCTTCATCTTTGCATCGGAAATGAAATTTATCCGCCGCTTCGTTTCGACCACCCAAAACGAAAGAAGCGTCCGGAAATACCTCTTATATGGGGAAAATCAAAACACGCCTGAGTCCTTTTATCAGGAAATCAAGATTCTTGGTCCGGGACATGTCCTCGAATACGGGCTTAAAGACAATCAATTGTCCGTTGAACGCTTCTGGGATCTTCGTCCCAAAGCCGTCGATCACTCTTTGGAATCCATTGAATCTTTATTGCATGATTCCGTCCGACTTCGTTTGAGAAACGATATCCCGGTGCTCGGCGCCTCTTTGAGCGGGGGAATGGATTCGAGCATGATTGTCTCCTTGCTGGATGAAACCATTCGCCAGGACCGCATTCCAAAACGTCTTCACACGTTTACCGCCTACTTCCCCGGTCTCGAAAACCGAGAATTGGATTACGCCAAAGAAGTCATGAACAGGATCGATGGAGACCATCATCTCATCACCCCCAAATATGACGACATGATCCGCGAATTCGAGATGATGATGGAACACCAGGAGCAGCCCGTGCTGAGCATTGCGATCTTCGTTCATTGGCTGATCATGAAGGAAGTGTCGAAACACAACATCCGGGTCTACTTTTCGGGACACGGAGGGGATGAATTGTTCGGGGGGTACTACGAGCATTTCATTAATCTAATAATTGACGATCTTGTTCGTTGCAATCCGGCCTTTGTTAAACGGCTGGCGCAATTCAACCGCATCCGTCCGGGATTTAATCGGATTATTCGGTCGCTCCTTCGAACACTGATTTCCAATTCCCGACTCGTTGACGGGTTGAAAGCAACGGCAGGCGCATTGGGCGTTAAAAGCCATTCATTTCGGCCTTTCTTTAATTTTATCGAAGAGAAAACGAAATATCCCAACCCGTTTCCCGGGGAATGGCTCAAGTACAAGGTTTATACCGAAATCAAGTCCCATCCGCTGCACGAATGGCTTCAATATGAAGATCGGAACGCGATGGCGTTTGCCATTGAGTCTCGGGTGCCGTTTCTTGACTATCGTCTCGTGGAAGCAACTGTCAATCTATCCAATGATTTTAAATTCGGAGATGATCGGTTCAAATATCTACTTCGTCGGTTGGGTGAAGGCCGCCTGCCTCAAAGCCTGTTGAATAGAACGGATAAATACGGATTTACGAGTCACGATTTTTACAACAACAATCAATTCCGCTCTTTCGTCATGGATCATGTCATGTCTTCTGAACTCCGATCGACCGGATTGGTTAATCGGAAGCGGCTCGAACATTTTCTAAAGGAACGCGACAGAATCGACGATCCGTTCGTCTGGCGCATTTTTAATTTGGCGTTTTGGCTCCGAATGCAACCTCCCAAAGGAAACGCGGGATGAGCGGTTTAGCGCCCAAATTGGTCAGTTCTCAGGGAAATGAAATTGTGTTTACCGGAGATTTTGCCCCAACCGAAACCGGTTTTTGGTTTTCCAACGAATTAAACACATTTCTTCATGCCGCTGGCACCGTGTGCCTTAATTTTGAGGGAGCCGTCACGCGTCAACCCATTCGATCCGATAAGACAGGAGCCGCCCTGAATTTATCAACGGATCTCCTTCCAACTTTTTCTGAGGCTCTACTTCTGGCCGGATTGAACAACAATCACACAATGGATTTTGGCTCGGAGGGGCTATCTGAGACGATGGAGTTCTTCCGGCTGAATAATATTTCCTGTTTTGGAGCTGGGAAAGATCGGCGTGAAGCCCTCCAGCCGCTTATCGTAAATCTGGGGTCAAAACGAGTAGGCGTCATAGGGTTCTGTATGCCGGATCTCGAGCTCGTTTTCGCCAATGAGCAGGGCGCCGGCGTTGTGGCTCCGTTCGGTCAATGGAATTACGTCAAGAAATTGAAGCAGATGGTTGATCATCTTATTGTGACATGTCATGGCGGAATCGAATTCATCGATCAACCGGCGCCCTCCATCGTTCGACTCTTTAGAAAGTTTATTGAGTCCGGAGCGGATGCGGTGATCGGGCACCACCCCCATGTCCCGCAGGGATGGGAATCATATCGCGGCGGACGGATTTTCTACAGCCTTGGGAATTTTGTCTTTAATCACCCTTATCACAGTAAATTCCGTAACACCGATATGGGATATTTGGTTCGGTGCCGGTTCGGGATGGGCATCGATTATGACGTCATTCCCGTGAAACGGGCAGGAACAACGATCGAGGCAAGACCGGATCTCGCCGCTCAACTCCCGGGTTTACGCCTTCATGAGGGGGGAATTGACCATAGCGAATGGCGCAAACAATGCTTTGAATGGTTGTTTCCATCATGGAGTCCGACAAGTTCGATCTCCATCGGCGAGGGACAAACGGATAAGCAGCCTCCGGCTGGCAATAAAATTCGCCGTCTGGGTAAGTCGATCGTTCGAAAGATGCGCCATATTTTTCTCTTATTATCCCTGCCCGTCTATAGGGATATTGTTATCGGAGCGGCCCTCTACGGTTGGAAGAGGTTATGGAAAAACTAACGATACGCTCGGAAACTCTATCGATCCGACTGGTGGATCAAGCCGGCCGTTGGAAGCTTCTGGAAAATAAGAAGTCAGGCCTTCTTTTTAGCGGATACTTCTGGTTTGGAGATCAATTGTATGACGGAGACTCCGCCCTCCATTTTCTCTCGAATCATGCATTCTGCATTATGGAAGAACCCGCGCTGGATCAGATATTTAAAAAAATGAACGGATCTTGGGCTTTGATCGCATGGAATGGCCCTGATGTCCTCATCGCCGCCGATTTGATTCGATCAATTCCTGTATTTTATACGGTGAAAAATGGCGCTGCGGCGATTTCGGATTCAAGCCATCATCTTGTTGAACAAATGAATCTTACGAGCCACTCACCTGAAAATATCAGCTTCTATCTTCGCGCCCTCACCTGTTTCTCCGGAGAAACCATCGTTAAAAACCTCCATGATGTGGCGGCCGGCGAATATGTTCGAATTTTCAATCTACAGGCTGTTCGGCGTCGATATTGGCACATGCCACCGAAATCAGAACAACTTCAAACGACAAAAGACCCGGTGGCACTCGTTGCGGACATGTTTGACGTCGTTTTTCGACGTATGGCTCAATATCTGGACCGAGTGAAGATGCCCATATTTCTTCCGCTCAGCGGGGGAATGGACTCAAGACTTCTCGCGTGGGCGATACGAAAATACAAAATCGAAAACAAGGTGATCGCTTTCACGTACGGCCGAGATGAAACGGTGGAAGAAGCCGTTCTCAGTCGGCGGGTAGCGGAGACACTGGGGATGCAATGGGAGTTTGTGAAATATGAGCCGCATGATTGGAAAACGTTACGAGATGATTTTCCGAAAATCATCAAATCGCTTAATCCCGAAAAAGCACCTCCTCATTTTCAAGATTATTTTGCCGTTTGTCGCCTCGTCGAACAGTACGGTGTTGGCCTGGTTTTGCCCGGGTTATGCCTTGATGGTTTGACCGGACTGACAATTCCCAAGGGCTTGGCTTTCAGCGGGCCGGCCCGGTTCACGCAATTTTTTGATTATGGTTCCTTATTCAAGACGGAAATGGAAAGGAGGGCAACTTCTTCCAACCAGCTGGAGAATTTTGAATTATTCAACATCACGCATAAGTGGAGTTCTTATGTTGTGAATAGTGTGCGAACATACGAATTGCTTGGATGTCCGTATTACTTGCCCTACTGGGATTCGGAGTTAACTGACCTTTGGCTGTCTTTGCCCACCGCTCTCCGGTATGATCGCGTCTTATTTCGGCGATACTTGAATCGAGTCGCTTATGTCGGTCCCTATGCGCCATTGCTGCAAATCCCCATCGCTCTCGGTCGAAGGATGGATGAATTTTCTCAGCCGATCAGTGTCTTGGAAAAAACGCAGCTCAGCGCAAAATATTTGATCAAGCGGCTTCTGGGCGATCGCAAGGTATTTCCACAATCACTTCAAGAAAAAGTGTCGAAAAATCGGCGGGACGACTACGTGGGTTTTTATGACTTTTTTGCGGAGGCTTCACTTCAAGAAATTAAGGAAATTCGAAGCTATTTCGGATTAAATCCCAACAAACCCCTCCATTCATATTCTTATAATGATTTATTCACTTTATATGCACTCAACGCTTTACTATCAAAATGAATATGAGTAAGGAAAAAATAAAATTAGTCGCGATTGTTCAAGCCCGGATGACGTCGGAGCGGCTTCCGGGGAAAGTGTTAATGACTGTCCTTGAAAAACCTCTATTGGAATATCAGATCGAACGGCTCAAGCGGGTCAAGCTGATTAATGAGCTCGTTATCGCGACCACGGAAAACAAAACCGATGATCCGATCGTGGGTCTTTGCTCCCGGCTTTCGATCTCGTTCTTCCGAGGGTCCGAACATGACGTTTTATCAAGGTATTACGACGCGGCTGTCCAATACGGAGCCGACGTGGTGACCCGCATCACGTCAGATTGCCCGCTCATTGATCCGGCTGTCATCGATCAATCCATTCAATTTTTTCTTGACCACCGGCATCAATTGGATTACGTCTCAAATGTCGGGCCGGGCTATTACCCGCGAGGCATGGACTGCGAAGTGTTCTCGTTTCGCGCTCTCAAAGAAGCGTTTCAGGAGGCAACGGAGGCGTACGACCGCGAACATGTGACTCCCTTCATCGCTCACCGTCCGCAGCGTTTTAAATCAGGTGGAGTTCCGCACCCCATTGATCTAAGCCATCATCGATGGACCGTAGATACGCCGGATGATTTTGAGCTGATTAGACGTATTCTGACTTCTCTCTATCCTTCCAAGCCGGAGTTTACATTGGCTGATATCATCCAATTACTTGAACAGCATCCTGATTGGCAAAATGTCAACGCTCACGTTAAGCAGAAGGCAAACCCATCATGACCTCCAAAACGATCCTATTCCGTGTCGATGCCGACAGTGAAATCGGCGCGGGGCATCTCATGCGATGTCTGGCGTTGGCGCAAGCTTGGAAATCGCGCGGTGCTTCCGTCGTATTCGCCATGGCCAGATCAGCGCCCCTGTTGAAGAACCGCTTAGTCGAAAACGGAATCGAGGTTGTTCCCTTGTCGGTGGAACCAGGGACGACCGGTGACGCGGAGAAGACAGTCTTGTCAGCGCGGAATATTAACGCCGTTTGGATCGTGGTGGATGGGTATGTTTTTGATGCGGCATTCCAGCGGATTCTCAAGGAAAACAATCAACGGGTTTTGTTTATCGACGACTACGGCCATGCGGCGCATTATTCCGCCGATATTATTTTGAATCAGAATTTGACGGCGGACGAGAAACTGTATAAGAATCGAGAAGCGTTCACGCGCCTTCTTTTGGGAGCACGATACGCGTTATTGAGATCGGAATTCAATTCATATCGGGGATGGAAACGCCGAATTGAGACGGACGTTAAGAAAATCCTGGTCACAATCGGCGACGGAGACAAGCCCAACGCCACATTGTCGGTTATTCGAGCTGTTCAATCGCTCAGCGACAACGGAATCGAATTGACGGTCGTTGCAGGGGGGAGCAATCCGCATTTTGATGAATTAAAAAACGTATGCGGGCATTCGCCGCTCTCCATTCGACTGGAGAGAAATGTCCCGAACATGCCTTCTCTCATGGCCTGGGCCGATATGGCCGTCTGCGGGGCCGGAAGCACGAGCTGGGAAACGGCGTTCATGGGGCTTCCCAATCTAGTCTTGGTCATGGCGGATAATCAGGCGCCCTTGTCTCACGTGCTTGAAGAAAAACAAATCGCAGTAAATTTGGGCTGGTTTCATCGATTAACGCCTCAGGGTATCGCAACGTCATTGCGGTCATTGATGAAGGACAAGGAAAGGCGCGTGAAAATGTCGGAAGCGGGTCCTGCTCTTGTCGACGGGAAAGGCGCGGAGCGAATCATCGACGAGCAAATAAGGATGTCAAAATGAAGTGTGCCATCATGCAGCCTCACTATATGCCCTGGTCGGGCTATTTCAATTTAATCGCGTCCGTTGATAAGTTTGTTTTCTATGACGATGTCCAATTTGAAAAACAGAGCTGGCAAAATCGCAATCGCATTCTTTTAAATCACCAGTCCTTTTTTATAACCGTTCCCTCTCATCGTGAACATTTGGAGCAACCCATTCATTTGATCCGGATCGAGGACGGAAGCAATTGGAGAGAAAAACAAATCCGGCTTCTTCAGCAAACATACGCGAAACACCCGTTTTCCTCTGACATGTTGGAGATCGCCAAGATCGTTTTGGATAAATCAAACACCCTGCTGGCGGATCTTGACATCAAAATCATTGAAGCTGTGTGTTCCAAATTGGGACTCTCAAAAACCTTTGTTCGTTCTTCTTCTCTGAATATTTTAGGTGACAGGTCCGACCGCCTGATCAATATTTGCAAAGCTCTGGATTGCGATGAATACCTTAGCCCGCCCGGCTCACGTGACTATATCGAAGAAGACGGGAAATTCCGCGACAACCCCATTAAGTTGAGGTTTCAAAATTTTGAACCGCAACCATATGTTCAAAAAAATGAACAAGCCTTCGTAAGCCATTTGTCGTTTCTAGACGTGGTCGCCAACCTGGGTTGGGCAAAAACACTGGATTACATTACTCCGCGATGAAACCATCTCTTTCTGTGACCTTGGATTATGAGCTTTTTCTAGGCGTCAAATCCGGAACCCCGGAAAATTGCCTTAATACTCCCACCATTCATCTCCTCAATCTCTTCCGCGACTACGGGGTTCGGGCGACTGTTTTCTTCGATATTCTTTATTATTGGCGTGTTCTGAACGGGGTCTCATCAAATCCGGCGCTAAGAGCAGATTTGGACATTATTAAAACCAACGTCGCGTCATTCTTAAAAAATGGACACGAGCTTGAACTCCACCTTCATCCGCACTGGCTTGACGCGACCTACGCGGAGGGGGAATGGACATTTCCGCATTACAAACGCTTCCGGCTCCATTCGTTAAAAACGGACAACAACCCATCTGATATCAACACGATTTGCGGATGCATCACCATGGGGAAACGTCTGCTGGAAGACCTTTGTTCTGAAACGACGCCCCATTACAAGGTTAATGCTTTCCGCGCGGGGGGATGGTCTCTGGAGCCCATGAAACAATTGGCTCCGTATCTCAAGGAAAACGGATTAACCATCGATTCCTCCGTGGCTCCGGGCCTTGTGGTTCAGAACGCCATTCATGATGTCAATTTTGAGTCCTGTCCGGATAAAGACGGCTGGCGGTTTGAGGACGACGCTAGAGTCCCGACGGAAAATGGTTCTTTTAAAGAGATCCCTATATCAACGTTTAAGAACGATTTGATAACGAAATGCCGTTCTTTTTGGGAAAAGTATACCGTCGAACCCAACGTGAAAAAGATCTATGGCGATGGAACTGCCATCCCGTTCCCACGGAGCCGTTTCTTTCAGAAGATGGCTCCCTCGGTCAAAATACTGACGTTCGAGAATTTAACCTTCTTTGAGATGATGCGAGGGTTTGATTCTCTTGTTTCGCGCGGTCACCGGCGACTCGTGATGGCCGGTCATCCCAAATACGTATCTCCCTTTGCTATATCGGAAACGGAGAGGTTCTTCAGCGTGCTTCGATCGAGAGGCGTTCGATTTACTCCGTTGACCGAGACGGCTTCAACTCTCTAAAGGATTTTCCAGGGTCAATCAATGAATTCAATGGCGCACATCATTTATTTCAACCACGACGGATCGGAAGGAAGCGTTTTTGATTCCCAAGTCGTGGCCCCGCTTAAGAAGATCAAGGAACGCTATGTCAACCCCATCACTCTTCTGTCGTTTGACCGGCCAAGCCTGTTTTTTAATGTTAAAAAACGGAGAGCCCTGAAAATTAAATTAAACGCCGCCGGCCTGGACATCGTTTTATTGCCGCGGTTTCCTTATATTTTTAACTCCTTTTTAAGTCTATACGCGGTTCCACTTTTGTTCTTCTTTAAACGGCGACAAACTCCTCAGTCCTTTATTTTTCATTGCCGGGGCGCCCTCTCTGCTCGAATTGCCATCGCCGTTAAACGGTTATGCCGATGGATTCATGTTGAGAAGATCATCTACGACTGCCGCGGAGATGGGGTGGCAGAAACGGAGCTCTATTGGAAGAAACCGCGATGGATCAAAACGATTCGGCTGAATCAACTCAAAAAACTCGAGACGTTTGTCCTGTCGCAGGTCGATCATGTTATCGCGGTCTCAGAAGCGCTGAAAGACCATCTTCGCCGAACGTATTCCGTCGCCTGTGAGGTGACCGTTGTTCCCAGCGCCGTCGATTTAGGAGGATGGACTTTTAATACGTCGGAACGCCAAAAACGCCGCCAGTCTTTTGGAATCGATGATCGATTGGTCGTCGTCTATTCCGGCTCATTTCTCCCGTGGCAAGTCCCTGATAAGATGTTGGAGGTCTTTTCCTGCTTTCGCCAATACGAACCTCGTTCGATATTTTTGGTGTTAACAAAAGATGTTGAAATCGCTATTTCCCACCTAAATCGATCTGGCTTGGATCGAGAGTTCTTTAAAGTGATAAACGTTGATTATGATAAACTCCCGCACTCGTTGTGTTGCGCGGACGTGGGGCTCTTGATTCGTGAAACAAATGGCGTCAACCGTGTCGCTTCTCCCACAAAATTTTCCGAATACGTGGGGTGCGGAGTCCCTGTCTTACTCACTCGTTCTATCGGAGACACGGAATCCTATGTCAAACAAATCAACGGCGGCTGGGTTCTGGATTCGCTGGAGTCCCCAACGGCCCTTGAAGGATGCGTCTTAGATATCCTCCGTGACATTCGAACGGGCTTCATAAATCATGAATCGATTGCAGCCAACGCGCATGACTTCTTTTCACTTGAAACAACCATCAATCAACGAGCGTCGATTTACGGTGACTCAACCATGAGGAAGAAAACGCCATGACGAAAGACAGGGTCTTACGCCTCACGCAGGGCGTTTCCACTCATTTAATTGGTCTTTGGGTGGCCGCCATGTTTGTTTTTGATAAAGGCCTGGCTTACGCCCATATCTGGATCGGTCCCATTCCTCTTTTTATCACCGAAATAGTTCTTTTGATTTTATTCGTCCTGTGGCTTATCCATTCCTCTGCTGCAAGACACATAACATTGCCCGACAGCAAAATCGCGACGATTTTTTTGGGGCTTTTCTGGCTGGTCGGCCTGGTGGCCGTATGTCATATTTTCAAGCTGCATGATAAAGAGTCGGTTATTTATGGCCTTAAAAAATCGGCGCTTTTTTATTACAGCGCGTTCGCATTCTTCACACTGGCCCTTGTTCGCGAAAAAAGCCGGGTTCAAACCGTTCTCCATTGGATGGCGGGGGGGGCTTTTGCATCCGGAGTGTTCCACGTGATGAAAATGCTTTACCCCAATCCGGATTTTTGGCCGGCGAGCGTGATCATCGCCAATGACACAGCCTGGGCTTTTGGGTTTATTTATTGTTTGGTACTGGTCTGGCGCAGGTCCTCTTCGTGGTTTACCTACCTTGTTGGGGACTTGTCAGGAGTCCTCCTTCTCTATACCAACGCGAGAAGCGCCCTCCTCGCTTTTTTTCTGATTTGTACCCTTCTTTTGATATTTCTGATCATGACGTCCGATAAGAAAGATCGGTTTGGCTGGGTCAAGGGAATGTCGAAAATGGCTTCGTCCTTTATTTTGGTTTTTTGCTTTTTCATCGTTTTGATCGGCCCCCCGGGTGGATTTGAACGGTTCGGTTTTATCAATGGGATTCAAAAATTCATTATGGATCAGCATGGAACGGTGGAACCTCAGCCGATCGCGGTACGTCCGGCATCGATAGAGACGTTTCAACCGATCGTCCATGCTCCCAACATTTCCGATATCTCACCATCTTCTCAGGCAAGCGCTCAGATTGTTAACATCCTTGATGGGGCTGATATTTTTGTTAGTCCCGGATCGAAAACAATAAACACCTTTTTTACGTTTTTAGATAAATACATTTCCACGAATGGAACGGGCGGGAACGTCACCTGGCGGCTGAAAGTTTGGCTGGAAGCCCTGAATAAAGGCGTGATGAATCATTTCTGGATGGGGGCCGGAGTCACGAACCCGTTCGTTTCGACGTGGGTCACCCCGTATAAAGGAGTCGATCGGGTTTTGTACGCCATTTCTCTGATTAAACAAACGTATAATTTTTATGGAAGGTTGAAGAATGAAGATATCAATCCGTCACACGACATCGAACCCGGTTATCCGACAAAACTGACACCGTCGGAAGAAAAATCTTCTTTTTATTCTTATCATTGGTATGACATCGACCTCCACAATTCCCATATCGCTATTTTTTACCGGTTCGGATTTTTGGGATTTCTATTTTACGGTTGTCTCTTCTTGATTGCGTTGGTGCGGTCTGGGTTGGGCGCTTTTCTCAACGACAAGAGCGCCCTCATCCTTTTCGGATTTCTCCTTTGGTTTCTCGTTATTAATTCATTCAACGTCGTTCTTGAAGGTCCCTTTTTAGGCTCCATTTTTTGGATCGTGCTCGGCCTTACGCTCAGAAAAAAAAGCGAAACAGGGGAAGATGTGCCGGTTCGATGAGCACGCCAGTAACGTCCATCATCCCTTCCAAACGAACATACCTATTGGATTGTCCCATCGATCTGCTCACCATGGATGAAACCGTAGCCGAAGTCCACCATATCATTGGCC
>PLLH01000034.1 GCA_003140895.1 Elusimicrobiota bacterium
GTGAAAATCTTCGGAACCTCAACTCAAGGAAGGTCGAAGACCTTCGCTTATCTTGAACCGGGAGATTTCTTTGGGGAAATGTCTTTGATCGACGATGAAGCCCGGTCCGCGTCGGCCACCGCTCTGGAGGATTCGGTGCTCATCATGCTCAAGGCCGAGGATTATCGTAAGCTCATTTTGTCTCGTCCGGCCCTGGCCATTTCCATGGTCAAAATTCTCTCGGCGCGCCTGCGCCGGGCCAACCGGGAAATCGAGGCGCTTTCGTTTAATAACGTGCTCGGCCGGATCGCCCAGATTCTTCTGGATTTGTCGGAGAGATATGGGGAAAAAACAGACGAGGGAATTCGGATCAATATGGCGCTCTCTCACAAAGAGTTGGCGGAGATGGCCGGAACCGCTCGAGAAGTGATCAGCCGCGTTATTTCCCGGTTCCGGCGGATCGGCTGCGTCGATTTTTTTGACAGCAAACTGATTATCACGGACAAAGACAAACTTAAGAGCTGGATCTTTTAACCACACCCATGACTTCTTCACTTCATGTCCCCAAAGGCACGCGCGACTTAACCGGCCGCGAGGTTCAAGCGTTCGCCGCGCTTGAGCAGGTGGCCCGCCGCGTTTTTGGCCTTTTCCATTTTGAGGAAATCCGAACGCCCATTTTTGAAACGGTGGATTTGTTTTCCCGATCCTTGGGGGAAACGTCCGACGTCGTTGAGAAAGAAATGTTCACCTTCGTCGACCGGGGGGAACGCACCTTCGCGCTTCGGCCCGAGGGGACGGCCGGCGTGGTCCGGCATTTTATCGAGAACAACCTGGCGGTTCAGGGGGATTCGCACCGGTTGTTTTATATGGGGCCGATGTTCCGGGCCGAGCGGCCTCAGGCCGGACGTTACCGCCAGTTTTTTCAAATCGGGAGCGAACATTTCGGATCACCGGAACCCGCCGCCGACGCGGATACCGTTCTCATGATGTCGCGGATTTTTGAGGAATTCGGCGTGGGAGAGTTTCAGATTCACGTGAATTCCCTGGGATGCCAGACCTGCCGCCCGAAACACAGAGCCGCTCTCTTGGCGTATCTAAAGAAGAGAGAGTCCGAGCTCACGGAGGAGTCCCGCCGCCGGATGGAAGTCAACCCGTTGCGCGTTCTGGATTCCAAGGTGGATGGTCCGAAACTAACGGATGCGCCCGCCATGAAGGATTTCCTTTGTTCCGATTGCGCCGCTCACTTCGATTTGTTTTTAGGCTTGGTTCAAAAGGAAACCAGCCGGGTTGAGATCAATCCTCGCCTCGTTCGCGGGCTGGATTATTACACGAGAACGGTTTTTGAGTTCGTCTCGCCGCTGTTGGGAGCGCAGAGCGCGCTGGCGGCCGGCGGACGGTATGACGACCTGGTGGGAATGCTGGGCGGGCCGTCGGTTCCGGCCGTCGGGTTTGCCCTGGGAGCGGACCGTGTGGTGGAGGCTCATTTGAAATGGCGCGGGGAGGCGGACAAGGCGGTTTCCAACCAAACCATGGCTGTTGTCGTGGCGATGACGGAGGAGTCTGTTCCCGCGGCGTTTGGCCTCGCTCAGAAACTTCGTTTGGCCGGATTTTCAGTGCCTCCTCTTTTGCCGGCCAAAAAGAAACTTAAAAATCAGCTGAGCGCGGCGGTTGACGCCGGCGCCAAATGGGTTATCCTTATCGGTGAAGACGAGCTGAAAACGGGAGAGCTTTCCGTTAAAGATTTGTCCACCCGGACGCAAACCAAAGTTCCGCAACAAAAGATTATCTCGTATTTGACGGGGACACCTTAACAGAATCCAACACCATTTTTTCGAGGAGAAGACGTCATGCTGGGAACTTATCATATGACAGCTCTGCTGGATGCCATGACAGAGCTGCATCACATTCATGATCGCGAGCAACTGTATCGCTTCATGTTGAACTGGTGCAGCGATGTGTTAAAGGCCCAAGGCGGGACCTTTTTTACCGTGCGTGAAGAGTTGGGCGAACTCAAACCCGAGGCCAGCAAAGGTGTTTCACTGAACCTTCTCAAGGAGATTCCTTTTAAAATGTCGACGGGGATTTGCGGGTGGGTGGCGACGACCCGACAATCCGTCAACATCGAAAACGCTCAGGTAGATAAACGGTTCAATCGGGCGGTGGATGTGATCACGGGAATTCGCACGCGCTCGATTCTGTGCGTGCCGATCATTCGCCAAGCGAAAATTATCGGGGTTGTTGAGTTGGTGAACCGGTTGGACGGCGTTTTCCGGGAGGCGGATTTGGAATTTTTTCAACATCTGGCCAATCAAGTGGGCGTGGCTCTCGAAAGCTGCCGTCTTTTTGAAGAAACCAGCGAACTTCTGGCTTACACCAACAGCGTCATCAACAGCTTAACGGGCGGCTTTATCTCAACTGATCCTCAAGGTATCGTCACGCGGTGCAATCACTCGGCTTCTCATATTTTGGCGACGGCCTCCGACGAGGTGGTGGGACAACCGCTTTTAAGCGCTCTTCCGCATTATCCGGCTTTTAGCGCTATTTTGGATGTGACGCTTAAACATCAAACGCCGGTGGCCCGTCAGGAAATTGAGCTCCAGAGGCCGGATGGCGCCGCCATGCTGATCGGATACAGCACCTTTTTGATTCACAATGATGCCAAACGGCTCCTCGGAGCTGGTATAATCTTCCAAGATCTGACCCACCTGAAGAGAAACTAAAAGCTTATCTTCGAGCATTCAATGAAAAAGAACAATCAGGTTCACTGTGATTTCCTCATTATTGGATCCGGCTTAGCCGGCCTCTCCTGCGCGCTCAAATTGGAGCGTTTCGGCCGCGTTGTTCTCGTGACGAAACGGCGCATGGAAGACGGCGCCACTGATTTCGCTCAAGGCGGCGTGGCCGCCGTCACGCACAAAGACGATTCGTTTGACTCCCACGTCAAAGACACCATGAACGCCGGGGCGGGCCTCTGCCAGGAAAAAGCGGTTCGCTTGGTCGTCACGGAAGGGCCGGCGCTTGTGCGCGAACTGATCAACTGGGGAGTTCGCTTTTCCCTCCGGGAAAAATCCGGCGACGCTCCTGAAGCGTTTGATTTGGGGCTCGAAGGGGGGCATTCCCACCGGCGGATTCTGCACGTGGCGGACCGGACGGGACGGGAAATCCACCGCGCGCTGATTAAACGGGTTCGTTCTTCCAGCAACATCGTTTGTCTCGAAAATCACTACGCGATCGATTTGCTGTCCAGCCGATCGTTTGAGCTGGGCCGGACCGAGGGATGTTTCGGCGCCCATATCCTCAATACGCAGACCAAGATCGTCCAAACGTACGTGTCCCGGGCCACTATTTTGGCGACCGGCGGCGCCGGGAAAATTTATCGGTATACCTCCAACCCGGACGTGGCGACGGGGGACGGCATGGCCATGGCTTTTCGAGCCGGAGTTCCGCTCGGCAATCTGGAATTCGTTCAGTTCCATCCAACGTGCCTCTATCACCCATTTGCNNCTTCGCGGCGAAGGCGGCTTGCTTAAGCTTCGAAACGGCCAGCAATTCATGCACCGGTACCATCCGAAGAAGGAATTGGCGCCGAGAGACATCGTGGCGCGGGCGATCGACAACGAACTTAAAAAACGGGGCGACGATTGCGTTTATCTGGATATTCGCCACCGGCCGGCTCGCTACATTCGCAAGCGGTTCCCCGAAATTTATAAGAAGTGTTTGGAATTCGGCATCGACATCACGAAAAAACCAATTCCCGTCGTGCCGGCGGCGCATTATTTTTGCGGCGGCGTGAAGGTCAATGAATGGGGGGAAACCAATCTGCCGGGGTTGTTCGCCGTGGGAGAGGTGTCGTACACGGGACTTCACGGCGCCAACCGGTTGGCTTCCAATTCGCTCTTGGAATGCGTGGTCTACGCCAACAGAGCGGCTCAGAAAGCCAGGCTTTATCTGAACGATCCGCTCCCGAAAAGCCGGATGCCCGATTGGGATCCGGGAAAGACGCGCGATCCGGACGATCAGGTGGTCGTATCGCAATATTGGGATGAGATGCGGCGCGTTCTGTGGAATTATGTCGGGATTGAGAGATCAGATGAGCGGTTGGTCCGCGCGTTGCGCCGTTCGGAGCTGATCAATAAAGAAATTCAGGAGTATTGCTGGGATTACGTGGTGACGCCGGAACTCTTGGAAATGCGGAACGTTGCATTGTTGGGAGATTTGGTGGTTCGGTCCGCTTTGGCGCGCCATGAGAGCCGGGGGCTTCATTACAACCGGGATCATCCGAAGCGGAACGATCATCTGTGGAGAAAAACGACCACCATCGTGAAAAACCGCGTTTCCGGCCGCGCCCCCGTGATCCGTTTCGAAAGCCTCTAACCATCACTCCGCGGCACCAAATCGAATTTATGGAAGAAAAAATAGTTTTGCGTGGGGTGCGAACCCACAACCTGAAAAATCTGACTCTCAGCATCCCCCGAAATAAGCTTGTCGTGATCACGGGGCTGTCGGGGTCGGGCAAGTCGTCGTTGGCGTTCGACACGCTTTATGCCGAAGGTCAGCGCCGTTACGTCGAGTCTCTTTCCGCCTACGCCCGGCAATTCCTTGAGATGATGGACAAGCCCGACGTCGATATTATCGAAGGGCTATCGCCTGCGATCGCCATTGAACAGCGCGCGCCCAGCCACAACCCTCGCTCGACGGTGGGAACCGTCACGGAAATTTACGACTACCTCCGGCTTCTTTTTGCTCGCGTCGGCATTCCGCATTGTCCTCAATGCGGCAAGGTGATTCGCGCTCAATCCGCCCAGCAGATCATTCAGACGCTTTTGGCCTGGCCCAAGGGGACGGCGGTCACGCTTCTGGCGCCGCTCGTCCGGGGTCGGAAAGGGACGTATCAAGAGCTCTTCTCTCGTTACGGCGGACGCGGGTTTGTGCGGGCGCGCGTGAACGGAAAGATCCGCCGGTTGGATGAGAAGATCACGCTGGATCGGTTCAAAAAACATGATATTGAGCTTGTCGTCGACCGGATCGAAGTGACGCCGCAAAACCGGGAGCGCTTGTCCGACTCCATCGAAACGGCCCTCAAAGAGGGGCGCGGCGTTTTAATGGCCGAAACGTCCAAAGACGGAGTCACGATTTTTAGCGAGCATCACTCCTGTCCGGATTGCGGGTTGTCGCTTCCCGAAATCGAACCCCGCCTCTTCTCCTTTAACAGTCCTTACGGCGCTTGTCCCGATTGCGACGGGCTGGGAGTTCAAATCAAAGTAACCGAAGCGTTGGTCGTGACCGATCCCACCCGGTCCATTGAAGAAGGAGTCATCGCGGCGTGGTCCGACCCGGTGACGACCCGGACCAATCGGTGGAAACGGTCGTGGGCCACCTATTACGACGATATTTTGGCTGGCGTGGCAAAACGCAACGGAATTTCTCTTAGCGCGTCTTGGAACAAATTATCCAAAC
Organism: Elusimicrobiota bacterium; assembly: GCA_003140895.1. GTDB lineage: Bacteria > Elusimicrobiota > Elusimicrobia > F11 > F11 > PLLH01. The sequence goes on from PLLH01000034.1 coordinate 5,437, forward strand.
CCCAGCGAAAAATTCTTCTCTACGGAGATGGGGATTTTGAGGGCGTCATCAACAATTTGGAACGACGGTACCGGGAGACGGAATCTGATTTCGTGAAGGAAGAAATTCAGGAGCGGTTCATGTCCAAGAACCGGTGCCCGACGTGCCAGGGGGCGCGATTGAAAAAAGAGGCGCTTTCGGTGCGCGTGGCGGGGTTGTCCATCGCGGAACTGTGCGCGCTTGATGTCAAAGCCGCGGACACGTTTTTCAAAGAGGTGGCGTTTGGCGACCGGGAAAAAACCATCGCCCGGCAAATTCTGCAGGAAATTAACTCGCGCCTGGAATTCCTCGTCAAAGTGGGATTGGATTACGTGACGCTCGATCGCGGAAGCGGCACATTGGCGGGAGGGGAAGCTCAGCGAATTCATCTGGCGACGCAAATCGGAGCCGGGCTTGTGGGCGTTCTTTACGTGTTGGATGAGCCGACCATTGGGCTTCATCCTCGAGACAACAAACGGCTTCTGACGACGCTGGAACGCTTGAGAGACGCCGGGAACACGCTGGTCGTGGTGGAACATGATGAAGAAACCATCCGCCTGGCCGATTGGGTGGTGGATTTGGGCCCCGGGGCGGGGCTTCACGGGGGGGAGATCGTCGCTCAAGGAACGCCTCTCGAGGTGCTGAACAATCCCAAATCGTTAACGGCGCAGTATTTGAACGGGGATAAGAAGATCGCGGTTCCGGAAAAGCGCCGCTCTCCCTCCGATCAGTGGATCGTCATCCACGGCGCGGCGCAATTCAATTTAAAAGAGATCGACGTCAAATTCCCGGTCGGCCTTTTTTCGGCGGTCACGGGCGTGTCGGGGTCAGGCAAATCGACGCTCGTCCATGAGATTCTCTATAAAGGGTTGGCCCAAAAATTGCACCAGAGCAAAGAGGAACCGGGACGCCACAAAAGCATCAAAGGGTTGGAATATTTGGATAAAGCCATCGTTGTGGACCAGGATCCCATTGGCCGCACGCCTCGCTCAAACCCGGCCACCTACACGGGAGCCTATGGCCCCATCCGCGATATTTTCGCGCAGTTGCCGGAGGCCAAACGGAGGGGGTTTGGCCCGGGGCGTTTTTCGTTCAACGTCAAAGGCGGGCGATGCGAGAATTGCCAGGGAGATGGAACGCTCAAAATTTCCATGCAGTTTCTGCCCGACGTCTATGTCACCTGCGATGTCTGCAAAGGAGCCCGCTTTAACGAAGAGACGCTGTCCATTCGCTTTAAAGGGAAATCGATCGCCGAGGTTCTCAGTATGACGATCGAGGAAGCCTCTGAATTTTTCAGCGTGATTCCTCTCGTCTCAAGGGTGCTTAAAACGCTCACGGACGTGGGGTTGGGATACATGCATTTGGGCCAGCCGGCCACGACGTTGTCCGGGGGCGAAGCGCAGCGCGTTAAATTGGCCACAGAGCTTTCCCGCAGAGCCACCGGCCGAACGCTGTACATTTTGGATGAACCCACGACGGGCCTCCATTTCGCCGATATTGAAAAGCTCCTTTCTGTCTTGCACCGGTTGGTGGACGCGGGGAATACGGTGGTCGTGATCGAACATAATTTGGATGTGATCAAAACCGCCGATTGGATTGTCGACTTAGGCCCGGAAGGGGGCGCGCGGGGAGGGAGCTTGGTGGCGGCCGGTACGCCGGAGCAGGTGGCGACCGTCCCGGAGTCTTTTACGGCCCACTATTTGGAAGAGTCTCTCACATCGAAGAAGAATTTGGCTATAATGCCCAGGAACAATTAGTTCACCCTTTTTGTTTTTCCAGTTTCAATACCAAGAAGATTAAGGAGGAGTACCGTGAAGATTCGTTCATTATCGTTTGTCGTAGGATCCATTTTGATTGGTTCTTTTATTTTGACAGGTTGCCCGCCGAAGAAAAAGCTGGCCATTACTGATCAGAAAAAAGTGGAAGTCAAAGACGAGAAAAAAGAAGATCAGGCGTCGGAGAAAGCCCCCGGTGACATTGAAATCAATCAGGAATGGTCGGAGATCCCAGCGCTGGGAATGATTCACTTTTCCTTTGATTTGGCGGCCTTGGATGACGTCGCTCGGGCGACGCTTAAGAAAAATGTCGCCCTTATCAAGAAACTTCCCGCCACCGTCACGGTTCGCGTCGAAGGATTTTGTGATGACCGCGGAACCGTCGAATACAATATCGCTTTGGGACAGCGCCGCGCGAACGCCGTGAAGTCGTATTACGTGACGGCCGGTATCGCGAAAAGCCGTCTTGAAACCATTTCCTACGGGGAAGAACGGCCTCTGTGCAATTTCCAAACCGATGACTGCTGGGCCCAGAATCGTCGCGGGGTGACCAAGGTCAAAAACAAAGAAGCCATCACGATTAAGGCCGACGATTTGAAGTAACAATGGCCTCATTCCGTCCGACATCACATCGCTGGGGCGTTCGAACAGCCGTCGTATTGAGTTTGTCGGCCCTCTTGGCTGGATGCGTGACCCGCGAAGATATTCGAGGGATTCAAACCGACCTGTATAACATCAAACAAGGGATCGATACGCGGTTGGGATCCGTCAAAGATCAAACCGACACGGTTCAAACAACCCAGGCTGATCTCCTCCAGGAGATGAAGCAACTGGATAGTAATTTGACCGCTCTCCAGACGGAACTCCAAGACAGCCGCCTTCGGATGGAAAAGCTCGCGGTTCGTCTGGACGACCTGGAGGCGTCGCTCACGGCCCGGATGGATTCTCAGATTGAACTTTTATCGGGATCCAAATTCGTCGAAAATCCACTTCCCAGCACCGTTTATAATCTGGCCAACACGGATTTTACTCGCGGCCGGATGACGGAAGCGATTCGAGAATTCCAGGATTATATTAAACGCTTCCCGAAAGGGGAGAAGGTGTCGGAAGCGAAACTCAAGATCGCCGATGCCCACGCCAAACAAAAGGATTCGGCCCTCGCCATCCAAGCGTATGAGGATCTGATTAAGGCCTCTCCGAAAGACCCTTTGGTCCCGACGGCCCTGTTGAAGGAGGCCAACTACCTTCTCTCGCTCAATAAAGAATCCGAAGCCAAAGAGATTTATATTCAGATTATTGAAACATTCCCCAATCGATCGGAAGCGGAACTCGCGCAGGAAAAACTCCGGTCCCTTCAAGTTAAACCGCAACAGTGAAATTCCGGCGGGCTCTTCTTTCATCTCTAACCGCACTTCTTTTCTTCTGCCCGGCGGGCGTACGGGTGTCCGCGGCGGATCCGATTGATATCGAAATCCAGCGCACGGCGGGCCGGTTTAATCTCGGCGTCGCCGCGTTCAATCCGCAGGACAAAAGCACCGATCAGAAACGAATGAATGAGTTGCGAGACGTCATCATCGCCGATCTGACGTTTTCCAAAAATTTCAATCTCGTGACGGAAGGGCCTGGCGTCGTCAAAAATAAAGACGTGGTGGCGTGGGGAAAAATCGGTTCCGATTCCGTTTTGGCGGCCCATGTGAAGATCCGCCCCGGAAGCGACGTGGATATTTCGGCTCGTCTCATCGACGTGGGATCCGCGAAGGAAAACCTGAGTATCAGGAAAAAAGGATCGGTTCCGTCGATGCGTGCGCTGGGGCACGAAGTCGCGAATGAAATCGTGAAATTTTTCACGGGTCAAGCCGGGATCTTTACCTCCAAAATCGCCTTTGTGAATGACGTGGCGGGTCGCAAAGAGCTTTTCTTGATGGATTACGACGGAAAAAACGCCCGCCGTTTAACGAATGACAACTCGATCGTCATCTTGCCGCGCATTTCCTGGGACGGGCAGAAAGTCATTTTCACGTCTTATGTTCGCGGGAATCCCGACCTCTACATCATGAACCGGGACGGCTCTGGCCGCCAAAGGATCTCGGAGCAATCAGGACTTAACGTGTCGCCGTCGTGGGCGCCGAACGGGGAGGAATTCGCGCTCACGTTATCAATCAACGGCCCCCCCAACATCTATTTAATGGACAAACAAGGCCACATCAAGCGCCGCGTGACGGATTCCCAAGAGGCCGACACCGCTCCTTCTTTCTCGCCGGACGGCTCTCAGCTTGTTTTTACCTCTGACCGGGCCGGGTCTCCCCATATTTACATCATGAATCTGGATGGAACGGGTCTTCGACGTTTGACCACGGCGGGGCATTGCGATTCCGCGGCGTGGTCACCGGACGGACAAACCATCGTCTATGTGAAAGGACAGGGGTCCGACCCTTTTGATATATATTCCATTGAAGTCCAAACCGGGATTGAACGGCGGCTCACGTGGGCGAAAGGAAACAGCGAAAATCCAACGTGGTCGCCGGACGGCCGGTTTATCGCTTTCGTCACGAGTCGCCGGGGGAAATACGAACTTTTTGTCATGGCGGCGGACGGCAGCGATCAGCGTCCGCTTTTCACCAACAACGGCCAGACGTCGACGCCGCATTGGTCGAATTAGAGGGGTCTCATGAAGAATAAAGAAAAGAAGCGGGACTTTATATCGTTTGCTGATTTTACGCGTGATGAAATCTGTGACATCCTCCTGTTGGCCGCTCGTCTAAAAAAGAAACGCACCTCACACGTCTTGCGCGGGAAAACAGTCGGGCTGATCTTTCAAAAACCATCAACGCGGACGGCGGTGTCGTTTGCGGTCGGCGTCATTCAGTTGGGCGGACATCCTCTGATTTTGAATGCCGATATTCTTCAAATTAAGCGCGGGGAATCTCCTCGGGACACCGGGAGGGTGCTGTCGCGGTATTTGGACGCCATTGTGATTCGGGCCCATCGTCACGACGAAATCATGGAAATGGCGGGTTTTGCGGATATCCCCGTCATCAATGGATTGACGGATTTAGAGCATCCGTGTCAGGTTTTGGCGGATCTCCTCACCATCATGGAGTACAAGAAATTTAAAAATCCGAAGGCGTTAAAAGGGTTCCGGCTGGCTTATTTGGGCGATGGGAACAACGTGGCGCATTCCTGGATGCTGGCGGCGGCGATGTTTGGCATGAAGCTTTCGCTGGCGTGCCCGAAAGGATACGAACCTCGCGCTGATTATGTGGGATTGGCTCAAAATGCCAACACGGTTGGCGGCGGGAGTATTTCAGTCATGGCGGATCCGAAACTGGCGGTTCAAGGCGCCGAAGCCGTTTATACCGACGTGTGGGTGTCGATGGGGCAGGAGGCGGAGAGCCAAAAGCGAAGCGCTATTTTTTCACCTTATCAGTTGAACAAATCACTTCTCAGCCTGGCCAAACCGGGCGCACTCGTGATGCATTGTCTTCCCGCTCACCGGGGAGAAGAAATCACGGAAGAGGTGTTGGAAGGCCCCAATTCCGTCGTTTTTGATCAAGCTGAAAACAGGCTCCATGTTCAAAAGGCTGTTTTGACGGCTCTCTTAACTCGCAAGCGAGCCTAAGGTCTTTTTTGGTTGAAAAACCCTCTCTTAAAACTTTTTATTCCCTGCTTCTCCGCCATTTTGGGCCTCAAGGGTGGTGGCCGACCACGCCCCGCTCATCGCCCCATCCCGTTTATCACCCGAACCGTTCTTTGATCCGACTGACGGAGATGGAACGGTTCGAGGTGTGCCTCGGCGCCTTTCTCACGCAAAACACCAGCTGGATGAACGTCATGAACGTCTTGTCTCTGTTGAAAAAAAAGAGGAAGCTGTCGTTTCGTTCGTTGGAAGCGATGCCGGAGCGCGAGCTGCGGGTGTTTTTTCGTTCCAGCGGATATTTTCGTCAGAAAGCGAAGCGGGTCCGGATGTTCCTTCAAACGGTGAGACAAGAAACCAACGGAGACATCCGGTCTTTTCTTCGAGGGCCGTTGGACGGCGCGCGGAATAAATTGCTGTCGCTTCACGGAGTGGGCCCGGAAACCGCCGATTCCATGCTCCTCTACGCCGGAGGCCGTCCCGTGTTTGTCGTGGACGCCTATACCCGGCGGATCGGCCGTCGCTGGGGACGGTTGAACGGGGCGGAGTCCTATCAAGAGATTCAAACTATGTTTATGGGCGCCCTGCCTTCGTCAGCGGCTCTTTTTGGAGAGTATCACGCGCTCGTGGTGTCCTTGGCTAAAAGGTATTGTCAAAAAAAGCCGCTTTGTGCATCGTGTCCCCTTCGCCGTGTGTGTAAGACGGGCCGGGCGCATTCTTGACTGGGATGGGGAGGATTTTTATGGGAACGCCGTATTGCGTCGTTTTGATCACCGCTCCAAAGGGAGCTCAAACGAAAAGAATTGCTCATCAATTGGTGTCGAAACGCCTGGCCGCCTGCGTGAATGTGATGCCCTCGGTTCAGTCGACCTATTGGTGGAAAGGAAAAAGTGAAACGGCGGGGGAATCGCTGTTGATGGTTAAAACGAAGAAGGCGCTTTTGAAGAAGTTGATCGCTTTTGTCCAGAAAATTCATCCGTACACCGTGCCGGAGGTGATCGCCGTGCCGATAATCAATGGGCACAAGCCGTATCTGTCATGGATTCAGCGGGAGACCCTCACGCGATGAACAAACAACTTCCGCTCATTTTGGCGTCGGTTTCTCCCCGCCGGAAACTTATTTTGAAAGAAGCCGGTTTCCGGTTTCGAGTGGTTCCCAGCCATATTCGCGAACGTCATCCGCGCGGGGTTCGGCCCAGCGATTTGGTTCGCTCCTTGGCGTTGGCGAAAGCGGTGTCCGTTGCGAAGCAATGCCCCGCTCACGAGGTTCTTGGCGCCGACACCATCGTCTATATCGGGAAAACTATTTTAGGGAAACCTCAAAACCCGTCTCACGCGAAACAAATTTTGCGAAAACTTTCCGGATCCTGGCAGCGGGTGTACACCGGAGTGGCTGTCGTGTCCGAGGGGGGGCGCAAGCGAAAAACCGGGGTTGCCATCACCCGGGTCAAATTCCGGCCGTTGACCGAAAAGGATATTGAGCGCGCGTCTCGCCGTCATTTGGACAAAGCCGGGGCGTATGCCATTCAAGAAGGGAAGGATCCGTTCGTTCAGCGAATCGTCGGTGATTATGACAACGTGGTGGGGCTTCCGATGCGGGTGGTGAAGAGTTTATTGGCCCGGTTGCGGGGCGCCTGAGAGCCTTTTCTTGAAGTTTTCAGAGACGATGTTGACCTTCAGCGACGAATTGAGTTGAGCCAGCCAATCGCTCATCACCAGATTCATCTCTTTATTTCGAATTTCCTGCCTTAAAATGTCCGGATTGTCCCGCAAGGCCTTCTGTTTTTTCTTGTCTGTTTCGATGGCGATTCGCGCCGCCAGCCGATCATTCACAATGTCATCCGGAACGAGAACGGCGGAGGCGATGAGTTGGCTGAGTTTTTGGCCGGCGATGGCTTTCTTCCGGTCTTTTTCGAATTCAGCCGGGGTGGAACCGAGAACTCGATAGATCATCTCGAGATACGTGTATTGGTCAAAGTGGCCGTCTTTTTGGAATGCCGGGACTGAGGCGATATTGAATTGGAGTTCTTGGTCTGGAACGATGAAACCGTATTTTTTCGCTTCCTGATAGAACACTTCCTGCCGGATAAATTCCATGAGAAGATCGTTCATTAATTTTTGTTTTTCATCCGGCTTCAAGTCGCCCTTTTGCTTGATCATTTGGTTGTAGAGGCGGTCGAACTGGGCTTGCGTGATTTTTTCCCCGTTCACGGTCATAATGGCGTCATGGGGGGAGTTGGTGATAAAGGAGCCGCTGACCTGAAAAAGGGCGAGCCCGGCCACAACGAGAGCCAGGGATACCATGAGAACGGTGCGATGTCGCCTTAGATACTTTAACATGATGATTGATTATAAAATATTAAGAGAGGGAGCGCTTTTTCAGGATGGAAGAGTCGCGTGATGACGTCGGCGTTATTTCTTCGTGTTCCCGCCAACAACTTTCAAATGCTTCTGATTGTTGTCAGCTTCGTTTGAAAAGGTTTCCGGATTCATTTCGATCACTTGGCCGTCGGCTTTGATCATCTGGCAATTTCCTTCGAAACAGGCTCCATCCGCCACGATCAGTTTGCTGGTCCGAATGTCGCCTAAAATCTGGCTTTTCGGTAGGAGTTCGAGGAGGCTCGCCGCCGAGATATTGCCTTTGACCTTTCCTCCCACGGTGACTTTGTTGGCTGAAATGTCGCCCATAACAACGCCATTGTCTCCGATCATAACGGATTCCGCCGTCACGCCGCCTTTTACTTTTCCGTCGATTCGGATCGCTTCATTGGCGCGGATGGAACCTTCAATTTCCGTCGTATGGCCGATGATGGCTTCAATCTTCGTTACGTTTTTATGGCTGGAGAACATGACGGCCTCCTAATCAAAATATCCATTCTTAACCAAGTTTAGTGGGGAAAACGGGAAATTGCCAGAACAATGTTCTAAGAGGGGTTCTTGGCAAACTGATTTTTGATGAGCCGTGAGAGAGGAGCGGGGCGAAGCGTGTCTCCCATCATGAAAGCGAACGGGTTGCGGAGCTTGTCGTATTGCCGGACTTCGTAGTGGCAGTGGGAGCCCACGGCGTTTCCCGTCGCTCCCATGAGAGCGATCAGTTGGCCTCGTTTGACGCGTTCCCCGGCTTTTATTTTGAGACGGCTGCAATGAGCGTAGCGAGTCTGAAAACCGAAATCGTGTTGAATCACGACCAGGTTCCCGTAGCCGCTTTCCCAGGAAGAGATCACAATTCGCCCGTCAGCGGTGGCGTAGAGGGGCGCGCCAATCCGGTTCGCAATATCCACTCCAAAATGAAATTTTTCAGTCCCTGTAAAGGGAGAAAGCCGGCGGCCAAAGCCGGAGGAGAGCCGGCCCGCGCACGGCCAGCCTGTTGGCGTGGCGCGGAATAGTTTCTTTTGACCGTCGAGCCAGTTGAGCATGGCGTCGTAACTTGAAATTCGTTCGTTCGCTTCAGAATTCAAAAGCCCAATTTTTTCAACCAGACGTTTCCAGGTGATGTCCGGGTCCGCTTGGTCTAAGAGGCGCGATACATCGTTTCCTTCGTCGGTTGTCGGTCCGCCCGTCCCGTATTCCTTTGGCGATTTGACCTTCTCTGGTTTGGAGGGGTTGGAGGCGTTGATCATTTCCCTTAATTTTATGTCGACTTGTTTGACTTCGTCTAAAACGCTTCGCGATTGATCAATCTGATGGATGAGATACTTCACTTTCATGGTTAACACTTGGTTGGTGAGTTGGGTTCGCCAATAGTCGACATGTTGGGCGGACAGATATGATCCCCAGAACGTGATTCCTGTCCACAGGGCCATAAGGACAAGGATAAGAGAGACGGGGATTTCAATTCGACGAGGATCACCCGATCCGTGGGGGATCAGCATGAAGGTGAAACGGCGCGTCAGGAAGTTTTTAATGAAAGATAATTTCAACCTGGCCTCATTTTTCTGAATTTAGCTCATGCGCTCTCTTATGGATAGCATGACAAGGGGTCGAAGTCAATGCGATTCTAGCGGTTTTTTAGGGTATAAAAACCGATAAAAACGAACTGAAAAGTAGAGGTAATTATGACTATTTTACGCCTTTTTCTTCTCGGCGGCCTTTTTGTCGTCAAGAAGGTAGAAAACCATGTTGGTTCCACCGACTTCAATAAGGGATCCGCTTTCCAAAAGCACTTGTTCTAAGATGGCTTTCCCGTTGACTTTGGGGTAACCAACCTTAATGGCGTTTAAGAAGTATCCATCCGGTTTTTTGCTGATGGCGGCGGCCAGATGAGGGGCCAAAAATCCTTTAATTTTGATCATCGCTTGGGGAGACGTCCCGATGTAGGTGACTTGGTCTTTGAGCGGAATTTCCGTTGTGGAATCGGCCGCCCCTGAAACAATTTTGATGGTGGCGGGGGGGAGGTCCAGCTTATTGGTATTCAACAGGGATTCGGTGACAGGTTTTTTCTCTCGCGGAGCCTGATACCCTCCGTCTTGAACTTCCATTTGGATGGCATGCGCATCCGCGCCTCGAAGAATCTCCACTTCTCCCATCGAGGTCTCAATCGGTTCCTGTTGGTCACCGGCTTGATCAAGTCCTCCGATCGTTGGGTTTGCCTCTTGGGAGGACTGATCGGAAATAAACTCAAGAATATGGCGGGCCACTCGGACTTGGTCTTTATTTTTGAGCTCTTCTTTTTTGATGCGCCGGCCGTTGATAAACGTGCCGTTTGTGCTGTCTAAGTCCTCAACAAAATAGGCTTCCCCTTCTTTCTTGATCTTTCCGTGAAACCCGGAGACGGCGGGATTATCAATGACAATGTCATTGCCTTCTTTGCGTCCAAAGGTCGTTTCCTCTTTTTCCAAGGCGATCATTTTGATGACGGCGGCGTTGAATTTCAAATAAAGTATAGGCATGGTTATTTCCTCTCTGCTTTATGTTGGAATAGTTTCTTGAGACGATCCGTCCAAGAACTCAAACTTAAATGATCTTCCGCGACGTGAGCGACAAGTACGGTGATGTTATCTTTTCCGCCGGCGTTGTTGGCTTTATCAATGAGGGATGACGCGATGCCATCGGGGTCTTTCAGTTCCTGAAAAGTGGCCATGATTTCTTTGTCTTTGAGCATTTTTGTTAATCCGTCCGAACAGAGAAGAATAAAGTCGCTTGGCTTTAGTTCAATTTCTTTCATGTCGACCTCGACGTCTTCTTGATTCCCTATGCATCGGGTTAACAAATGTTTCATGTCCGATTGTTCCGCTTCGTCGGGATCAATCAGGCCTTTGTCGATTTGTTCTTGGACAAAGCTGTGGTCCACCGTGCATTGAACCAGGTCGTCTCCCCGGATCAGGTAGAGGCGGCTGTCGCCGACGTTGGCGATGGCGAGTTTATCGTCTAAGAAGAGGGCGGCCACAAGCGTTGTTCCCATGTTCTTGTTTTCGGATTGTTTTTGTGACGCTTCGTAAACGGCGGAGTTCGCGAATTTAACGCAGTCTCCAAGAATGTGGGTTCTGGGATCAAGGGAGGGATTGTTGGGCACATGATAAAAAATAGGGACATGTCCGGTTTGCAGGGAACGTTTGAGTTGTTGGGCGCAGAGCGTCGACGCCAATCGGCTGGCCACTTCTCCGGAGGCATGGCCGCCCATTCCATCGGCAACAATCATGAACCCCAAGTCAGGTTCAATGACAAAGGAGTCTTCATTGTTTTTTCGGGTGCGTCCCGTATTTGTTTTACCGATGATTTCCAATCGACACCCCATCGTTACGCGCTTTCATTTTTTTTCTCCTCCGACGGCTTTGGAGGGGTTTGTTCTCGAGAAGGATAAAAATTATGTTCAATGGCCGGCGTCGCTTCCTCATTTTTTGTTTCAGGGATCTTTTCCTCGGGAGCCGTTGGCTCCGCCGCAGGCTGCTCGGAACTGTCAGGGGCGATGTTAAAAGCGGATTCCAGATCCTTCACCAGTTCCTTTGGCAATGCGGTTTCATCGATACCCTGTTTTTCTATTTTTTCCTTGGGTTTTTCCGTCTCGATTTCCGTTTTTTCCTTCGATGGATATCGGGCCATTTTTCTTAAGCAATCTTTGAGATCTTTGGCCATATCGCCCGCCAGTTGATAGCGCTTGTCGAAATCTTTCATCAAGGCTTTGTTGATGACGGGGATCAGAAATTCCGGGATAGCGGAATTAAACTCGCGCGGATCCGGGTGCTCCACATTGGCGATCCGGTAAAGAAGCGCGGCGATGCTATCGGCATGAAAAGGTTTTTCTCCCGTTAATAATTCAAAGAAAGTGACGCCCAGGGAAAAGATATCCGCCCGGCCATCCACTTTTTTCCCGTTGACTTGTTCCGGACTCATGTAGGCGGGCGTGCCGAGGACAGCGCCTGTGGCTGTTTTGGACGTGGCTTGGATGCGAGCGATTCCGAAATCCGTGATTCGGAGCGTTCCGTTCTTCAGTAACATGAGGTTCGCTGGCTTGATATCCCGGTGAACCACGCCTTGTTTGTGGGCATAATCGAGCGCGTCAGCGACGTTCATCACCAGTTCCAAGGTCCGCACAAGGGGGAAGAGGTTCCCTTTTTCGCAGTAGGCTTTGAGGTCTTCTCCTTCCAGTAATTCCATGGCGATGTAGGCGACGTCCTGGTCTTCACCGGCGTCAAAAATACGAATGATGTTGGGGTGCGTCAGATTCCCGGCGGATTCGGCTTCCCGGAAGAAACGTTCCTTGATTAATTTGGCCTGCTCTTCCGACACGTCGTCATCGAACCTAAGGGTCTTGATAGCCACTTGCCGGTTGATCTTGGGGTCTTTTCCAAGGTAAACGATGCCCATCGCTCCGCGTCCGAGCTCTTTGATCACTTCGTATCGGCCGAGCGTCGTGTGCTGGCCTAAGCCGGAAACGATCACCGTGGAATCGGAGCCTTTCTTCCCGATACCGCCAAACACCATGCCTTCCCCGGCTTTTTTTAAGAGATCGATTTTCGCCTGAATATCTTTGTATTTGGGATCGTTGCCGGCGATGTGTTCATACACCGCGGCGGCCTTCGTATATTGGCGCTTTCGTTCCATATCCAACCCGAGGTTGTAGAGCAGGTCCTTTAAAGTGGTGTCAACGGGACATCGGCGAAATTTTTCAAAAGCGAGGTCCAGCATCCCCTGGCCTTGGAAGGAGAGCCCCAGCATCTTGTTCGTCTCCACTCCTTCGGCTTCAACCAGTTCCTTCCCTTTCTCGGTAAAGACGAGACGTTTGGCCACCACAACGGCGAACCCGGCGGCCAGGAGGGCCATCCCATAGGTGGGGGAGACCCATTGACCATTTTTAATAAACAGGAACCAACTTCCGCCCAGCATTCCAAAAAAGATCACCGCCGCGGCCGGAACGGCGAATCGGGCGCGCAGAAAGGGAAGTATGAGTACGACGACAAAAGCCGCCAGAAAAATCATTCCCCACTCGGCTTTGGTTGCCCACGGTGGGTGAACAATAAATCGCCGGCTCAACATGTTGTCCATGTGGACGGCCCACAGGTCAAGCCCTGTGACGCGGGTGCCATTGGGGATCACAAACACTTCTCCCTGGCCGGGGGCGGTGACGCCGATCAAAACAATTTTATTTTTGAATATGTTCGGAGGGAGCGCTCCTGTCAAAATATCAACCGCCGAATGTTTTTTGAACACATCCATCCCGGCGCTGAAATCCAGATAGGCCGCCGATTTTTCATCAATGGGAATCAGGGCGTTTTTCATGCTCAGGCCCATTCCCTCTTTCCAAACGATGGAACTGAGAGGCAGATTGAGAAACGTCCGGATCAGTTGGAGGCCAAACGAAGGATAGAATTCTTTTCCGTAACGGAATAGTGGGGAAACGCGCCGGATGGTGCCGTCTTGGTCCGGTATCAAATTGGCATGGCCGATGGAAATGGCCGCGGCGCCGAACGGTTCCAATGGGAGACTGGCGTCCATTCCGGGAGGGACATCCGGGAAGATGCCGTTCATCGGGCGCAGCGCCGCTCGTTGTTCGCCAAAGAAATCAGGGAGAGGTTGCAGATTGTCGCCCAACGCCTCGCCCGGCGTGAAATACATGGGAAGAACGACATTGCCGGCCTCGTCAATCGATTGAGCCAGAACGCCGTCTTCATCCATGCTTTTTTTGGATTCTTCCAATTCGCGCAGGTACGTTTCAAACGCATCCGTTTTAATCCCTTTCTTTTTGAGACGCGCCTTTTCTTTCTGGTAGATCTGGTTGAAATTTTCATGGAGGATTTTAATCTCTTCCAACCCTTGGTTTTGAGCGGGCTCGGAGAATAAAATATTGAGTCCGATGACCTTGGCTCCTCCTTCAACAACGGAATCCACCAGTTGGGCCACCAAGGCCCGCGGCCACGGCCAACGGCCCAAATTGGTGACGGACTGCTCGTCAATTTCGACGATTTGAACCACGTCCCCGCTTGTGCTTTGGGTTTTCCGGGCTTTGGACAGGAGGTCGTAGGTTTTAAGATTAGCGGTTTCAATAATCGAGGTCTTCGTGTGGAAAGACCAGATCACAAAGGCGGCTAGGATTAAACCGATTCCAACTTCGATAAGATAAGGGGCTTTTCTGTTCATTCCGTTAAAAAGTAACGGAAAAACAGAGGCATTTCAAGGGTATTGTTAATTTATTTTAGGCTTGATTATCGGCTTCTTTGGCTTTGGCTTTGGAGGCCAATCGTTTTTCGATGATTTTTTCAATTCGTTCTTGAATGTCAGGTATTTTCTTGGAGAGGAGCTTCGAAAACGTATCGTGCGTGACAATCAAAACATCCGCCCCGTCATCTCCCGCGTTGGCGGTGGCGGTGGCGGCGGTGGGCCTAAGCATTGAAATCTCCCCAAAATACATCGAAGCGGTCATTTCGGCCAAAATAATCTTCGTCCCTTTGTTTTTTGTGCTGATGGTCACGTTCCCGCGTCGAATAATGAACAATCGGTTGGCGATTTCGCCTTGAAAAAGGATCACGGCATTCTTCCCAAAAGACTGTTTTTGAAGGGAAAAAAGGATGTTTTTGAGGTCCTCATCCGGGACCCCCTCAAGGAAATCAATTGTTTTCAACAATTCGAGGGTGGGGACGTAATCTTTGGGGTCCAAGTCAACTGGACTTATGCTCACAGGGTTCTCCTTATCGGGGTTGCCATCTTGGGATGGCCCGGATACGGCTATTAACCTACTGATTTCGGGATCATAAATCAACTGGGGAACCGGGCAAAAATATCTCTTTGTCCGTCTGGTGAACAATGGTAAAATTTATTCATGATATTCGGGCTCTATCATTGTGCGGGCGAATCGGTCGGGTTGATTGGCACCATTCTAAAAGAGTTGGCCATGCCCTTTCGTGATATCCATCTCTATGCCGGAGACGGACTTCCTCGGAACACAAGTGATCTGGCAGGGCTGATTATTATGGGCGGCCCCATGTGCGCCAACGCCGTCAGCGAATATCCTTTCCTTTTTGAAGAACTCCGCCTCATTGAAAAAATCATTGCCGATGAAAAACCCATTCTTGGAATTTGCTTAGGGTCTCAGCTGATCGCGAAAGCTCTTGGATCTCGCATTTATCCCAATCACACAAAAGAGCTGGGATGGCATCCTATCCAATTGACGCCGCACGCGGCGGCGGATCCCGTTTTTCGTTCCGCTCCCAAAGAGTTCGACGTTCTCCATTGGCATGGAGACACCTTTGAGCTCCCCAAAGACGCTGTTCAGCTGGCTTCTTCCAATCGGTGTGAAAATCAGGCGTTTCGTTGGGGGCCGGTGACGTACGGCCTTCAATTTCATTTGGAAGCGACGCCCGGCATGGTTCAGCAATGGAGCATGACGCCTGAGGGGGAAGCGGCCATCGCTTCGGCGGGAGAAGATCGCCAGCAGCTTCTCGATCAAACACCGTCGGCCTATGCCAAACTGGAACCGGTCGCCCGGGATATTTTTTCGACCTACTTCAAGGTTGCCTTCGGCCGTCTCGCCGTTCGTTAACCCCATTCCTTATTTGTGAACGACTCGACTCCCGATTTTTCTTCCTTTCGCAGCGGCTATGTCGCCATCGTTGGGTGGCCCAATGTGGGGAAATCCACGCTGCTGAATTCCCTTTTAGGTTTCAAGTTATCCATCGTTTCAGCCAAGCCTCAAACCACGCGTGAAGCCATCCTCGGAATCATTAACGAAGCAAAGTCCCAACTCATTTTCCTGGATACGCCCGGTTGGTTGAGCCCGGATGATAACTTCAGATCTTACATGCGCCGGGCCATCATGCGGTCGCTTTACGACGATGCCGACATTATTTTGTGGGTGTTGGAGTCCAAGCCGCTGACGCCGGAGCAGATTTATTTCGCCGAAGGGCTCGCTAAAACCAATAAGCCGCTTTTTGTCGTCTTCAATAAAATGGATGCCGGCGTCTCAGAAGAGGTGATGGCTTCTGTCACGGCGGAATTGAAAAAGTGTTTTCCGGGGGAGATTCGCTCTTTTGTTCTATCCGCTAAAACAGGCCAGGGCGTCCGCCCGTTGAGACAAGCGCTTCTCACCCAGCTTCCGTTCTCGCCTCCTTATTTCCCAACCGATCAGCTGACGGATAGGTGGGAGCGGTTTTATGTGAGAGAACTCATCCGCGAGCAGATTTTCGAGATGTTTCATCAGGAAATCCCTCATGCCGCCGCCGTTTTATTGGAGGAGTTTGTTGAGAAAGAGGGCCGGAAGGACCATATCCGGGCCAATATCATCGTGGAAACAGACGGCCAGAAGAACATCATTTTGGGGAAAAAGGGGAGTTCCATTAAAAGATTGGGACAGCAGTCCAGGGAGGAGATCGAGAAGAGATTGGGACGGCCGGTTTATTTGGATTTGTATATCAAGGTGAAGAAAAATTGGAGGAAAGATTCGGCGTTTCTTAAACAGTTGATGGAAGAAGCATAAGGCGGGCGCCGTCTTTATTAGCACTCCTTCTTTTGGCTTGACAGGAAAAGAGTTGTTTCTTACAATCTGACCACAATTCAAGTCACTAAGACCTTTTTACGAACCGTCCTTTAGACGGCATTTCTAATGGATGGTTTTTTTTAGGTCTTAAATTTAGCAGTCTTTTAATGGAGGTGCCAATTATGGCCGATGCGGTGTTAACTGGAGTAAAAGTGGTCCCCCTCGGGGATCGCGTCTTGATTCGTCCGCTTGAAAAGGATGAAGTCAAAAAAAATGGAATTATTATTCCTGATACAGCCAAAGAAAAACCCCAAGAAGGGAAAGTCATTGGCGTTGGGAAAGGCAAAGTATCCGATGAAGGCAAGGTCCTTCCCATGAATGTCAAAGTGGGCGACCGGGTTCTTTACGGGAAATATTCAGGAACCGAAATAAAAATTGACGGTGACGATCATTTGATCGTCGGTCAAGACGATATTCTCGGCATCATTGAATAAGTCCATCATTTAATTATCAGGAGGAAATTAACCCATGGCAAAACAAATTAAATACGGAGACGAAGCCAGGCGGGCTCTCAAGGCCGGCGTGGACAAGTTGGCAAACGCAGTTAAAACGACGCTGGGACCTAAGGGCCGTTTTGTCGTTCTCGATAAAAAATTCGGTTCACCCAGCGTCACCAATGACGGCGTGACGGTGGCCAAGGACATTGAGCTCGAAGATCCATTTGAAAATATGGGTGCCCAGCTCATTCGCGAAGTGGCGTCGAAAACGAACGATGTGGCTGGAGACGGGACCACAACGGCGTGCGTGCTGGCTCAGGCCATCTTCACGGAAGGCATTCGGAACATTACTGCCGGCGCCAACGCCTCCCATATCAAACGCGGCATTAACAACGCGGTGGAAGCGGTTGTGGCTCATCTCAAAAAGATGTCCAAAACCGTTAACATTGAAAAAGAACGGGAGAAAGCGAAAGCGGAAATCACCCAAATCGCGACGGTCTCGGCCAACGACCAGCAGATCGGCGGTTTGATCGCCGAAGCCATCTTGAGAGTCGGCAAAGACGGCGTCATCACCGTTGAAGAAGGGAAATCGGCTGACACGACGTTGGAAGTCGTGGAAGGGATGCAGTTCGACCGCGGCCATATCTCTCCTTATTTCGTGACCGACCCGGAAAGAATGGAAGCCGTTCTCGAAAATCCCCACATCATTATCACCGACAAAAAACTCTCCAGCATGACGGAACTTCTTCCCTTGCTTGAGAAAATCCTTCAAACCGGCCGACCGTTCCTCCTCGTCGCGGAAGACGTGGAAGGCGAAGCGTTGGCCACGTTAGTGGTCAACAAGCTTCAAGGGCGTCTGCGCTGCGTGGCGGTCAAAGCCCCTGGTTTTGGCGACCGGCGGAAGGAAATGCTGGAAGACATTGCGGTCCTCACGGGCGGCACCGTTGTGAGCGAAGAGAAAGGACTCAAGTTTGACAAAGCCGATCTCTCCACTCTCGGAAGCGCCAAGAGAGTTGTGGTGGACAAAGAAAACACCACGATTGTGGACGGCGGCGGCAAGAAGAAAGACATCGAAGCCCGCATCGCTCAAATCCGCAAACAAATTGACGACACAACCTCCGATTACGACAAAGAGAAGCTCCAAGAGCGCCTCGCGAAGCTGAAAGGCGGCGTGGCGATCATCAACGTGGGAGCGGCGACCGAAACCGAGATGAAAACCAAGAAGTTCAAGGTGGAAGATGCCATGCACGCGACGCGTGCCGGTGTGGAAGAAGGAATCGTCCCCGGAGGGGGAACGGCCTTGCTTCGCGCGGCCGCAGCCTTGGTGAACCTCAAATCCGATGACATCGATGAGCAGACCGGTATCAACATCATCCGGCGCGCCATTGAAGAACCTGTGAAGCAAATCGCCGAAAACGCCGGTGTGGACGGCGCCGTGGTGGTGGAGAGAATCCGTCAGGAAAAATCCGTCAACTTCGGGTTCAACGCGGATTCCGGCCAGTTCGAAGATCTGGCGGAAGCCGGCATCGTCGATCCGACCAAAGTGGTTCGTTCAGCGCTTCAAAACGCCGCTTCGGTTTCAAGCCTTCTGCTCACGACGGAAGTTCTCGTGACGGATATCCCGGAGAAGAAATCTGCCATGGCTGGAATGCCCGGCGGAATGCCTCCAGGAGACTTCTAACAATACAGATTAGCAACGAAGATGGACGTCGCCCCTGTCCGCCGCGGCGGACGGGGGCGACATTTTTTACCCATGTTTGTGATATGATCCAAAGCCATGTCTGAAACTAACCATCAAACCCCGTCGGCTGAACAGGCTGCTCCTAACAACACGACTCTGGAAAAGGTGTACGACCCCAAGACCGTCGAAGCCACCTGGTACGACGTGTGGGAGAAAGCCGGTTATTTTAAGCCTGATCCTGAAAAGACTCGGGCCTACACCATTGTTGTGCCACCTCCCAACGTTACGGGCTCCCTTCACATGGGACATGCCTTGAACTCCACTCTCCAAGATATCCTCATTCGATACCGGAAAATGCAGGGGGATTCCGCCCTTTGGGTGCCCGGCACCGACCACGGCGGCATCGCCACGCAAAACGTGGTCGAGAAGATGTTGAAACAGGAAGGAACCAACCGTCATGCGCTCGGCCGTGAAAAATTTCTTGAGCGTATGTGGGCTTGGCGGCAAGCCACCGGCGACACGATTTTGAATCAATTCAAGCGTCTTGGAACGGCATTGGACTGGTCCCGCTCGCGTTTTACGATGGATGAGGTCTGTTCGCGAGCGGTTCGAAAAGCCTTTGTCGAGCTTTACAACAAGAAGCTTCTCTACCGGGGAAAGCGTCTTGTGAATTGGTGCCCGCGCTGCAGCACGGCTCTGGCGGACGTCGAAGTGGAGCACAACGACGTCAAAGGCGCTCTCTGGCATATCCGCTATCCCATCGTCGACCGGCGAAAAAAAACGCGGTCGGCGAAAGCCAAAGCCACTCCGGATTCCGTTTTTTCGAAAGGATATATCGTCGTCGCCACGACTCGTCCTGAAACCATGTTGGGAGACACTGGCGTGGCGGTTCACCCGAAAGACAAACGGTACAAAGGGGTGATCGGGTCGGCCATCAAACTTCCGCTCATGTCGAGAGAGATTCCGATCGTGGCGGATGACGCGGTGGATCAGACCTTCGGTTCGGGCGCGGTCAAAGTCACGCCGGCTCATGACCCGGTTGACTTTGAGATCGCCGGACGAACAGGCCTTCCTCACATCACCGTGATCGGTTTTGATGGAAAAATGACGGCGGAAGCCGGGCCTTACGCTGGTTTGGACCGCTTTGATGCCCGGAAAAAAGTGGTGGAGGATCTGGAAGCTCAAGGGCTTCTCGAAAAAATTGAAGATCACAAGCTGGCTGTTTCTGTTTGCTACCGATGCGAGACCATCATTGAGCCGCTTGAGTCCGAACAGTGGTTCCTCGCCATGAAAGCGATGGCCAAAATGGGAATCGAGGCCAACAAAAAGAAAAAAGTTCGGATCGTGCCGAACAGCTGGGAAAGCCCGTACCAGCTGTGGCTCCGGAATTTAAAGGACTGGAGCGTC
>PLLH01000032.1 GCA_003140895.1 Elusimicrobiota bacterium
GGCCGTATTCAATCAAAATCGGCGTGTTCTTCGCTGGATTGGGATAAAGTTTATAGGATCCTTCAAACGCGCCCGCTTCCAGGCGAATATTGATGCTGAAATTGCTTATGAACGTGGCCGAGTTCCCCGCCGTGTCCAGCGCCACAATCGTGACGGCGTAATTCCCGTTGGCGCTCAAGGGAGTGGGAAAAGCCACGGTGATGGTATTTTGACCATTGTTGGAAACATTCCCTGTCACCGTCGTGTTATTGGGCCCTCGAATAGAAACGGCCACGCCTGACAAATTCAACGCCGTGTTATCGGCCAACACAATCGTAATGGATGAGACCGTGGTTGACAGCGACCCTCCATTCGAAGGGCTAATGGATGTCAATGTGGGAGGAACCGTATCCTGGACGGTGTTCGCTCCTTGATCGGATCCGGCTGACCGCTCCAAGGTAATCATCGTGAACAAGGCGTAGTCGTCTCCAGACGCCATGATGGCATGATTGCCATATTCATCCTTGGCTGAAATACTGACGGGGTAGACACCGGAGCGCATGACTGTCCCGGTGGAACTGGTGCCATCCCAGGATTCAGTAATTTTCCCCGCTTTCCGCTGGAAACTGAACGTGCTAACGATCAACGTATCATCAATGGCGCCGGTCGTTCGGCTCGCCGCCTGAATGTCGCCGTTCACATCAATCACAAAAGCCGAGCCTGGTTGAGCGATGAGAACCCGAACAAGCGCATCTCCCGTCAATTCGTAGGTAATGCTCGATGTCGGCTTATTAATGGTAATGCCGGTCGCGGCCAAATTCATGATTCGGAGGATGTCCACGGGAATAGAAAAAGTAATTCCGTCGCGTAACCAGGATTCTCTCACTGCTGGAGGATAATTAGGATATTCCAATGGAGGGACCCCGCCTGGGAAATAGCCTGAATCCAATGTGGCCTGAAGAAGTAAATAGTAGATGCCGTTCGGGACCACGGTTCCAGAACTCGTCCGGCTATCCCACTCTTCACAATTCGTAATGGAATGGCTGCCCATTTCTCCGGATCTCGCGGTGTTTTCAACCAACGTTTTGATGAGCGGGCTGCTCGCCGCGATGGCAAAATAATTGGTGTCATTCGTGAACAAGGTTCCTGGGGGATAAATTTTAGCCGTGAAAAGGGCATCTTCATCCAATGAGTAAGTAAACTTCCACTTCTGATCCACTCCTCGCTGGGTCCCGTCGCCGTCGGCGCGCGCGATCCCTTCAGAAGTTAAGTTATGGACAAATCCGTGGCAGACTTCATTGGACCATTGAGTGAGTCCAAGGACGTTTGTCGACGACCTGACAATCATGCAACGGCTGCCCGGGGGCTCAAATAGAGGCGCTGATGTGTCTTGAGTTGCAAAAACATACGAATTCGGCCCCAAATCCGACACCCCGTCCCGTCCGAACTCCTGATAGATATAATAAGTGACCAACGTATCCGGCGTCGATACCTGAACCGCCGTCCAACTCAAGTTGTAGGTGGTGTTGGGCGTGCTCGGCGTGTGAGACATGGACAACGTAAAGCCGTGAGAGGAAGGAACAAAAAACAAACCGACAGCGGCGCTGATCAATAAGGAAGAAAGGAACCGGGATAAAACAGAAGAGGATGGAACGCGATGAGCGCAGCCGCGGAGAAAGGAGAACGGTTTAAAGTTCATATCGAGAACAGTTTCTAGCATGGGCTAAATTTTGTGTCAAGTGCTTTTTCACAAAATTAAAAAAAAAGACCGTCATAAAACCGGTTTGTTCGCCGACACTGACAAAAGATCATGCAAATGATCCGGAGACAAAAGAACGAGCCCCAAATTCTCGGCCCACGCCTGAAGACCCCCATCTCCCGTCACGAGAACGCCGTCCACTTCATAGGTGAGAAGCAGAAGATCCACGTCCGCCTTCGAATCCAACATTCCTTCGCGCATAATTCGGCGATGTGTTTCCCTGAGCCGTCCGATTATTTCCGCATCGGCTCGAATTTTTTCCGGACTTGGTTTTTGTTCGGCGGGCGGGGGCGAGACCAGGAGAGCCTCTCTCACGTGACGCTCCGCCAGCCGAAGGCCCCGGTCCACGCGGTCGCGCATTTCTTCGACCAGCTGATACAGAAAGATTCCCGGGATACGAAGCTCGTGTTTCTTGGGCGCTTTTTTCTGAACGAGAAGGAGAAGTTTTTTGGGGACCTGCTGTTCGTCGGCAAAATGCATGAGTTCCGCGTACACGCTGGGGGGCATGGAGAAATCGAGATGATGAGCCTCCTCGGCCATTTCAAGGAACCGGGTTAAGGCGGCGGTCGGCGAATTTCCAAAATAGTGGGCGCACGCCGGATTGACAAAAAGGCTCGTATCGAGGATGAGGTGCTTTTTTTTGACGGTCACGCGTGTCTCCCGGAGATGCGACCCTAGTTGATTTTCTTTTTGTCTATGACCGCCCTGATGGTCTCTCGAAGAGCCTTGGGACGAAACGGTTTGGTGATCAGTCCCGCGACGTTCGGTTCGTTCTTAAGAAGTTGAATGGTGGACGAGTCGAAATCCTGGGCGGTCACCATCAAGATGGGAATATCCTTTGTCTCGGCCTGATTTTGAAGGATCCGGACGGCCTCATATCCTCCGATGTCGGGCATCATGACGTCCATGAGAATGACGTTGGGCTTATGCTGAGTCGCCTTGGCAACGCCTTCCCGCCCATTGAAAGCGGCAATCAAACGGAAGTCGTCTGATAACGTATCGAAAACAAGAGACTGGAGCGCGGGTTCATCATCCACGACCAACACCAACGGCTTGGGAACCATATCAACTCCCAAATCAATGATTTTCAACTGCGGACGATAAGCGCTGTCTTGGTCCATCATCATTCTTCACCAATTTGAAACATGGTTTCCTTTCGTATCCAGATGGCTTGAGTTGACAGACACGTATCCGTTCAACGTGGAATAAACCCAATCTCCCCGGTCATCGAGACGATCTTGAACGGTGTTAAGTTTCTTGGGATAAAATTGCGTCAAGTCCACATACGGCATGGTTTTCAAATATTTCGGGACAAGAGAGGAAGAGAGCCGCGTTTCAGGCGTTCCTTCGTCGGAGGGATAAAGGCCGAAATTGTCCGAATAGTAAATCGCCAAGGCTCCGCGTAGTTCGCCCAGGCTCGTCTTGGTGCGGCCTTCGCGCGATTGATAGACCATGAGCTTGAACTTGGGGACGGTGATGATCCCCACCACGCCGAGCACCACCACCATAATAATGATCTCAAGAGCCGTCATTCCCGATTCGTTTCGCATGGGGCAGAGTCTACGAAAAAAGGAAAGCCTTTCAATGCGGGAGTTTGATTTTCGCACCAGGCGGCGCTAACGGCCCGCGCGGCGGCGGTCAATTTCTTTGAGGATTTTTTTGCGCAACCGGATAATTTTCGGGGTCACTTCCACCAGTTCGTCCCGTTCGATGTATTCGATGGCTTGTTCAAGGGAAAAGACCCGCGGCGGCGTGAGCAAAACCAAATCATCCGAACCGGCGGCCCGCATATTGGTGAGGTGTTTTTTCTTGCAGGGGTTGACGGTCATGTCGTTGTCCCGCGCGTTTTCACCGACAATCATTCCCGCATAGACCGGTTCACCGGGATTGACGAAAAGGGAAGACCTTTCCTGCAAACTGTTCAGCGCGTAGCCGGTGGTGAGCCCGCCTTCCATGGCGATCAGCACACCGTTTTTACGAAGCGGCAAATCTTCTCCTTTGGGAATGTGGCCGTGGAAACTCTGATGCATTATGCCCGTTCCGCGGCTCAAAATTAAAAATTCGCTCTTGAATCCCAGAAGGCAGCGGGTGGCAATCACATATTCAATGCGCACATGATCGGGACCGGCAGGCATGGGTTCCTTCGCCAAATCTTTCATGAGAGCGCCTCGCGCCCCCAAATTTTCCATCGTGGCGCCCTGATACTGCTCTTCGACGTCCACAATTAAATACTCGGCCGGCTCCACGATCTTTCCGTGTTCCTTTTTAAGAATCACTTCCGGCTTGGACACCGACATCTCGTAACCTTCGCGGCGCATGGTCTCGATAAGTATGGCAAGGTGCAGTTCGCCCCGGCCGGAAACCTTGAACCCGGACTGGCCGGGAACATCCACGACTTTCAGGCCCACATTGCTCTGCTGTTCGCGGTAAAGCCTTTCCCTGAGCTGGGTGGCGGTCACGAATTTCCCCTCGCGGCCGGAAAAAGGGCCGTCGTTGGCGTAAAATTCCATCGCGAGCGTGGGTAATTCTATATCGAGGCCCGGCAGGACGCCGGGGGACTCGACCGACGAGACCGTATCGCCGACCTCTATGCCTTCAAGGCCGGCCATAGCCACGATATCCCCGGAGCGCGCCGTCAGCACGGGCACCCTGGTCAGGCCCTTGAAACCCATCAGCTGCACGACCTTGCGCGTGACCGGCTGGGAAACGGGCGAAGCCAGGGAGATCATCGACCCCGTGGCCACCGTTCCCTGGAAGATCCTGCCTATGCCGATGTNNCCAGGTCCGGCGGTCCCGGAACGTACTTGAGAATGGTTTCGAAAAGATAAGTAAGGTCCTTGGTCTTGACTTTATAGTCCTTGGAAGCCCAGCCGTCGCGTCCCGCGGCGTAGACGACGGGGAAGTCCAGCTGGTGATCGCTGGCGCCCAGTTCCATAAACAGAGCGAACACTTTGTCCAGAACGGCGTGAGGGTCGCAGTTGGGGCGGTCCACCTTGTTGATGACCAC